>JAISQE010000060.1 GCA_031274425.1 Synergistaceae bacterium | reverse complement strand
TCGTGGGTCGCGTTCGGAAATTTGCACAATTCCGATATAAAATCGTCCAGCCAGTGTGCCGAGATGGGGTGATAGACGCTCCCCGTCGAATAGCGCGCCGCAGCAGGGATTGCGCGGGTAAATTTGTCCGTTTCCGGCTTGAGTTCGGCGACAGGCAGCCCCATTCTGACTAAAGACTGGAAGAGCGTGATGCCCATGTTTTTACTCTCGACGCCCATCAGTACGGGCTTGTATCGATCGTAATACTGCTTCATGATGGCCGGTTGGTCCGGTCCTTCAACCCGCGTTCTGAGGATATCAAGGATAAGAAGCTCGTTTTCCGGGGTAAGGGAAAACGTTCCAAGAACGAAATAATCTGCACTCGTCTTTGTGCTTGCGGCAACATCACAGGTCTGAAAAACCCTGCACATATCAGCCGGGCAAAGCTTTGATCCTTCCGGAGTGAGCAGCTCAAAGGTGTGCTCTTCTCCGCTTCCGTGTTCGCGATATGAGCGAAAAAATTGATGTTTGAAGAGGTTGCCATCCGCCGGGGCGGGAGCCTGCTGGAATTGCCCTGCAAATTGGAGACTCCCCATCGAACGCTTCAGCTCATCCAGTACGGAGAGATTGAAGCGCTCCCCGTTGAGTATGCTGCCCTCTTCCCGGATCATTTCTTTTTTGCTGATTGGAAATGTAATCACTGTGTGCTGTGGTGCAATCGCAGGCAGGCACAAATGTTCATATCCAAGATTTTCCGTAAGAATGTGCCCTGTCAGGTCTCCTTCATGAAGACGCTGCATTATGACGATGATCGCGCCTTTATTCGGATCGTTTAAACGTGTCTGAAGCTTATTTTTAAAAAAGTTCACACACGCTGCCCGTTCCGCTTCGCTGTTCGCCATTTGCGGGTCCTGTGGATCATCGATAATGATGACGTCTCCGCCTTCGCCTGTCAGCATCCCTCCAACAGAAGTTGAGAACATGAATCCCTGATGGTTATTCTTGAATTCGTTTTGGCGGTTTACGTCGTCTTTCAGGCTAAATACCTCGCCCCACTGCTCCTGATACCACGGACTATTGATCACGTCGCGGGACAGGATATTGTGTTTGCGGCTCAGGCTATCACTGTAGCTGATCTTGATGAAACGCTTCTTAGGATCACGTATCCATGTCCACGCCGGGTAACAAACCGTAACCTCAATCGACTTCATGTGTCGTGGGGGGATATTTATAATCAGCCGACGGACCTGCCCCAGGTTGACGGCCTGCATGTATTCGCCAATTAGGGCTATGTGCCAGTTGTCAATATAACGCGTCCCCGGCTCCATTACCTCCCACGCCTGCTCAATGAACGCCGGGAGGCTTCGTTCTGCCTTTTCACGTGCGAGGTCTTTCCGGAGCCGTTTCAGCCCGTCCGGATTAAGAAATGGGGATTTTGCTCGTGATTTCATCTAACTGACCCACTTCCTCGTCCGTCAGGCCACTGAGGTCCACCCGCGGCATACAGACTTCGATCGGGGCACCGCCCTTGCCGGTGAGTTCAGTGCGATTGACGAACATCCCCAAATGCCTGCCCAGCAATTCTAAGGCCTTATTTGCCCCCGGCGCGTTAAACTCCCAGAGGTCGTTACCGTCCTCGTCCTGAATCTGCTTACCCTTCATGTCCGTGACCGGAGCCCGCTGCAGACACCGCTCGACAACTTCCTTCAGGTTGCTCAGCACATACTCCGCCGTGATCCCGGTTTTCTTTCTACGCTTCTCGAGGGCAGCATTGACAGCACTTTTGACGCTAGCATTGGCTAACAGCCTTGCCGCCTGTTCATTGGCCGTCTTCGTGCTGTACCCCGCCCGCATCGCTGCCTGTGTGGCGTTGAGGTCACATAAATATTCTTCAACAAATCTCTGCTGTTTGGGGGTCACGACGCCACCTCCTTTTTATTGACACGTGTAATTATACGTGTATAATCTATCTATCGAACCGGAAAGGGGTGAAGAAAATGCCAGGCTCAGCGGAAATTATCAAGAGGCTTAAAGCGGATGGATGGAAACTGGATAGAGTCACAGGAAGCCACCATCATTTCAAGCATCCCGACAAGCCCGGTATCGTGACGGTTGCCCACCCCCAAAAAGATATACCACCGGGCACGTTAGGCAACATCAAACGACAGGCGGGACTAAAATAGGTTCCGCCAAAAAGGAGAGAGGATACATGCGTAAACAGGATCATTATGTATACCCGGCAGTATTTTTTAAAGACGGAGAATATATCGGCGTCCGCTTCCCGGACCTCCCCGGGTGCAACACGTTCGGCAAGGACCAAAACGACGCAATTTACATGGCGCGCGACGCTTTAGGAGGGCATCTGATGTGCCTGGATGACGGGGCTGAAGATATTCCAGAGCCGACGCTATTTAGCGAAATCGATCTCAAAAGCGGCGAATCAATCGTATTAATCGAGGTCTGGCTTTCCGTCCTTCGTGACGGGGAGCGGAATAAAGCCGTCAGGAAGACCGTCACGCTCCCCAATTGGTTGAATAAAAAAGCTATCGAAGCTCAGGTCAATTTTTCGGACACCCTTCAGGAAGCGCTTTTGCGAAAATTAGGATTGTGAACACGACGAGTGTCCTTCCTCACCAAAAAAGGCGGCCTCCGGAGAGCGCCGCCTGAAAACCTGATGGTACTAAAATATCACATTTGGGGGTGCCGATCCTTTTAGC
Source organism: Synergistaceae bacterium (assembly GCA_031274425.1). Classification (GTDB taxonomy): domain Bacteria; phylum Synergistota; class Synergistia; order Synergistales; family Aminobacteriaceae; genus JAISLU01. The sequence continues at coordinate 2,640 of JAISQE010000060.1, read as the reverse complement.
GTACTTATACTTGGCAATAGTTACAAAATACTTCCGCATAGTATATCTTCAGGCCATACAGCCCGAAGTTAAAGCTGGATCTCGCAAAGCTCGAAGAAAGATTCCACGAGCGCCGTTGTAGTCCCGGTCTACAACAATATTTCCATCCTCAATATTTCTATCCTTAATATTTCCATCCTTAATCAGTTTTGCTCCGCCAATGTTCTGGAACATCAGATACTTACGGTCATAATACATCTTTCTCCAGAAAAAGTCAGTCAAAGACACACAATAATTTTTACGTACACCTACGTAGACTTATCTGCACAATTAATCTAAGTTGTTTTTGGGATTCTCCTCAAATGGCGTCTCTTCGCCGTTCTGCGTCAGAAGGGTCACTTTTTGCTCCGCCTGCGCCAGAAAATCCCGGCTCTCGCGCACCAGGGCGATGCCTTTTTCAAAGACTTCCAGCGCCTCGTCCAGAGGAAGCCTGCCCTCTTCAAGCTGTTTCAGTATAGCGTCCAGATGCTTCAAATTTTCACCGAAGTTCATGTTTTCAGCCACCCTTTCCCGTTTGGACACACTGCCTCCCTCTCCGCCGTTTTTTCAGGAGGCGTCGAAGGGCTTTTCCCCGTAACAGACATAACTATACAGCACAGTTACGCAATCACGGCGACAGGAGAGACATCTGCACAAAAAATGGGGGGGCTGATTCATATTGCCCCGGGTGTGGTAAAATTCTTCAGGCCTGTTCGTGAAGAGAATCCGGAAAATGAGGAAAACTCTTTCGTTCATAATAAAGTTTGCAGAGCTCAGGAGGGGAGTATTATGGCAAAGGTCTGTCAATACTGCGGGCGCGGTCCTGTCACGGGGAACGCGGTAAGCCACTCGAACCGGCACACGCGCCGCCGCTGGCTGGTCAACCTTCAGAACGCGAGGATCGACGTGGGCGACGGAAGTACCCTGAAAGTCCGCGTCTGCGCCAAATGTCTGAAGTCCGGCTTCGTCAAAAGGGCGGTAAGTGCTTAACAAAAAAATGCGGGGCGTCTGACCCCGCATTTTTTAATGGCCGCGGGTCAGTGAGGGGCCCTGATATATGTGGATGAGCCTGATAAAAGCCGAACGTGAGGAGGAGGTCCAGTTGCTCGCGACAAAAATCCCGGAAATAGGAGAAGCTTATGGAGTACTGAAAAAGCTCTCCGAGGATGAAAAGGTACGTCTTTTATACGAGTCGAGGGAGAAAGCTATCCGGGACGAGCAGGCAAGGCTATATATCACGCGCAAAAAAAGCCTCGAAGAAGGGCTCAAAAAAGGACTTAAAGAAGGACGCAAAGAAGGACGTAAAGAAGGACTCAAAGAAGGGCAAAATGAGGCAGCTCGGAATGCGCTTAAGATGGGCATGAGCTTTGATGTCGCGGCGCAAATTGCCGGGTTGACAATAGAAGAGGTGGGAAAAGTACAGGAAGAAATGGATTTATCCCCGGCGGGCATAAAAAAGAAGCCGGAAAGACGTCGCAAAGAACCAGTTCCTGTCTGATTCTTATGCGACTTTTTGTCAATTGAACAGCCCGTTTGGATCTGTTTAAGGGGTTCAGGGGGGCCAGTGAGGGCCGAACGGGTTTCGCCCCCCTGAGTTTAGAAATCAGAGGTGAAGTGATTGTTTGCAGATTTCGACGGGATACGGGACTGGTTTGTGGGGTACACCCACACCTTCGATCTCTCGGTTCCCATGATTCAGGTGAAGTACAGGCACAGTTTCGACGTCATGCGCGTCGGAAGGACGCTGATCGAAGCGCTTTCGTGGCCGCCGGCGAACGCCGCGGTCGGCGTGGCGGCCTGCCTTTTGCACGACACGGGCCGCTTCAGCCAGTACCGCGATTTCGGAACGTACTACGACGGGGCCTCCGTCGACCATGGAGATCGCGGATACGAGATTCTGAGGGCGGAATTTCCCCGCGCTCTCGTGGACGACGAGGCGTGGGAGGTCCTTTTGCAGGCCGTGAAGCAGCACAATAAAAAGAACCTGCCCGAAGTGGACCCTCAGGCGGCTCCGTTCTGCCGGCTGACCCGGGACAGCGACAAGCTCGACGTCTTCAAAATGGTGGATCGCCGCATACAGGAGGGCACGGTGGCCGAGCTTTTGCCGCGCCACAGAATCGACGCGCCCCTGTCGAAGGCGCTTCTCGACGAGATAGAGCGCAACCGGAGCGGTTCGTACAAAAACGCCGCGTCATTGCAGGATTTTTTGTTGATTCAACTGACCTGGATGCTGGACCTCAACTTCGCCCCATCCTTTCAGATGCTGGAGGACAGCGGCGTGCCCGCGCGCATACGCAGCCGCTTCCCCCAGAACGACGCAGGGGTGCAGGGCCTTCTGGACCGGCTGTTCGCCTGGATCGCGGAGCACAGGCAGGCCGTGGCGCAGCGGGCAGTATAAGCCCCGCCCGGCCTCCGCGGGGTCGACCCCTCCGAAACTATCCGCCGGCCGTCAGGGGCGGCGTTGGGTCAGGACGTCAGGGGCAGAATCAGCCACGGATAGAGGCCGACGATGCCGATGATGCGGGCGGTATGAAACACCGACGCGGTGAAGGAGTCCACGCCGATCTCCTCCGCGAAAGTGACGATTTGGGTCAGCCCGGCAGGCGCAGAGCATAACAGGCA
>JAISQE010000072.1 GCA_031274425.1 Synergistaceae bacterium | reverse complement strand
GTTGATCCCTTTCTTGGGTCTGGCACAACAGCGGTCGCTTGCGAAGAAACGGGGCGGCGGTGGGTGGGTATTGAGTACGAAGAGGCGCATTGTCAAACAACTATTACGAGATTACAAGCGTTTCGACACTTGGATTTCGCGTCAGCAGAGTGAGACAAACGGAAGATTTAGTAGAAACTGGGGTAAGAGCGGTCTCGCGAGAGGCCGCTTTTTTGTCGAAGTTTTAAGAGAGTAGGATTCGGAGGACTTCATGATAATTCGTTACGTTCTTGCTTATATTCTCGTAATCCTTCCTTTTGTGACATTGATAGGGATGATTGAGCATCTCCCATCGCCGAATCGTGACTCATCGAATCTCGTGTATCGCCCTAAGCCCCCCTCGGCGCCACCGCCACTTGATGATTGAAAGGGCTCGTTTGCGCCCCTTTTAACGCTGAGTAAGGTTTAGTTCTTGCTTGATGGCGTTTTGCAACAAGAGCGAGACATTGACGTCGGAATGTTTTTTAAGCTCATCTTCCATCCACGCCGGGATTGTCAACGTTTTCTTTACGGCTTTTTGGCTATGTTCCCGCCGAACTTCCGGCATGACGGCCACAATAAGTTGCACAATTTCTCCAGGGTTGGACTTGACGTCCTCAAGCTTTGTAGCGGTAGGAATTTCATCCTTTTCTTTCTCTCGAAGATACATAATGTCTTCAAGAACATACCGAGCCTCCACGATAGCCTCTTCAAGGGTGTCGGCTGCTGTATAGCAGTTATCGAGATCGGGGAATGAAACCCCCCAACCATCGCCGTCAGTGGAGAGGACTGCGGGGTATGAATAAAGATCAGGGTATTTCATGCTTTCACCTCCTCCCTAGTCTATTATCCCAAGGCGCTTTTTAATGTCCGCGAGTAATCCTGTTTTGATTTTTTGTGGGATCGGAAAAGACCGCTCGTCCTTTTTACTTGCCAGGACATGGCTTCCCTTGCCTCGCCCTTGGTCTATTGTCCATCCTTTTTCTATTGCTATTTGAATGAGTTCGCGTTGGCTGTAATACCTGCCCATTCACATCTCCCCCTTGGTGGGGTAAGTATAACATAATTATGATACGTGCAAATACGTGTCAATGGGGTGAGCAAATAACGCCCTAATCGTGCTACGAATTGCCCGCTGGGTCCTCCCGGAGGGGGGTAAAAGCCGCGGTCAGTCCGCTGAGCCCGACTTTTTTCTAGAGACAGAAATTTTTATACGGCAGTGAAATCCGGTTCATTCCTCATATGGGGGAATGGGGTATACCTCAAGCTGTGAATTAGCGTGAGTTCCCGAATTACGGAGCCGACTTCTCCGCGAATGGCATCGGATTGATTTTCACAGAGGGATTTTACTGCCAATCCTAGCCAGAGAGGAGAGGAGCACGCTGGCGAGGCCGAGGAAAGAGGTAAGAAATTTTCGCTCGGAGGCCCTTTCGGGCCCAGAAGCGGCGCTATTACTGGGGCTTCCTGAACGCTCCTTTTACCGGCTCGTCGAGGAAGGCGTCATACCAAAGCACAGCGAAGGCGAATACATCCTCGGCGACATCACGGAGGCGTACTGGAAAAACAAATTCGACCTTGAGGGATTGGAAGCCGCGCAGACCCGTTTGACGACAGCGAAGGCCGAAATCGCGGAGATGAACCTCGCCGAGCAGCGCGGAGAGCTTCACCGGGCGGTCGCCGTGATGAGCGTGTGGGCGGATAACGTCATGAACGCGAAGACGCGGCTGCTGGCGATACCAACGAAAATATCCCCTGAGCTTGTCGGTAAAGATGCTCCGGAGATAACCCACAAGCTCAAAGAGGAGATAAACGAGGCGTTAAATGAACTCGCGGAGTATGACGAACGACGAATTACGAGTGCGGCGGCTTCTTTGCGAAAATAAGCAAATCTGGCTTCCGCCTCCCGACCTGACGGTCTCCCAGTGGGCGGACCAAGAGCGGCGCATCCCCCCGGAGGCCAGCGCGGAGCCGGGGCGATGGCGGACGAGCCGCGCCGAATATCAGAGAGAGATCATGGACGCGTTGAGCGATCATCGCGTCCAACGCATCGTCATGATGACGTCGGCTCAGATAGGGAAGACGGAATTGCTCCTGAATATCGTCGGCTACCACATCGACCAGGAGCCAGCCCCCATACTGAAGGTGGACCCGACGCTTGAAATGGGCGAGGCGTTCAGCAAAGACCGGCTCGCTCCCATGATCCGCGATACGCCGGCGCTGTGGGGGAAGATCAAAGACCCGAGGGCAAGAGACAGCGGGAACACCCTGCTGCATAAAACGTTCCCCGGCGGACACATCACGATAGCGGGCGCGAACTCCCCGGCGTCCCTGGCTTCGCGTCCCATCCGCGTATTGCTCTGCGACGAGGTGGATCGTTACCCGATGTCGGCGGGCACGGAGGGCGACCCGGTGGACCTGGCGATCCAGCGCACGCAAAATTTCTGGAATCGCCGCGTCATGCTCGTCTCGACGCCGACGATTATGGGGATATCCCGTATCGAGAAAGCCTACGAGGCCAGCACAAAAGAGAAATGGTGCGTCCCTTGCCCGTCTTGCGGGGAATTTCAGCCCTACGAATGGGACCGGATCATCCATAAGGACGTGCCGGAGCCCCTCATGAAGTGCGCGCACTGCGGGGCGTCGCATGGGGAAATCGACTGGAAGGCCGGGCAGGAGCGCGGTATCTGGGTCGCGGAGAATAAAAACGAGACCCAAACGCGGGGCTTTCACCTCAACGCCTTCGCCAGCCCGTGGGTGACATGGACATCTCTCGTCGAGCAGTACCGGGAAGCGTACAAAAATGGCGAGGAAGCGCTGAAAGTTTGGTGGAATACGAAGCTCGGGCTGCCGTGGGAGAACCAGGCCGGAGCCATCGAGGCCGAGACGCTGGAGTCTCACCGAGAGGAGTACGCGGCGGAGATCCCAGACGGCGTGCTGCTCCTGACCTGCGGCGTGGACACGCAAGACGACCGTTTGGAAGCCGAGGTCGTCGGCTGGGGCGTCGGCAAGGAAAGCTGGGGGATAGAATACCGGGTTTTCTACGGCGACCCTGGACGGAAAGAAGTTTGGTCAGCATTGGACGACTTCCTCTTACACTTTTGGAGCTACGCGGACGGCGAGGAGATAGGGATATCCTGCACCTGCGTCGATTCGGCGGGGCACTACACCGACGACGTTTACCGCTTCTGCAAACCAAGGGCGCGGCGTAACGTCTTCGCCATCGTGGGGCGCGGCGACTCCGGGAAGCCCTCCGTCAGCAAGCCCAGCCGGAGCAACCGGCGGCATGTCCCTTTGTTCACTCTGGGCGTCAGCACGATCAAGGGGTCGCTGTTCTCCAGGCTGCGCGTCGAGCATCCGGGGGCCGGCTATTGTCATTTCCCGATCGAGGCGAAGACGAACCATCGCGGCTACGACGCGCCGTATTTCAAAGGGCTCGTCTCCGAGCGCATGGTCGTGAAAAAGGTACGTGGCCGGGACCGCATCGAGTGGGAACCGCGTTCCAAGGGCATACGGAACGAACCGCTGGACGTGCGCGTTTACGCCACCGGCGCGCTGGAAATTTTGAACCCGGACCTTGAACGCAGAAAGGAAAGGCGAACCGTGAAGGGTAAAAGTAAAAAGCCCGCCGCAAATCCTCAGCCGCGCGAACCGTTGAAAAAAGAAGAGCAGGAA
>JAISQE010000052.1 GCA_031274425.1 Synergistaceae bacterium | reverse complement strand
TTAGAGAGACAGGATTTCACTCTTACCCAATCCGGTACATTTCACGACGATTTCCGGCGAAAGCCCCTCGGCGAGCATCGTCCGGGCTACTTCCAGCTTGCCTCTTTCTATTCCCTTTTTCATTCCTTTTTCCATTCCTTTTTCTATTCCCTTCTCTTCCGCTTCCTCAAGCGCAATTCTCTTTACATATTCATCGAGCGATATTGTCTGCATCTCATACGCCTCCTTCAGTTCCCGGCTCACTTTCGGGTCCTCCAGTCGAAAGATCCCTCTCGAAAACACCAAAATTACCCTTCGGCTCCGTTTATCATAATCCGCTTCCGTCGTCGTTTTCAACAGTTCCCACGCATACTTTTCCCGCTGCTTCACGTCGTCTCCGACGTCCAGCGACAAACGCCCCGCCAAAACTACGCGCGCAAACGGCCGCTTATCTTTCCTCAGTTCCTCCAGACTCCTGCCTGGCAGATGAAAGACGTTGTATTTTACCGAGACTTCAAATCCATAACACGAATCAAAATAGTTGTTCACGGGCCTGGCGCTGCCCGTATAGATGACCAGCCCCGTCGTTTTCTTTCGCGTCTTTTCCTTCAGACGGCAGTAGGTCTCGAATACCCTCAGCGCAAAGTCCTCTTCCTCTTCGTGCTGCTGTTCGACAAACAGGGCGACGTTTCCGCTCTCTTCATTTTGCAGCGGCACGCTCAAAAAAACATCCGATACCCTCATCCACCTGTCTGAATCCGTACTGCTGGAGTGCAGCTCAAGACCCGTTATCGCCGTCACTTCCCGCGACAGGTCCATATCCGCCGCAAGGTCGGGCAGAAAATATTCGATCGCGCTCCCCGCACCGTCGCAAAGGGCTTTTTTCCAGGCCACATCCCGCCATTTATGCTGCGAGTACTCTTCGTGTTCGCGCGTTTCTTTCATTCGGCGCACCGTACTCTGCAACCCTGATATTTCATGATAATCGCCCTCCTTCAAACAAATATATTATACGGCAGCAGAAAACAGAATAGAAGAAAGGACCGATTAAGGTCCTTCCTCGTCTCTGGATTCACTGTTTCTGATAAAGTCCGGGGGGCGAGCCCCGCGGAGGCTCCGAAAAACTCTACGACAGGCGGGGACGGCGAGTTTCAGGGGGAGCAGTGAAACCCGGAACCGAGTGGGCTCTGTCCCCCTGATTTTGAGCGCTTTCCGTCGTTTTACGTTACACCTCGATGGGGATCTCGGCTTTTTCCTGGGTGGGATAGGTGGAGGTCCACGTTTTGATGGGCAGACCCCAGATCTTGATGAAGCCGACGGCGGCCGAGTGGTCGAACGCGTCGCCCTCCGAGTACGTGGCGAGGTCGTGCCGATAGATGCTTTTTCCCGCCTTCATGCCGCGGACGACGGCCTGCCCTTTGAAAAGACGCACCTTGACCGTGCCGTTGACGTACTGCTGCGTCTCGTTCACGAAAGCATCGATGCAGTTCTTCAGCGGAGAAAACCAGTAGCCTTCGTAGGTCAGCTCCGCAAATTTGATTTCGAGCTCCTTTTTCGCGGCAAGCACGCGCTTGTCAAGCGTCATGGTCTCCAGCGCGCGATGCGCGGCGATCAGTGTTATGGGCGCGGGGCATTCGTAGACCTCACGGCTCTTGAAGCCCACGAGACGGTCCTCCACCATATCGATGCGCCCGACGCCGTGTTTGCCCGCCAGCTTATTCAGGGCGTCGATGAGCTTCACGCCGTCCATTCTTTCTCCGTTCAACGCCACGGGAAGCCCGCCCTCGAAGGAAATTTCCGCGTAATCGGGCGCATCGGGAGCGGCGAGGGGGTTTGCGGTCAGCTCGAAAGCGTCCTCCGGCGGCTCGTTCCATGGGTCCTCCAGCAGACCGCACTCAATGGAGCGACCCCACAGGTTTTCGTCGATGCTGTAGGGCGAGGCCGTCGTCGCCTTCACCGGAATGCCGTGTTTGATGGCGTACTCCATCTCCGCCTCCCGGCTGAAGTGCCAGTCGCGGACCGGCGCCAGAACGTCGAGCTTCGGGTTGAGCGCCGTGGCGCAAACCTCTATGCGCACCTGATCCTGCCCCTTGCCCGTGCAGCCGTGGGCGACGGCTACCGCGCCATCTTTGTTCGCGATGTCCACAAGCGTCTTCGCGATCAGGGGACGGGAAAGCGCCGACGTCAGGGGATAGGTCCCCTGATACATCCCGTTGGCCCTGAGGGAGGGCCACACGTAATTCTCGACGAAGGTCTTCTTCAGGTCGAAGATGTAGGCCTTCACCGCTCCGCTGTGCAGCGCCTTGCTCTTCGCCGCCTCGAGGTCGATAACCTCTTGCCCCACGTCCGCCGTCATCGTCACGACGTCGTACCCCTGCTCCGAAAGCCACACGACCGCCACGGACGTATCCAGACCTCCGCTGTAGGCAAGAACAACCTTGCCCTTTTTCTGCACCATGATTTACTTCCCCCCGTGATATATTCCAGAAATTCGAGTCTCCCGCCGACACGCGCCACTTATGCAGGACTCCGTCTTTTTTCGATGGAAATCATTATATCCCGACGTAAACAAAAGTCAAATGAACCATGAGAAATTACCTGAGTTTTATTTTTTGAACGACCTCGGGATCGACGTCCCCGTTGAGGCCGTAGTCCGTCGTGTCGTACCGGAGAAAGGTCAAAGCGACAAAGCCCTCGCTCACGGCTCTGACGTCGCTGCCCTCCGGGTCCTCGTCCCAGAGGGGAGTGCCCCCGACCCGGAACCATCTTGTTTCTTCATCAGGGTTTTTATCCGAATTTTCGTTCGCGTCGACGGAGAGCCGAACACGGTTTTCGTAACGGCGGCGGCCGGCGAAGGTCATCCGCAACCCGCGGACCATGGACAGAGGCAGGTTCGGGACGTTGACGTTGAGGCACGCAACCGTCCTCAGAAACACGTCTGAACGCTCGATCAGGGCGTCGACGGCCGCCAGCGCGGTCTCGTAATGCGCGTCCTCCAGTCGGGAAGCGCGGGACAGGGAGACCGCGACGGACCTGCGGTTTTCGAAATACCCCTCCCTCGCCGCCGCGACCGTCCCGGAGTAGTAGACGTCGCAGCCCAGATTGGGTCCGCTGTTGATGCCTGACAAAACAAGCTCGGCCTCCGGTTCAGCAAGATGCAGCCCCGCCATGACGCAGTCCGCCGGCGTGCCGCTGCACCCGAAGACCCTCACCGCCCCGCCGTATTCGGGAGACGCTTCCCTTCGCAGGGACAGCGAGCGGTCCGTGGTTATGGAGTGCCCCGCGCCGCTGCGCTCGAAGTCGGGGGCGACCACGGTCACGACGTGCCCCCGCTCGGCGAGGTGGTTGGACAAAAGAACAATACCCGGCGCGTAAACGCCGTCATCGTTGGATACCAAAATTTTCATTCCATATTCCCCTTATTCAATACGACTACACAGTTGTTTCAGGTAAAGGCAACTCGATAGTCAGATTTAACCGTAAACATTCAAGCTCAGGGGGCAGTGCCCGTTCGCCCCTGGGGCTCAGAGTCTGCCCCTTCCTCAATTTTCTGAATGGGCAGGGTACTGGCCCCCCTGAACCCCCCGGTGTGCCACCCCGTACCCGTTCAGGAGCAAATTGCATCATCACACGCCATAAATTTGGAGGTTCATGTCATGAGGAGCATATCACAGAACCAAATTCCTGAACATGAATCTGCCGCGATCATTCCTTTTTTCACCCCTCCAGACTCGGCAGCATCCTGCAAAAAGGTCTGAGGCCCGAGGCCTGAAAGGGAACAAATTCTTTGCTTTAATCCTTTGCCGTATTTTCACCTTATGAAAATACAAAACCGGGAATGATCCTGGCGACGTATTATTTTGGAGAACGAAGGAGATGTGGCTATGAAAAGAATCTTTGCAGTGGCACTGGTGTTTATGGAGCCTGACGCCCGTTTAATCGACAGACCGTCCCGGAAACGGACGGTCTGTTTTGAGGCGCGTCTGCCGTTTCGGCGTGAAACTAATAGCCCCGCATGAAGCCCGGATTGCCCAGGGGCAGGAGGCTCCAGAGCAGTCGGGAAATGGGGGTAAAAAAGAAATCGATGATCCCCGTGAACAGCAGGACAAACAAAATGATCAGGCCGTACCGTTCCAGCCAGTAATAATATCGAAGGGCGCCGTAGGGACAAAACGCGTAAAACACCCTGGAGCCGTCGAGCGGGGGGATCGGAATCAGGTTGAAGGTCGCGAGGCCCATGTTGATGGTCACCATCTGCCAGATGACCAGAAGGCCCGGCGCCCCCGTCACGGAATACCAGACCCTGCCGAAAAACCGCAGAAAAAGGACGCAGACCACGGCCGTCAAAATATTCCCGGCGACCCCGGCCAGCGAAACGAGGACGATGTCCCTCTGCGGGTGCCTGAAATAACGCGTGTTGATGGGTACGGGCTTTGCCCATCCAAACCCGACGAACAAAAGCAAAAGCGTCCCCACAAGGTCAAAATGCGCCAGAGGGTTCAGCGACAGACGCCCCTGGCGCTCCGCGGTCGGGTCGCCTACGAGTTTTGCGGCGTAACCGTGACAGAACTCGTGGAACGAGATG
>JAISQE010000016.1 GCA_031274425.1 Synergistaceae bacterium | reverse complement strand
TTGTAAGGGCGATCTTCTCCATTACGCCTCCTTGTCTACTTGGTGTAGAGCGGGTAGCGGGTCGTGAGGTGTTTTGAATCGACCGTATCCTCGCTGAACGTGAAGGTCCCGTTGCCGTTGTGGTGTATGAAGCGTTTGTCCTCGTGGCCTCGACTCGGTCGGGGGTAAACGAGATCCAGCGGAAATTTTTCCATTATTCTTTTCTGCCTCCCTGTCGCTTTTGTCTCATTATACCGGAGTGCTACTGCAATCGTACCCGACAGCAAGGCTGGGAGCCGAAACGATTTGCAATGCATTGTCTTTCAGTTTTTCTATTCAAATTTATTCAGCCCTTCAAGCCAATTGCTGTAGTGTTCCATCATTTGCCGCCTTTTGTCAAGGAGCTGACTGTAGTCATACGCCTGTCGAACGTCGCTGCCGACTACATGCGCGAGCTGTCGCTCCACGGCGTCGCTTGTCCACCCATGCTCATATAGAATCGTCGTAGCCATCCCTCGAAAACCATGTGCCGTCATTTCATCCTGACTGTAACCAAGACGCCGAAGCGCTGCTGACACGGTATTTTCAGACATTGGGGAGTGTCCGTGATTCAGGCTGCGATTAGAGGGAAAAACATAGCTCCCCGTTCCCGTCAAATGGTGAAGCTGTTCCAAGATTGTAACAACCTGAGGCGACATCGGAATAATATGCGGCCTTTTAGCCTTCATTTTTTCGGCTGGAATACGAATTAAGCGCGCATTGAAATCCACCTCGCTCCATTCCAAATGTCGAACTTCTCCCGGCCTTAAAAAACAATGAGCTGAAAACAGCAAAGCGCACCGCACGAGAAATGAACCTTTAAACCCGTTTATCGCTCGCATAAGACCTGCAATGTCCTTTTCTACAGTGAGGGCCGCATGATGCTTTTTGACTGTCGGCATCAACGCGCCCTTCAAATCGCCTGTAATATCGTGCATACACGCACCAATCGAGATGCCGTATCTAAATACTCTACCTGCGACTTGCATAACTCTGTGCGCTGTTTCCGCGTTTCCTGTCGCTTCTATCGCTCGCAACAAATTCAGGAGTGCCGGTGCTGTGATACTGTCAATAACCTGCTGTCCGATTTTGGGAAACAGGAATCTCTCAAGGCGATAAATTATCGTGTCGCTGTAACTTTTCGCTTTCTTACCTTCAACTTGTTTGGTGAAAAATTCGCGCGCGACTTTCTCGAACGTAAAAACCTCTGGGGGCTTCAGCACATTCTGAAGATCCACGCCATGCACTAAATCTTTTTTGATCCTATCTCTCAAATCTCGTGCTTCGGACAATGAGACGGAGGGGTATTCTCCGATTACTTTCGTCGTATCTTTGCCCCCTGCCTGATATCGGTAACGCCAAATTTTGGATCCGCTCGGCGTAAGCTCCAGGTAAAGCCCATCGCCGTCAACGAGTTTATCCCGTGTGCCCTTTTCCCTTGGTTTTGCGTTTTTAACTTGCGTATCTGTCAATACATTCCGTTTCACCGGCAATACCTCCTAACTTGCTCTTTTGATGAGATAAAAACCACGCTCAACACATCTCACAAATTCAGGGTGCAATTTATGACACTTATACCCTATACCCTTTTTTATACCCTTTTACGTCTTGGATTTTATCATATTTAGGTTATAGCCAATTGGACGGAAAAAGCAAAAACCCCGCTATTAAGCGGGGTTTTTGTATGATTCTGGACGTCTTCGTCCTTGCTTCTGGTGGAGGCGGGGTGTACCAAACTATCCACATAAAACCCCTCACTCCAACCATCCAAAACAATCTAACCGCTCTCTTTTATACGGTCCTTTATACCGCGCCCTCAACACTACCAATTGGGTTCCTCAACACTCCATGAGTTCGGTTCCTATTATACACCGCCTCGACCCACGCATCACTCATACTCATTATATTCCCTCATCATCTCCCTCGCTAAATTGACGGCGTCCTTGTCCAGTTCGTCCATTTCCTTACGCTTTTCCCGTGGGGACATGTTGGGGTCTTGCTGTATTTCGGCGCGAACTCGGTTGATCTTCGCGAGGTTTCTCCTGGCTTTGGCAAAAGCGCCGGCCAATTCTACGTCCTTCCCCGGCTCGCCTACGGAACCCCTGGCTTCGTAGCCATTCTTGGCTTTCATCATCCGGTCCGACAGCTCATAGAATTGATCGACGATCTCGTTGCTGCGGTTGGGATTGGTAAAAAACGAACGAATGAAGGGCTTTTCATTCCATCGTTCTTCCTCTCTGTTTCGGCTCCCCAAAAGGCGGTCCGGCAGCTTGGCCGCCTCGCGCCCTACCGTTCCGCCCATGCCGCGTATCACATGATCGACGTTGAGCGGGGATATGCCCGTCATTTCGCCTATCCGCTTGGCTATCCCGGAGGTCTCCGGTCCATATTGCAATTCGTTGGGGAGCCCCTCGTACTTTCGGGAAACGATGGGCCGACCGGTGAAGCTGCTCTTGTTGGCCCAAACCTCGCCCCACGGCAGCAAAAGCGTCGGCACCAAAGGGGGGAGCGCGGCGTCCGCGATCGAGTCGCCGAATCCGCGAAACGCCGCCGGGTCTTTTTTATAAGCCGCGTCCAGCGCACGTTCCACCAAAGAGCCGAACAAACCGTATTGCTCCGGCTTGGGGATTCTTACCCAGGTATCGCCCATCTTGAAATGCCAGTACAAGTCTTTCATCTGTTTGCCGATGCCCTCGTACTCCTCGCGGTCCTCCTCGTCGCCTCCCTGCCCGAGAGCCCACGCCACAAGGGAGGGGATTCCCACGTAAAGGCCCACCTTCGCCATCGTCTCGTAGGGTCTCGCCCTGAGCGTTTGCAGCGTTTTATCGACGCCCTGCACGCCGGCGTTGAAAAACGCCGTGGATTTATTGTATTGACGCCCGGCGCTCCCGGCGCGCTGAAAGTCGATGTTGACCTCGCGCGCGCGCATGGCGGCTTCTTGCTTCGGTACCCCCCGGCTACGCAGATAATAATATTCGTACAGCTTCGGGGCTATTTCTATGGCCTCGTTTTTTGACCCTATCCATTCAGCCAGGGTCTTGATTTTTCTCTTCACCGCGCCGGTCATCCCCCCTTCTTTGAAGGCCCTCTCGATCTCCTTTCCCAGGACCATCGGGGAATTCCCCTTGATCTCCGTAACCCCGGAGTAAAGGACGCCTTCCTCTTTCGCCTCGTTGAAAAGCGCTTTCATTTTCGGGTCGGAAGAGTTCTGGATAATCAAGCCCTTGATGGTGTTGAAAATCGGGGGCATCCAGGACTCGGAATTGATCGACGCCCCCAAGGAGTCCCTGATGAAGTTCGTCACGACAAAGGCGGGATTGTAGCGCGTGGTCCCGGCGCGGAAGGCGTCCACGGGAACCGTCAATATTCTCGCCAGCTTCGCGAGCCCGGAATTTGTGGGCGAGCCCTCATCCATCGCGGTCAGGGCGGCATAGACATCCGGGTCTGTGGCGTAATATTCCTTCCGTCCCCCGCGCCAAACGTAAAATACATTGTCGCCCTTCTCCCCCGAACTGCCGACGCGCTCCGCGAAGCGTCCCATGCCCTCGACGCCCGCTATGCGCAACATGGCTTTTCCTACTCCGTTTCGGGCGGCTTGGGCGTGGAACGCCTGGATGTTCCTCAACATCGACTCCAGGGGATCCCGAATGTCGTAAACCTCCGCTTCATTTTCAACGCCCTTCGCCTTCTTGATCGGATTCCCCAGGTTGACCAGCGACGCCCCCTTGCCCCTCAAAAATACCCTAAAGTCTCTTTCGAACTCCGAGGCGTTGCCGACCCGGAAAAACGGAACGTAATGCGGCCATTTCGCCTGCAGGTAGTCGAACTGTTCCCGCGTCATGATGCCCGTATCCACCAGCGTCTTAAACACCATGTCGGAGTAAATCTCGTGCAGCTTGCTCGCCGCGTCTTTCACGTGCTGAGGGGCCGCCTTTAAAATATCGAGCTCTTCCCGCGTCGATGTGCTCAGTCCGGGGTGCAGGTCGTTCATTCTGTAATCCAGCGCCCGCCCCGCCGTCAGGCAAGCCGAGAGCAGGTCGTGATCTTCCGGCTTCAATCCCCGCAGCACATTGAGGAACGGTTCCGTGTCCTGGTCGGCCCTTCCCTTGAACCCAGCCGCCGTTCGCGCCCTGGCGTAAAGGTTCATGTCGTCGTCGAGATGCTTGACGCCAAGTTTTTTTCGCACTTCTTCCGTCACCCTGCGGAGCGGCGCCAATGAATCGACTCCGAGGTTGTAGACTTTATCGCCATATTCTTTGGCTTTCTCCAATAACGGCGCCGACACTTTATCCGTGCCGCGCGCGATGTGAGACAACAGCCGCGCGTGGGGATTTTGCTTGAAATACGACGTTACCAGCCCCTTGATTTCCGCGACTTCTTTCTGTAATTCCGGATTTTTCGCGAGTTCCTTCTCGAATTCGAGATAATATTCCGGGAATTTGCCGCGCGCTTGCCGGTCGTTGGCGGCGTAATGCAGAAAGAACTGCGCCACGCCCTCGCCCCTGATCTGTTCGTCCGTGTACCCCGGCCCGGAGGCGACTTCGGCGGCGTCGGCAAGCTCTCGCTCGATGACTGGATTCTCGACCCCTCGGAGCCCGAGTTTCTTATCGAGGAAATGTCCCAGCTCGTGCATGATGACGGGAAGGTCGTTTCGATATTTCGAGCGCATGACCTCGGGCTTGACCTTGAAAAGACCCAGGTTGCCCCGTCCCGTTTTTCCGTGCCGCCACGGCAAAATCTTTTCGACCCTTCTCCGAATGTCCGCGATGGATACGGGCTTTTTCGCCGTCTTCGCGTTGGGAGTCGGCATATCCGGCTCGAAGAATCGCCTGGAGGTGGA
>JAISQE010000008.1 GCA_031274425.1 Synergistaceae bacterium | reverse complement strand
GATTTTTACGCCGCTTTCGATTGCTATATGCGGGGCCGCTATGAAGAGTACATAACCCTCATGGGGAAGTACATGAAAAGATATTGCGCGGAAAACGGTTTTTTCGATTACGAGTGGTCGCAATTAAATATTTTTAACGTCATTGACTTTATAAATGCAGATGATCCCAAAGGAGACTATAAAGAATTGCTTTCTGGCCTGCTGAAGATCGTTAAAAAGCTGAGTCCTGGTTCGGCGCTTGAAAAACAACTTGAAACCAACTTGGGCTATGCAAGCAGAAACGTATACAGAGAAGAAGATTTGTTGGAGATTTTAAAAGTAGACAGTGCCTGGGCATTGGCCAGTTTACAGTTGGCCAGGTTTTACTGTAATAAAGACAAGGGAGAGGGAGTTTGGGGAAAAGCTATAGCGTGCTATGAAGAAGCATCTGGCAGCAAAGTTGTCCCTATAGATTACAATGACTATTTCTGTTTGGGTTACTGTTACAACGCGGCACAACAAACACAACAAGCCATTGTCGCTTATGAAAAATGCCTTGCAATTGAGCCCAATCATCCTGCCGCTAACAGCAATATCGGCAGTTGTTATGAACAGCTGGGAGAATACAGGAAGGCTTTGAAATCTTATGAGAAAAGCATTGAGGCAGATCAGAGCGATGCGTTTCCTTATCGCTGTAAATTCTGCCTTCTTTCGAAAATGGGAGAGAACAAAACAGCTCTTGCCTTTGCCGAGGCAAATCCCAAATATTTCAAGACCAAGCACTTCCAACAGGCAATTGACGAAATGAAACGTGGTAAAAGGAGAGGCTGAATAGCGGATAGTGGGTCTAACGTGTTGACGGACTTTCATGAAGGTTGATATCAATGTCTGAAAACTGTCCATCAGCACGTTGAGTCCACTACCGAATAGCGGGACGCGGAGTGAATCTATATGCGCTATTTGCGTCTGGATCACTGTACGGATCTTGGGCGCGAATTAGAGGCAAGGAGCGCTGCCGCGTAGGCGACATGGATATAGATGAGATGTTGGTAATACGCCTGCGTGAACCCCAAGCGGTTACCCCATAGGCGATATCGCCTCCGAAAACGCTGGAGGGATTGACGTGGAGCCCGATGGCTTCATTCGCTTGTCGTTCATGTAGCCCCGTGCCCGAAGGAATGTTGAGATTAAAGGAATGTTGAGATTTAGGAGGACTCTGAAATGACGATTTTGTTGAGTTTCATTTTTGCGCTGCCGCTTGCGCTTCTGGTCGTTTTCATGATGGCGAGGGCCGCCGACGCGGCGTTTTTGAACCTGTCGATGTACGACAACTCCCACGCGGAAAGGCCGCCTTTCATGGAGGTCAGGAACAGGGGCAAGAATAAAGCTCGGCGCTTCGTTCCCCTGAAGGAGAGCCGCCTTGTCGGGACCGTGGAGGGGCCGCTCGCCGCGCTTTCCCTGTCGCAAAAATACTCGTTCACGAAAGCTCAAAGCTCTCGACCGCTTGAGGTGCTGTACCGCTTCCCCCTGCCCGGCGACGCCGCCGTGAGGGGCGCGGTCGTTCGATTTGGCGACGTGGAGATAAAAACCTCGCTGAAAGAGCGCGACGAGGCCCGCTCCGAGTACGACGCCGCCCGTGACGAGGGCAGGCAGGCGGCTTTCGTGAGCCGGGAGTCCGAGGACTCCTTCACCATGTCCATAACGGGGATCAAACCGGACGTGGAGGTCGAGGTCGTCGTGGACTTCACGTCGGTTGCCGAACCCGAGGAACCGGGGTGGGCGCTGCGATTTCCCCTGACGGTCCCGCCGCGTTATGTCCGAGAGGACGAAGACGAATCGCGCGCCGCTTCGAATCCACTCGCGATCGCCGTCGACCCCGGACACCGCTTCTCCATGGAACTGGAGTTCCGGGACGCGCGGAACATCGCGTCCTCCACCCATGAAATCAACGTGAAGACCGACAGCGGCGTTTCAGCCGTGACCCTGGCAAAAGGTACGGTGATGCCGGAGAGGGACCTTCTGCTCTCCTGGAGGCCGGATGTGGAGGGGGATGTCGAAGGGAATATCGAAGGGAAAAAAATTCCATTCGCCGGGGTCCTTTATACGGAAAACGACGGCGAGGACACGTACTTCATGCTGCTCGCCGCCGCGGGACAGGGCAAGGAGGCTTCCCCAACCCTAAAGCGGGAGGTTTCCCTGCTGATCGACCACTCCGGCTCCATGGAGGGGGCGAAATGGGAGGCCGCGGACTGGGCGGCGAAAAAATTTCTGTCGGACCTCGGTGAGGGCGATTATTTCGACGTGGCATTTTTCCATCACGACATGTTCCCCCTCTCGAAGAGGATGCTCCGGGCAAGCCCGGAAAATGTCGCCAAAGCCGTTGACTTCGTTCTGAAAAACCGTTCATCGGGGGGCACGGAGCTGGGTATGGCGCTGGAGCGGATGCTCATGATCCCGAAGGCCTCGCCGAAAGAGCGGATCGCGCGTCAGCTTCTGATAATCACGGACGCTGAGGTGACGGACGAAGGGCGCATTCTCGAACTGGCCCGCCGCGAATCCGAAAACGAGACCAGGCGGCGTATCAGCGTCCTCTGCATCGACGCCTCTCCTAATGCTACCCTGACGAATCGGCTCGCGGAGCGCGGAGGCGGCACGGCGGCATACTTGACGAGCGATCCTGACGCGAAGGACGTGACGACCGCCGTGGACGAAATTCTCTCCCGATGGTCGCGCCCCGTGGCCGAAAGTGTGAGGCTCGATCTGAACGCCGATTCGCTCAGCCTCGCGGGAAGAAGAATGAGAACGGCGACGCCGGGCGGGCGGGGCGGAATCGAGGTCGAGCTTGGAAGCCTCATGGGCGGGGAGCCCCTCTGGATCATCGGCAAAATGATTGGTTTCAGAGAAAAAGAGCCGGTTCGAGTCCATTTTGACGACTGGAGCGCGGACCTTGAGATACGATCGAGCCGCGCGAAAAGGAAACGAAAGCGCGACGCGATCCGCACCCTGTACGGCGCGAGGCGGATACAGGAGCTGGAGTTTCTGAAAATATCCGGCCTGAGCGGGGGGGAACTGCGGGACGAACTCGCGTCGCTGGGCTGTGAAATCCAGGGCGAAAAAGGCCGGCTTTACGAGGAAAACGAAAGAATCTCCGTCGAGAAGGCAATCGACGGCCTTCTGTTGGAGGAATCTCTCAGATACGGAGTTCTGTCGAGTCAAACCGCCCTCGTCGCCTCGCGTACGGAGAAAGGTAAACCGGTGGGCGACACGGTCCTGACGGCCAACGCGCTGCCTCACGGTTGGGACGACGCGTTCATGTATGCCTCCGCCGGGAGGCCCACCGGGCCCTCCGGCGCGATGGAGGCGCCTTGCGCCGCGCCGCCCATGAGCAGGCTCTGCCAAGTGGCAAACGCTCAGGCTTTCGCGCTCTTTGACGCGAAGGATGTGAAAGAGGATGCCGTGTCCGGGAACATCCCGATATACGACGCGGGCATAACCGTGCCCGGCGCGGGAGAAGTCGAGTTGAAAGAAATCGCCGGTTCCGGCCGGCTCTCCGGCTTGAGTTTGTCCGAGACGTCGCTCAAGGCGCTTTCCGGCGAGAAACTGGAGGGGCTTTTGATTCGTATTTTCATCGACGGCGGCGCGAGCCCGTCCGCTGGGGTAAAGCTCTCCGACCTCGTAAGGCTGGGAGGCGAAAGGCCGCTCAACATCTCTTACGCCCAAAGCGCCCGCTTCGTACTGGCCAATGATGGAGACGAGACCGTGACGCTCGAAAATCTATCGATTTTCGCCCGGTGATTTGCGCGGTTTTGACCAAATAGCGACACTAAAGCCCTCCCCGTTGTGCGGGGAGGGCTTTGTTTCGGTGCGCGGATGGTTTTTCGGTGTGTTGTCTCACGCTACTTCATCGACGCGATGATGGCGTCGGCAAGGGTTTCCAGTTCCGGCAGCTTGTCCTCGTTCAAGGCGGAGTTCAGCGTGAGCCTCTCGTCCAGAACCGTGATCTCGCGCATTTCCTGATCCAGGAAGTCGTGCATCAAAGTACCGGATTTGCAGGCCCAGGAGCCGTTCTCCACGATGGCGAAGGTGCGCTTTTGCAGGTTCAGCGCCTTCATGTCCATCAGGTAGTTGTGAATCAAGGGGTACATCCCCAGGTTGTACGTGACGGAGGCCAGCACCACATGGCTCAGCCGGAAGGTCTCGGAAATCAACTGAGAAACGTGAGTTTTGGAGACGTCGTACATGATCACGTTGGTCATGCCTTTTTCCACCAGCGTCGCGGCCAAGGAGCCCGCGGCGCTTTCCGTGTTGCCGTACATGGAGGCGTACACGATCATGACGCCCTTCTCCTCGGGTTCATACCGGCTCCATTTGTCGTATTTCTCTATGAAATAGCCTAGGTTGGAGCGCCACACGGGGCCGTGCAGAGGGCAGACGATTTTTATGTCGATGCCGGAGGCTTTTTTCAGCAGAGTTTGGACATGGGGTCCGTATTTGCCTACGATATTGGTGAAATAGCGCCTGGCGTCGTCGATCCAATCGCGGTCGAAGTCCACTTCGTCGTTGAAGAGTTTGCCGTCCAGAGCGCCGAAAGAGCCGAAAGCGTCCGCGGCGAAAAGAACCCCGTTGGTGGTGTCGAAGGTCACCATCGCCTCCGGCCAATGGACCATGGGGGCGGCCACGAAAGCCACCACATGCGCGCCGAAGGACTTGGTATCCCCCTCTTTCACCTCTTCGATTCGGCCATCGATATGAAATCCGAACTGCCTCATCATCATGAAGGCCTTTTCCGTGCTGACGACCGTGGCCTTCGGGTAACGCAGAAGCACCTCCTCGATGGACGCGGCGTGGTCCGGTTCCATGTGGTTGATGACCAGGTAATCCAATGGCCGTCCGTCCAAAACCTTCTCGACGTTATCCAGGAACTGGCGGCAAACCGCCCAGTCCACCGTGTCGAAGAGCACGGTCTGTTTATCCAGAAGCAGGTAGGAGTTGTAGGAGACCCCCCGAGGGATGGGATGGATATTTTCGAAGAGCGCAAGGCGATGCTCGTTGGCGCCTACCCAATAAAGATCGTCGGTCACTTTTCTAACGCAATGCATGTATTGAATCCTCCTTCTTTAACAAATGCGATTCTTTAACAAATGCAATCCTTTCACAAATGCAAAAAATCTCAACAAATGCAAAAAAGCCGCTTTCCCGTTTATTCCGCTCAGGCCTCGATGAACTGATCCTTCGCCTCGCCGCACTCGGGGCAGATCCATTCCTCGGGAAGCGCGTCGAAAAGCGTCGTGGGGCGAATTTCGCTCTCGGGATCGCCCAGGGCGGGGTCGTACTCGTAACCGCAGCCGCTGCAGACGTATCGTTTCCACGTGGGAATCGTCTTGGGCGGCTTGGCCCTCTTCATCTTCTTCATGGGAGGCGCGGGCTGCTTCGGTTGGCCGTTGTCCAAAGCGGCCGTCAGCAGCGGAAGGATCTCCAACACGTCGCCCACGATGCCATAGTCGCAGTTTTTGAAAATGGGCGCGTTGGGGTTATTGTTGATGGCCACGACTGTGGTGGCGTCCTTGATGCCCTTCAGGTGCTGGCCCGCCCCGGAGATGCCGCAGGCGATGTACAGGTTGCCGGTGAACTTCTGGCCGGACATGCCCACGTAACGGTTGAGCGGCACGTACTGCAGGGTCTCGGCCACGGGACGGGAGGACCCTAGAGCCGCGCCCGCCTGGATGGCCAGGGCCTTCACCAGTTCCATGTTCTTTTTCTCGCCGATGCCCTTGCCGGCGCTGACCACCCGCTCCGCCTTGACGATGGGGGTGTCGATGTCGATGCCCACGGTAAAGTCGTAACCGTCCGCCTTCAAGAACTCCACCAGCGTGGTCACTCGCTCCTTGGCGTCGCCCTCCTTCAAGATCGTTTTCTTGCGCGGGTTGAGCTCCGGCCGTTTTTTCCCGGTGGGCTCCGTCTCCTTAGGCATCTTGCCGATGATATGGGCGGCGATCACCACGCGCTGGATCTCGTTGGTGCCCTCGTAGATGGTGCAGATCTTGGCGTCGCGGTAAGCGCGCTCCACCTCCATGCCCTTCAGGTAGCCGGTTCCCCCGAAAATCTGGAGGGCGTCGTTGACGATTTCCAACCCGACGTCGGAGGCGTACTGTTTGGCCATAGCGGCCTCCATGCCGTAGGGTTCGTGGCGTTCCTTGAGCTCGGCCGCGCTGTAGATCAGGAGGCGGGCGGCCCGAAGTTTGGTGGCCATATCAGCCAGCTTGAAGGAGACGACCTGCTGCTGACAGATGGGTTTGCCGAACTGAACCCGTTCCTTGGAGTACTCCAAGGCATTCTCGTAGGCCCCTTGGGCGATGCCCAGAGCCTGCGCGGCGATTCCGATGCGGCCGCCGTCCAGGGTCGACATGGCGATCTTGAAGCCGTCGCCCTCTTTACCCAGCAGATTTTCCTTGGGGACCTTCACGTCGTTGAAGATAAGTTCGGCGGTGGAAGAGGAGCGAATGCCCAGCTTGTCGTAATGGTCGCCGAAGGTGAAACCCTCCCAACCGTTCTCCACGATAAAGGCGCTGATGCCGCGGACGCCGATGTCCGGGGTGGTGACGGCGAACACTACGTAGGTGCTGGCTTTGGGGGCGTTGGTGATGAAGATCTTACCGCCGTTCAGGATGTAATGGTCGCCCTCCAGGACGGCGGTGGTCTCGGTGCCTCCGGCGTCGCTGCCCGCGTTGGGCTCGGTGAGGCCGAACGCCCCCAGCTTCTCGCCCTTCGCCAGAGGGATCAGGTATTTTTGCTTTTGGGCCTCGGTGCCGTAGGCGAAGATGGGCCAAGACCCCAGCGATACGTGAGCGGAAAGGATGACGCCGGTTCCGCCGTCCACTCTGGCCAGTTCCTCCACGGCGATGGCGTAGCTGAGTATATCCAATCCCGCGCCGCCGTACTCCCTCGGATAAGGAATACCCATCAAACCCAGCTCGCCGAGCTTCCGAATCGCATCGTCGGGGAATCCGTTCTCCTTGTCCAGCAGAAACGCCAGAGGCTTGACCTCCGTTTCCGCAAACTCGCGTATCCTCGCTCGCAAGGCCTCGTGATCTTCCGTCGCCTTAAAAGACATAACATCGACCTCCTTTGATTGTAAGCTCAGGGGGGCAGAGCTCGCTCTAATCGACTCGCTCGACTCACTTCGTTCGTCGGTTCGCCGCTTATCGCTGGCCCCCCCGAGACCCCCTTTTTGTAAGCTCAGGGGGGCGGAGCTCGCTCTAAGCGACTCGCTCGACTCATTTCGTTCGTCGGTTTGCCGCTTATCGCTGGCCCCCCCGAGACCCCCTTGGTCTTCTCGCGCCTCCTGCCGACCGCTCAGAAAGCGGCTCCATCTTCCACGCAACAGCGGCATACAGACCATCTCCTTCCGCCGGTTGCTTCCGCTACTCGATATTGAGAATGAACACCCCACTTTGCGGATAAAACGATATGCCCCCTGACGCCGCCATCCCCCCTTGTCCCAAGACGCTCTCAATTGTTGCCGAACAGCATTTGCCGCAAACTGCGCTTGCGCAGTTCGGTGTCCAGTATTTCCTGAATCTGTTGCAGTTGTTTGTGAACCGTGCAACTGGAGGCGTTTTCTCCCTGCCACGCGCATTGAAACCCCGGCTGCATACAGGCGCCCACCAACCGATCCGTCTTCATGGCCGTTATCAAGTCGTGAAGGCTCACCTTCTCCAGGTCCGCGCTCAAACGGCAACCGCCCTCCGCTCCGCGCGCGATTCGCACCAAACCGGCCTGTTCCATCTTTTTGAGGATTTTATATACGAATTGCTGTGGAAGCAATTCCCGCTTGCAGACATCTCCCACCGTGACCTGTTCCCCATCCGACAGAACACGCAGGATCCGCAGCGCATAATC
>JAISQE010000171.1 GCA_031274425.1 Synergistaceae bacterium | reverse complement strand
GCGCAGTCGCCGGAGAGGTTTGCCAAGAGTATGGAGGAAGGGCGGCTGCTGACCCTGAACGATCAGGTTGCGCATCTCTTCCCGACCCCGACGGTGAAGGGAGATTACAACCGGGCGGGGGCGTCGAAACGCTCGGGAGATGGGCTGGCGACGGTCGCGGGCGGCGCTCTGAACCCGGACTGGGTGGAGTGGTTGATGGGCTTCCCGCCTGGTTGGACGGAGGCTGGTGGAGCGTCGAGCCCGACCTCCCCCGCGTCGTCCGAGGCGTCCCGGATCGCGTCGCCCGCCTGAAAGCTCTCGGCAACGCGGTAGTGCCCGCGCAGGCGTACCCGATTTTCAGGGCGATTATGGAAGACAAGGAGCGAGCGGCGATATGAGTAGAGCCCCTCGGCAAAGGGGCTCAAAGAGAAAGCGTAACCCAGGATGCGGTCATCGATGCGGTCATCCTGGGGGAAAGGATAACACAAAAATGACAAAAACGCATGAGACGACAAAAGTGTTGAGGGCTTCGACAATAGGGTTTCCCTGCGATTTGCATCTTTGGTTCGCGGCAAACAAATACGAGAAGTTGGAAGACCCGAAATCCCTACGTGTTTTCGCGGTGGGCAACGCGCTGGAGCCGGTGGCTATTAAGTGGCTCCAGGAGGACGGGTGGAAAGTGTTTTACAATCCCGGCTCTCAGGACGCGGATTTAGAGCATGTTATCCCCGTGACCGGCGGGGAGATTCGCGGGCACTTGGACGCCATCATCACGCGTCCCGACACCGGGAATATCTTGATAGACGTCAAGACCATGAACGACCGGGCGTTCCTGAACTGGAAGCGTCAGGGGACGGAGTTGAAGTCCCCGCAATACCTAGATCAGATTCACGTGTACGCCGACGCCGCGATCACGGCGGGGCTGAGCGTCGATAAGCTGGGAATCGTGGCGGTGAACAAGAACAACAGCGACATGCAAATCGAGATTATGGATTATTCGGTGGAGCGCATGATGGAAATACGGGAACGGGCTGAGAGGACCTTCGCGGCGACGGAAGCGCCGGACCCAGGGCCGAGACTCGCGAGCTGGGCGTGCGGGTATTGCGCTTACCGGCACTCCTGCCACTGCCGGGCGGTGAAAAAAGATACGTCCGTCGGGGACGGAACGGCGGTAACCACGGACGACGACATCATCAACGCGCTGGAGCTGCTGCGGGAATCCCGCGACCTGGAGAAGACGGCTAAGGACCTGAGCGACCAGGCGAAGGCGGTTCTCGACGAGAAGGTTAAAAAGCAGGGCATAAAAAGCGTATGGGGCGGCTCACTTATCTTGACCTTGAGCGAGATCGTCAGTAGCCGGTTCGACAGCACGGCGTTCAAGAAAGTTCACCCCGACCTGGCGAAAGAGTTCACGAAAGAATCGAAGTCAGTCAGATACGACATTAAGGAGGCGGTTTAGATGGCGGGGTTTCGGAAGGCGGAACGGAAGAAGACAAAACTGCGGCTGGGGCTGGTGGGACCGGCGGGGAGCGGGAAGACGTACAGCGCTCTGCTCGTGGCGTTCGGGCTTGGCGACAAGATAGCGCTCATCGACACCGAGAACGGAAGCGGGAACATGTACTCGCACCTTGGAGAGTACGACATTTGGAACATCGACGCGCCATATACCGTCCAGAAGTACCTCGACGCCATAGCGATGGCCGAGCGCGCCGGGTACGACGTGTTGATCATCGACTCGCTTTCCCACGCGTGGGCGGGCGAGGGCGGGCTCCTCGACCAGCAGGGAAAGATCGCGGACAGCAGCAAAAACAGCTACACCGCGTGGCGCACAGTGACGCCGCTGCATTACAAACTCATCGAAGCCATGCTCACCTCGAAGTGTCACATTATCGCCACCATGCGGGCGAAGACCGAATACTCGCAGGAAAAAGACGAGAGGGGAAAGACCGTTATAAAGAAACTCGGGCTCGCGCCCGTGCAGCGGGAGGGTATGGACTACGAATTCAGCCTGGTATTCGACCTGGACGCGAATCATAACGCGATGGCCTCGAAGGACAGAACCAGCATCTTCGATGGGCAGATTATAAAGCTGCTGCCGCAGACAGGAGTGGTCTTGAAAGAATGGCTCGAATCCGGAGCCGATACCCCAGAGCCTGAGCCAGAGCCTGAACCAAAGCCGCAACCCGCCCCAAAGCCCGCGCAAGCGCCAGCCCCTCAACCCGAGCCTGCGCGGGAAAAAGCGCCGGAGCCAAAACCAGCCGCGCCAAAACCGGAGTCAACGCTGAACAAAGAAAATATCACGGAACAGAAAGACAACCTCATTCTCCGAAAGAAGCAGATATATCAGACCTATACCGAGATGCTCGAATCTTTGGAGGCCGCGAAAGAAACGATCTTGGTCATCACCGAGGGGCGCGGGTCGAAAGATTGGACGTTGAACGACATGATGAACCTGGAAGCGGACATCAAGAAACGCGCGATACAGGCGATGAACGAGCCGGAGTCGGCGCGCGACCTGGACCCCGATATCGACCTGGCGGCGGCCAAAGGCATAGGCCCCGACCCCGTGGAGCCATCCGCGCCTAAGCCGCCGACAGAATTTGAAAAACTGTGGTTGGAAGTACAAATCGCGTTCGGCCCCGAGGGACTTGGCTATACGAAAGCCGAACGGGATGTCTGGATCACTAAACATTGTCAAGTCGCCAATTTAAAGGCGCTTAAAAAAGAGCATTTGAAGAGGATATTGGCGGCGGCGCGAGGCATGATCGCGGACCGCGACGCGATGGAACTCGGACTGAAGGAGGCTATTTAAATGATACCGTGGGATTACGACGATTCGCAGTACAGCAAAGACGACACGTTCCCCCTCGTTCCGGAGGGGGAGTATCCGGTGAAGATTCTCGAGGTCAAATATCAGGAATCCCAGACGAAGAAAGACATGTACGTGTTGAAGGTCAAATTGCTCGATCTGTCGGGAATACTGTTCTACTATCTCGTTTTTGACCCCGAAAACTCCGGCATGACGCACCAGAACCTGGGGAGGATTTACGACAGCTTCGATATTCCAAAAGGCGAAATGGACGGTAACCAATGGGTCGGCAAGGTGGGCGCGGCTAAAGTCGAGCACGAGGAGTACAAGGGGAAACCCCAGGCGAGGATCGCCCGCTTTCTCACGCGGGAGCGTCAGGAAGAGCTGGGATTTTTGACGCCGAGGGATATCGAGGAAGGCGTTTTCGACCTCGACGACGACCTTCCGCTATGAAGGGCATCAGCGACAGGACAAAAGCCCTTGTGGGCTACGAATACAACCGGGCTGTGCGCAAGCATGGCCCGATATTCGAAAACCTCCGCAGGGCGCATGTAGCCTTGTTGAGCGAAGCCGGGGAACTCCACGAGGCCATCATGAAAAACGACATCGACGGCAGGCATGGAGTGAGAAACGAGGCGGCGCAGGTGATCGCCGTAGCGTTGAAGATTCTGGAGGGTTTGAACAATGGCTAGATATTGGGAGATTATCGATGGCTTAAAAGGAATCAGCAATGAGGGCCAGGGATATTAAACCGGGATTTTTCAAAAATGAGGAGTTGGCGGAATGCTCGTTAGCTGCCCGCCTGCTCTTCCCTGGCCTTTGGATGCTCGCGGACCGGGAAGGGCGGCTCGAAGACCGCCCCAAACGCATCAAGGGCGAAATTTTCCCCTATGACGCGTTCGATATCGACGCTCTTCTCGACGAATTGGCGCAACATGGATTCATTCAGCGCTATGCGGTCAACGACGTAAAGTAC
Organism: Synergistaceae bacterium; assembly: GCA_031274425.1. Taxonomy (GTDB): domain Bacteria; phylum Synergistota; class Synergistia; order Synergistales; family Aminobacteriaceae; genus JAISLU01. The sequence goes on along the minus strand of JAISQE010000171.1, from coordinate 9,022 downwards.
ATCCAAATCATGAACTTCTTGAAACATCAAAGGCCACACAATAACGAAACCCAGAGCGTCATACCGCCATGTTCAGAAGCGCTTTCGACCATAGCGGAAAGCGCTTTCGACCATGGTGAAAAGGACTTGCAACCATGTGACGAAGCGCTTCGCTCCTCTTCTCTGTCTCCCTCTTCTCTGTCTCCCCCCTCTCTGTCTATAGCGCAACCGGCGGTTGCGCCAGACATGGATGAACCGACGGCAGAGCCGATGGAACCACAAAAACCGCCTTCGGAGAAAACAGCGCGCCCGAAGAAACCCCCAGAGCCCGTGGAGTACTCCGAGGCGTTCGAGCGCCTGTGGGCGATCTATCCTCGCAGGGTGGACAAGCAGCGGGCCTTCGAGGTTTGGCAGCGCATTCGAGCGCCCGATCATGAGCGGGTCATCACGGCGGCGCGGAATTACGCGGCGGAGATGCGGCGCGTCCAGAAGGACCCGGAGTTTATCTTGTACCCCAAGACGTTTTTGAACAAAAACACCTGGGAGGAGTGGGAGCATGGGTCTCCGGAGGCGGACGTCGGCGGCGTGACCAACGCCGAAAAAGCGGCCATTATCGCCAAATACACAGACGAGGAGGGACAACGGGATGATCGAAGCATCTTGCGAGAGATTCGGGCTATCGAGCGCGAGCGAGGCGTTAAACAGGCTGTGTGACTCCGAGAGAATGAAGCGGCTCTCTAGAGCGTACGCGATTGCCGATACCATCGAGGAATGCGGGGAGTGCCACGAGGGAAAGGTCGTCGTCATGCTGTGCGACGAGACCGAGTATAACATCCCATGCCCGCTGTTGAACCTTCGATGCGAGTACGGGCAGCGCCTGAGAAACCGGCTCGACGCGCACGCCTTGTCCTGGGTGAAGTCCCTTCCTGGAGTGCCTACGCGGTTCCATGAGCAACTGGGGCAACCCAAGCCCACAGCCGCCATACGCGGCGTGAACATGTGGAACCACGACCGGCAATGTTTTTTACTCCTGCACGGCGAACACGGCACGGGCAAAAGCTTCGCGGCGGCTTACGCGCTGTACGTCATCGCCCGGTCGAAGCTGCTCTCGAAGTGGCGGTATCCCTCGTCGTGGGGCGGGCTGCTGAACGCCATGTGGGTGAGCGCCTATCGCGTGACCACCAAAGACGAGCTTTACGAGACGGCGCGGGGTGTGCCGATTCTCGTCATAGACGACCTCGGGAGCGAGGAAAACACCAGCAGGGCCAAATCCAGGCTAACCGAGATCGTTGCCGAGCGTTACAACCACAGGCGCTCTACGGTTTTGACGACCAACGCCGACAGCTTGGAGCTGGAGAAAATTTACGGGGACAGGATGGCCGACCGCGTTATCGGAGCCGGTTATACCGTCCATTGCGGCGGAGAAAGTTTGAGGCTGGCGGGATGATGGTGATTGTCGGCATCGACCCCGGCCTCTCGGGCGGGATTGCGGCGATAGACGAGAACCTTCATGTTCTCAACCTGTTGGATACCCCGACAATCAGCACTGACGGCAAACGTTTCTACGATGTCGTGAAGATGGCCAGCATGGCCGACACCTTTCGGCGGATAACCGGTTCTCTCCTGGTCGTCCTTGAGCAGGCGCAGGCCATGCCGGGGCAGGGGGTGACAAGCACCTTCAGCACCGGCTACGGTTTCGGGCTCTGGTGCGGGATTCTCGGGACGCTGGAGCTGCCGTATCGGACGGTGCGGCCTTCGGTGTGGACGCGGAAAGTCCTGACCGGCATACCCGGCGAGGGGAAGGCGCGCTCCGTCAATTTCGCCATGCGGATGTTCCCGACCGCCGAACTGATCCCGCCGGGGTGCAGGAAGCCGCGCGACGGGCGAAGCGACGCGCTTTGCCTGGCGTACTGGGGCGCGACGGAAATGAAAGGGAAATGAAAGGGAAATGAGGAGAAGCGATGCCGTACCCTCGTGAGTATCTGTGGTTCGTGGAGCGGGTGCTGCGGGACTACCCCGCCAAGCTGAAAGCGCTCAAGGAGCATGAGAAGACGATTATAGCCCGTTGTCGCGGGTCAAGCGTCGCCGACGCCCACGGGGATGACGTCAAGGAGTCCGAACCCGAACGCGTTTTCGAGGCGAAGGAGAGCAACAAGCATTATCAGTGGCTTTTGCGGCAGGTCACCCGAGTTCGGGCCGGGCTAGAGAAGCTCGACGCCAACGAGAGGGAGATCGTGGACCTGATGTTTTTCAACGACCTTCGCAAGTGGGAGATCGTCGAAAATCTCGGGTTGGATGACAAAACGGTGTGGCGTCGCAAGACCAACGCGTTGCGAAAGGTTGCGCCGTCTGTGATTGGCGAATGGGTGAAAAAATAAAAAATGTCCTGGACAGGACACTATGTCAACCCCTAAAATGGGTATAATCGCACAGCTCGCGTGCTCGTGCTAGCACGGACGCGCGCGCGGCGCGATTATGAAAATTTCACCGGGCGTCCAGGGTAAACGGTTCTCATGAAGAGGCCGCTTTTTTGTTGAGCGAAAACGGGAGGGGTAAAAATGTCTGATGTTATAAACGATCCGTGGGCGGGGCGAAGTACGGGGATGCGCTGTAAGACTTGCATTTCTTTTGTTAGAAAGGGCGAAAAAATCGACCCGGAGAAAGGCGCTTTCGGTCGATGCCGGGCGCATGCTCCGACAATGCGAGGATTTGTGCCGGTCTGGGAAATGGACTGGTGCGGGGATCATAGATTGGACGAGAACAAGATTTAAGAGCGGGCGCAGGCCCGCTTTTTTCATGCGTAAAAGGAGGTGGCGTTGATGACGCCGAAACGACAGCGATTTGTCGAGGAATATCTTATCGACCTCAACGCCACGCAGGCGGCGATACGGGCGGGATACAGTTCGAAGACGGCAAAGGCAAATGGTCAGAGATTGCTGACTTTTGATGATGTCAAAAACGCCGTTGACGCCGCCCTTCAAGAGCGCAAAAAGAAAACCGAGATCACGGCTGAGTATGTTTTGAGCAATCTTAAAGAGGTTGTCGAGCGGTGTTTGCAGCGGGCTCCGGTCACGGACATGAAGGGCAGGCAGATTCAGGATGAAGACGGGCGCGATGTGTGGGAGTTCAACGCACCCGGCGCGAACAAAGCCCTAGAGCTGCTGGGCAAGCACCTGGCGCTCTTCACGGAGAAAACGCAGGTCGATATGACGTTTTCACCGGCGGCGATCATGGAAGAGGTGAAACGGCGCTGTGCTGGATCTGAGTGATCTTGCCGGGCTGATCGAAGCCTGGAGAAAAGATGTCGTGTACTTCGTAAAGTCTCAGTTCGGCGTGACGCCCAGCCCTCAACAGGCTGGGCTTTTGAATGCCGTGGCGAAGCCGGGGGCGCACGTCGCCGCGAAAAGCGGGCACGGCACGGGCAAAAGCACGACGGACGCGTGGTTGATCCTGTGGGCCATCTGCTGTTTCGACGACGTTAAAATCCCCTGCACGGCCCCGACCAAGCATCAGCTCGAGGACATTCTCTGGACCGAGGTCAAGAAGTGGCGCTCCAGGATGCTGGAGCCCTGGAAATCCTCGATCAAAATTACATCCGACAAGGTGACGATAGAGGGAATGCCGGGCATGGCCGTAGCGCGGACCGGGCGCAAGGAAAACCCCGAGGCGCTGCAGGGCTTCCACGCCGATAAACTGCTGTTCTTGATCGACGAAGCCTCCGGCGTGGACGACACGGTGTTCGAGGTGGCCAGAGGAGCGCTGTCCACGCCCGGCGCGCGGGTGGTCATGACGGCCAATCCAACGAGGACCACCGGGTTTTTTTACCGGGCGTTCCACGCGAACCGCGAAAGCTGGGACTGTTACACGCTGTCTTGTCTGGATTCCCCTCTCGTGGCCCCGGCGTATGTCGAGGAGATGGAAAAGGAGTACGGGCGGGACTCCGATATATTCCGGGTGCGCGTGCTGGGAGAGTTTCCCAGCGGCGGCGATCTCCAGTTCATACGCATCGCCGACGCGGAGGCGGCGCTTGCCCGACAGCTCGACCCGAGGGCCTACGCTCACGCCCCGGTCGTCCTTGGCGTGGATGTGGCTTGGTTTGGAGGCGATAGGAATGTGATCGTGCTGCGACAGGGGCTCTACGCCCGAATTCTCTGGACGGTGCGGGAGTGCGAGTTGGCCGTGCTCTCCGGCATCGTGGCGGAGAAGTGGGATAAGCACCACGCCAGCGCGGTGTTCGTGGACGCTACGGGCATCGGCGCGGGCGTGGTTTCCGATCTGCGGATGATGGGACGGCAGCCGTTCGCGGTGCAATTCGGGGGCGGGGCCAACGACGCGAAGTACAAAAACAAGCGCGCGGAGTGCTGGGGGCTCATGCGGGACTGGATCGCGGCGGACAGCGGATGTCTGGACGCCGGGGAGTACGCGGAGCGGATCAAGGACGACCTGACGGCTCCGGATTACTGCTACGACATGCAGGGACGGCTGCAGCTGGAGCGCAAGGAGGAAATGAAGAAGCGGGGCATAGCGAGCCCGGACTTCGCCGACGCGCTGGCGCTGACGTTCGCGCAGCCGGTTGCTCCGGCGTATCAGAACATCAAGATGCCGATATTGGGGAGGATGTGAGTAATGGCTATACAACAGGGACAGAAAGGGCAGATAGACGAGGGACGGGTGCTGGCGACGGCGAAGGCGGACATCAAATGGGCGGACGACTATTACCGGGATCACATCGAGCAGGACCTGATCCGGCGGTACGAGGTCTATCAATCGGACACCGACCGCTACAAGCGGCTGTATCCCGACCTGAGCAGGGTCAACGAGATGCGGACCTTCGATCTGTGGAGCGCGGTGGAGTGGCTCCTGCCCAACATGCTCAAGGCGTTTTTCGGCGCGGACCGGATCATATCCATCAGCGGCGTCGGCAGCGAGGACGCAGACCGGGCGGAGAAGGTCATGAAGCTCATTCAGTGGCAGCTCACCGTAAAGAATCAGGGTTACCGGATATTCAAAGGCTGGTTCGGCGACGCGCTGGCCACGAACCTGGGCGTTCTGAAATGCTACTGGAAGCGCGAGACGGAGACGATCCCGCACCAAGAGGAAGTCGATCAACAAAAGCTCGTGGGGATCATGCAGGACCCCAACAATCAGATCGTGAGCGTGGAGCCGATGCCGGACATCATGAGCATTCTGGGAATGCAGCAACCCCAGTCGGCGATGGTGAGCTGGCAGGAGGAACGGATCATCACCAACCAGCCGGTGATCGAGGTCATACGCCCCTCGGACATCCGGTTCACCCCGGACGGGCGGACGCTGGGCGAGTGCTCCATGGTGGCGCACCGGAAGGTCACCACGATAGACCAGCTCAGGCGCGAAGCCCGGCGGGGCATCTACGACCCCCAGGTCGTGGAGGAGATAGCCGCCGAGGCGGGCGACGATTACGAGCTTACGGAACTGGAGAAGAAACTCAGCGACGGCGCGGAAGACGCCCTGCAACAGGCGACCACCAGCGAAAAGGCGCGAGCGCGGGTCATCGTCTACGAATGCTACCTCAAGACGGACATCGACGGCGACGGGCTGTTGGAGGACGCCATCGTCACCGTCTGCGACGACCGGCTTTTGCGGGCCGTGGAGAATCCCTACAAACGAGCGCCGCTGTTCGACATCGTGCCCTTTTGGGACAGCTATCAGGTCTGGAGCAGGCTGGGGCTGGCGGAGGTCTTGCAGGAGATGCAGGACGCCCATACGGCGCTGCTGCGTCAGATGATCATCGGGCTGGGCATATCCAACAAGCCCGTGGCGGTGGTCGACGTCACGAAGATCAACATGGACGACCTGATGAACCAGGCGCAGTTCATTCGGTCCTCCGGCGCGCTGACGGAATCGGCGTTTCAACAGATCCAACTGGCGGGGCTCAACTCGCAGAACTTTCAGTTTTTCGAGTACATCAAGGGACAGATCGAACAGTGGATCGGCGTCACCCGTTACAACCAGGGAATGGACGCCTCCAGCCTCAACAAGACGGCCACGGGCATCAACATGATCATGACGGCGGCGCAGCAGCGGCAGGAGGAGATCATGAGGAACTTCGCGGAGACGGGGATACGGGAGCTGTTTCGATTCTTGATACAGCTCAACCAGAGGTACATCGATCAGCCGCAGGTGGTGAGGCTCCAGGGCGGCGTCATGGAAATTTCGCGGGACGACCTGTTCGGGGACTTCGATTTGTCGGTGGACGCCTCCAGCGGCATCGGGGCGCGGGACGCGAAGGTGCAGGTGTTGACCAGCTACCTGAGAGAGATGCTGCCCTTCGCGATACAGCTAGGCGTGGCCGGGCCTCAGCAGTTCGTGATGGCCGGGCAGAAGTTGTTGAAGTTGATGGGGATCGAGGACGCGGACAAGTATTTGACGCTGCCGCAAATGATGCCGGGCATGATGGGCATGCCGGGGATGCCGGGAATGTTGGGAGCCGGCTTGCCGGGGGGAGGAGGAGCGCAAATTGCAGGACCAGGAGCGGGAGCGGTTGGAGCGGCAAGCCCTATTGGGGGACCGGAAGCGGGCGGTATTGGATGAGCTGAAGGAGTTTTTGAGCGGCAAGCGGGAAGCGCTCGCGGGGGCGATGGCGAACGCCAAAACGCCGGATGAGGCGTATTGGGCGGCGTGCCAGTACAGGGCGCTCGCGGCGTTCGTGAGCGAGGCCAACGCGTCGATCGCCGTGGGCGACCGGGCGGTAAAAGAATTGTTGGAAAGGGGATAACACATGGGAGACATCGTAGACATCGATCAAGCGAGAACAGCAGCGCCGACAGCGGCAGCGCCGGATACGACGGCAGCGGTAGAGACGGCCCCCGTCGAGACTACAACGGAGACGCCGGAGACGGAAGAGATTGCCCTGACCGAAGACGGGGGGCTAGAGGTAGCGGACAGTTTCTGGGAGTCGGAAGACAAAGCCCGACCGGAAGAGGCCGCTCAGCCACAACCTCAGGCTGGGCGCTACACGCCGGAGGAACTGGCGGAAGCGTTCATCAACGGGACTATCGATCAGGCGAAGCTGACCCCGGAGGTGGCGGAGTATTACAAGGCCATCGACGCGGCGGCCCAAAGACGCAACGAAGCGGCCAGGTTGCAAAGGGAAATGCTCCAACGGGCGCAGCAGGCTCAGCCTCCGCAGGCGCAGCTTCCCCAGGCTCAGGCTCCCCAGGCGCAGGCTCAGCCTCCGATATCGAAAGAGGCTTGGGCTCAGTTGATGGAGATGGGCAAGGTCCTGGCCGCGAAGAACTATCTCGGGATCAAGCCGGAGGAGTTCGACGAGTTCGACCCGAAACACATGGCGGCGCAAAACTCCGCCGTCGTGGAACTGCGGGAACGAGCGCAGCAGCTCCATCAAGCCCAGCAGGCGCAACAGGCGCGGCAGGCTCAAGAAGCCCAGATCGCGCGGCAGGCGCAGGTTCAAGCGCAGGTGCGGCAGGCGGAGATCGTCAACGCCGTCGCGGAGATCAAACAGAAGACGCCGGAGTTCGACGAGATCGATCAAAAGTTTTTCCCCCAATGGAAAGAAAGGCTGCCGTTCAAGGAATATCAGGCGGTGGACGCGATTTTCAGGCAGGGGAGCGCGGCGCAGGTCCGGGACCTGATGAACAAGATCATCGCGGACTACAAGGCGACGAAGGCCCCGACGGACAAGACGGCGGCTACATCTAAGACGGCGACGCCTAAGACGGCTACGCCGCCGCCCGTCATGACGGCGGGTAACGCGGGGGGCGAGACGCAGGGCGTGACGGACGTTTCCAAACTTGGCGAAATGTCCTCGGATGAGCAGGTAGACTGGCTCATCAAAAACAAATTCGTATAGAGGTGATCGGAATGGGTAAGAACACGTATGTGGCCGTAGGCAACGCGGAGGACATCTCGGACGTCATCACGAACATCAGTCCGAAGGATACGCCGTTTTTTTCGGCGTGCGGCAAGGTGAAGGCGACCGCCACCAACCATGAATGGCTGGAGGATTCGCTGAGGGCTCCGGCGGACAACAAGAAGGTGGAGGGTTTCGAATACGCCGTATCCGACCCGACGCCCCGCGTCAGGCTGGGGAATTACACGCAGATTTTCAGCGTGGGTTACGGCGTGACCAACACGCAAGAGGTCGTCATGAAGCACGGCGTCACCTCGGAGATCGCGTATCAGATGCGCAAGGCCATGAAGGAAATCGCCATGGACGTGGAAAGGGCGCTCATCACGCAGGCGGCGAAAAGCGCGGGCAGCGCGACCGTGGCGCGCCAGTTCGGGGGCGTGCCGTTCTTCATCGGCACCAACACGGTCAACGGCGCGGCGGGGGACCCGATCTCCGAGGAGATGATGAACGACGCGCTCCAGAAGTGCTGGGAGAAGGGCGGCGTCCCGAAGAAGGTTTACCTGTCGGGGAACAACAAGCGGATCGTTTCGAGCTGGAGCGGCGACGGCGACAAATACCTGGAGCAGAACAGCAAAAAACTGGTCAGCGCCATCAACGTCTATGAGAGCGACTTCGGAATCGTCTCGTTCGTGGCGCACCGCATGATGGACGACAACAAGGTATTCGTCATCGACCCGGACTACTGGAAGGTGGCGGAGCTTCGCAAGATGCACACGAAGCCGCTTCCGGAGACGGGCGACAACAAGAAGCGCGTCATCGTCGGCGAGATGACGCTGGAGGCGAGAGCGGAGAAAGCGAACGCGGTTATAACGCTGACTCCGGGACCATAAGCCTCATGCGTCAGAGCATCATAGAGGCGGATGAGCGGGGACGCGTAGAAATGCGCGTCCTCGTCGATTCCGGCGACATCGACGAGCTGAACGCCGAGGAGCGCAAACGTTTGGGGCTGGGGTTCACCGCCGGGGGAACCGCGCGCAAGGTGGCCAACATCGACGAGGACGAGATTCTCGCGCTGTGCGCCGCGATGGACCGCGACGCCCTGGATTTCCTCGCGTCGGGGTATTCCGACAGAAGGGCCCTGCGCCGGCTGCTCTCGCGGTTTCCGGAGTGGAGGTGCTCGGAGGGGGCGGTGTA
>JAISQE010000163.1 GCA_031274425.1 Synergistaceae bacterium | reverse complement strand
CACTGCTGTCAACTTAAGGAGGAAAACATGAGGAATCTTTCTATTGGCCAATGCATAAAGCCTTGCAAAATCTTTATCTACCATAACGATTCCTCATAAAAAAATATGCGAAAATCGCTTAAGTTGACAGCAGTGATCAACACACCACAGATTTGAGAATAATCCACCCCTAGCTGTTCAAAACTCACCCAATCCACCCACTCGAAGCAATGCTTCAGATGTTTCGGAGCGCGCGCGGTGGCCGAACGAGCCCCGCTCCCCTTATATATGGAGCGCCGCGCGAAGGTCTTCCTTCATACGCAGGGCCTCGTCCCGGGCGGCCGCGGCAAAGTCGCCGGTCTTGCGTTTTTTGTGGGCGCAGAGCAGGCTCCGGGACGCGTTGACAACGGCTCCCCGGGCGTCGCGGCCGAAGCAACCGGCGAGGTCCTGAGCCGCGGCGCCCTGAGCGCCGTAGCCGGGGATCAGAAAAAAGGTGCGGGGAAGGAGGGCCCGCAGCCTTTTTCCCTCCTCGGGCCAGGTCGCCCCAACGACCGCCCCGACGGAACTGTAGCCGTGATGCCCCATCAGCGCCTCGCCCCACCGCGCGACCTTGAGTCCCACGTGCTCGTAAAGAGGCCGGGGCTCGTCGCCTTGAACAATCAGGTCCTGAAACTCCTCCGCCGAGGGATTCGAGGTGCGCACCAGAACGAAGATCCCCCCGCCGCTCTTTTCACACGCGGCCAGAAAAGGGGCGATCCCGTCCGTGCCCAGATAGGCGTTGACCGTGACGAAGTCTGCGGGAAAAGGGGCTTCGCCCTTTATAGCTTCGCCCCCTATCGCTTCGCCGCCCAGGTAGGCCGCGGCGTAGTCCTCCGCCGTCACGCCGATGTCGTTACGCTTGACGTCGGCGATGATGACCATGCCCTTCTCCCCGGCGTAGAGCAGGGTGTCCCGGAAGAGCTTCATTCCAGCGACTCCCAGTCTCTCGTAACAAGCGATCTGGACCTTGACGCAGGGCACCACGTCGGACAAGGCGTCGATCAATCCACGGTTGAAGGCGTAAATGGCCTCCTCGACCGTGCGGTTTTCGAGCATCTCCTGGGGAAGGTACTCGACCCGAGTGTCCAGCCCCAAAGCCGTCGGGTTTCCGGTGCGCTCTATCGCCTCGATCAATCGGTCGATCCGCGTCATGTTCATGCCCTGCCTTTTTCTTTATAGACGCATTTGCCCTCGACGTATGTGGCGACGACTTTCCCCGTGAGCTTTTTGCCGTGGAAGGGGTTGTTTTTCCCCTTGCTCAAAAATTCGGAGACGTCGACGATCCACTCGGCCGCCGGGTCGATCAGGGCGATGTCGGCGGACGCGCCGATTTCCAGGTTTCCGCCGAGTTCCGCCAGCGACGGCAGGGAGAAAATACGCGCCGGGTCGCTGGTCATCTTGCGGAGCATCTGCTCGGGCGTCATGTGGCCGGATGCGACGAGGGCCGTCCAGCAGACCCCCAGGGCCGTCTCGAAGCCCGAAATGCCGGACGCCGCCAAGGCGTACTCCGTGTTTTTTTCGTCCGAGTGGTGCGGCGCGTGATCGGTGGCGATGCAGTCGATGGTCCCGTCCTTCAGCGCCGCGATCAGGGCCTGAACGTCCTTGTCTGTGCGCAGCGGAGGGTTGACCCGCGTGTTGGCGTCGTAGGGTAGGCCGCCATCCGGTCCACCGACCCAGGCGTCGGTGGCGTAGAGGTAGTGCGGCGCGGTCTCGGCCGTGATGCGCGCTCCCCGGCCTTCGGCCCCGCGGGCTTTAAACCAGCGAACGATGTCCGCTCCCCCCGCCGTGGAGACATGAGCCACGTGGAGACGCGCGCCCTCCAGCTCCGCCAACATGCAGTCCCGGGCGATGATGGACTCCTCCGCCGCGCGGGTCGTCCCGGGCATTCCCAGCACGGTGGACCAGTAACCCTCGTTCATGAGGCCGCCCCCCACCAGGTTCAGGTCCTCGGGGTGGGTGACGACCGGCAGGCCGAAGTGTCGGGCATAGCTCAAAACCAGCCGCATCCGGCCGGCGTCGGCCACGGATTTTCCGTCGTCAGAGACCGCGACGATCCCCGCCTCCTTCAGGTCCCCCATCTCCGTCAGTTCCTCGCCCTTCATCCCCTTCGTCGCGGCCCCGATGGGGTAGACGCGCACGGCCGGGCCGCCAAGGGCCTCCTCGCGCCGCGCCTTCATTTTGATGAACTCCGTGACGGCGGCCGTGTCGTTCACCGGGTGGGTGTCGGCCATGCAGCAGACGGACGTGAACCCGCCATGAGCCGCGGCCCGCATCCCCGACGCGATGTCCTCCTTGTACTCGAAACCGGGCTCGCGGAGGTGGCAGTGCAGGTCGATCAAACCGGGCGAGACCAAAAGCCCCGAGGCGTCGAACACCGAGATGTCGTCCTTCCCCTCCGCGTCCAGCGACGTCCCCACGGCGGCGATTTTTCCGCCCTCGATCAGCATGTCCCCTTTTTGCAGGCCGTCCGGCGTCACCAGCGTTCCGTTTTTAATCAGCGTTTTCATCTTCATTCCCCTTCACTCCCCCTTACCCGTTCCGTCGCGTGAGCAGGAAAAGCAGCGCCATGCGCACCGCGACTCCGTTGGTCACCTGCTCGTCGATGACGGACCGATATCCGTCCGAGTTCGGGGAACTCTCTCCGTCGGCCACGATCGACGCGATCTCGACGCCTCGGTTCACGGGGCCGGGGTGCATCACCAGCGCGCCTTTTTTGGCCAGGCCCACGCGCTCGGGCGTCAAGCCGAAGAATTTGTGATACTCTCGCACCGAGGGAAACAGGCCCTTTTGCTGGCGTTCCAACTGGATGCGCAGCCCCATGACGACGTCGGCCTCGCGCACGGCGTCGTCCACGCACTCGGTCACCCGGCAGCCCGTCGCCTCCAGCGCGCCGTCGGGAGGCAAGAGCGTGGGAGGCCCGGCCAAGGTGACCTGGGCCCCCATCGTCGTCAGCCCCCAGAGGTTCGACCGGGCGACGCGGCTGTGGGTGACGTCCCCCACGATGGCGACCTTGAGCCCCGAAATGCCCCCCAGTTTTTCCTTCATCGTGAACATGTCGAGAAGCGCCTGGGTGGGGTGCTCGTTGGCGCCGTCGCCCGCGTTGATCACGGAGGCCTTGACGTGTTTCGCCATCAGGTGCGGCGCGCCCGTCATGGGATGGCGCAGGATGAGGACGTCGCTGGCCATACGGTCCAGCGTCCGCGCCGTGTCCACGAGGGTCTCACCCTTGGCGACGCTGGAGCCGGAGGCCGACATGTTGGCGGCGACGCCTCCCATGTATTTGGAGGCGAGTTCGAAGGAAAGGCGGGTGCGCGTGCTGTTTTCGTAAAAGACGGTCATGATGGTCTTGCCCTGAAGGTGCGGGGTTTTTTTGTTGTTGGAGGCCAGAATGACTTTCATCAGTTCGGCGGTGTTCAGGATTTCGGAGATTTCGGCGGCGGAGACGCCCCGAAGTCCCAGCAGATCTTTTTGCGACAAAGCCAAAGTAACAACTCCCTCCGAAATAAAAAATTTGAAAAGGATTATATTTGCAGAATTATAAACGGCGTCCGTTCGAGCTTTTTGTCCGCCTTATCCGTCCAGCTCCATCAGCAGGACCTCGTTGACCTCCTCGAACGGGGCGATGCGGACGGAGATCAGCTCGCTGCGGGACGTGGGAACGTTTTTCCCGACGAAGTCCGCGCGGATGGGCAGCTCCCTGTGTCCGCGGTCGACCAGCACCGCGAGTTGGATGGAACGCGGACGACCGCTGTCCATCAACGCGTCTAAGGCGGCGCGGGCCGTGCGCCCCGTGAAGAGCACGTCGTCCACAAGGACGACCGCGAGCCCCGTAACGCCGAACGGAATATCCGTGCCGTTCAGAACCGGGTGCTCGTTCAGCAGAGAAAGGTCATCCCGGTAGAAGGTGATGTCCAAAACCCCGACCGGCACTTTGATCCCCTCAACCTTCTCGATCTGCTCGGCCAGCCGGCGGGCCAAAGGGACGCCCCTGCGCTGAATGCCGATCAACGCCACATCCGTCACGCCCTTGTTCTTTTCGATGATCTCGTGGGCGATGCGCGACACCGCTCGCTCCATAGCCCGAGCGTCCATGATTTTCGCTTTTTCTTTCACATGCAACCCCTCCTCGTTAGAGCCGTCAAAATAGCCCGACCCGCAAACAAAACGCCTCGTCAAACGCTTCGCGGGGCAAAAAAAATGTGCCCCGTCGTCCTTTATGCAAAGTCGACAGGGCACAGTACATTCTCATGTAAGGCCACGATAAAAACTATCTCCTTGCCAGCCTCTCCGGACTGGATTTAAAGGACGCACTTCTCTTGAAACTCGAATCTAAAACTCAAACCGGTTGGGAGTATAACACCTTCAGACTCTCTTGTCCAATTTTTGTAAACGTTCAAGCCCAGGGGGGCGGAGCCCGTTCGCTCACTACGTTCGTCTCACTGGCCCCCCTGGAACCCCCGAAGTATTTCGCCAGCTTTTCGCGTAAAATTCAAGCCGTGATCGCTTTCCTTGCCTCGCGGGCCTTTTGTATGATCTCGGTTTTGTCTAGGGTGGAATAGACGCCGTTCCTGTAAAGCCACTTGCCGTTCACCATCGTGCCCCTGACGTCGGCCGAGGAACCGGCGTAGACGATGTAACTCGTCAGGTTCTCCTCGTCCACGCCCACATAATGGGGCTGGTCCAGGTCGACCAACACGATGTCGGCCATCCATCCCTCGCGGATCAAGCCTTTGTTCGCGAAACCGAACGCGCGCGCCCCCTCGAACGTCGCCATGCGGAGGATATCCAGCGCGGGAGCGCTGGTGGGACTGCGCGTCGTCCCCTTGTGGAGCAGCGCCGCGCTGCGCATCGCGTCCCACATGTCCAGGCGATTGTTGCTCGACGCGCCATCCGTCCCGAGAGCCAACCCTACGTTTTTGTCGAGCCAGGTGTCCAAGGGCATCACCCCGCTGCCGAGCTTCATGTTGCTGCCCGGATTGTGCACGATCGTCGCCTGCGACATGTCCAGGCTGTCCGCCCATGCGGGGTTCATCCACACCCCATGAGCCAGAACGACGCCGGGAAGATCGAAGATCCCGATTCGGCGAAGGTAGCCCTCGGGCGTCATCTCCAATTTGTCGCGGATATAGCCGAGTTCCCATTCCGTTTCCAGAAAATGAAAATGGAGCCCGATACCGCGTTCTTTGGCTATCTCGACGATTTTTTTCATGTCGCCGAAGGGCACGGTGTAGGGAGCGTGCGGGCCGAGCTGCACCGTCAAAAGTCCTTCGCGTCCGTGCCAACGCTCGAACAAGCTCAGGTTGTCCTCGACGCTGCAGTCGATTTTCGAGACGCCGTCCACGGGAGGGCCGTCCGTGATGCCCCGGCAAAGCGCGGCGCGTATCCCCGCCTCCAGCGAGGCCTGGGCGACTCCGTCCATCTCGAAATACATATCGGCGAAGCAGGTCGTTCCCGTGGCCAACATCTCCAAAATCGCGGACGCCGTACCCCAGTAGATGTGCTCGGGCGTAAGTTTAGCCTCGACCGGCCATATTTTCTTCTGAAGCCACTCCATCAAAGGCGCTTCCTCACCCAGTCCGCGCAGCAACACCATCGCCGCGTGCGTGTGGGCGTTCACGAACCCGGGCAACACGGCCATACGTCCCCTGCCCTCCACGACCTTGTCGGCCGCGGGCGGAACCTCGGAGCCGTCCATCAGAGACTGAATGCGTCCTTTGGAAACGAGAAGATGCCCCCGTTGTGCCTTCTCACGCTCTCCATCCAGTATGAAAACGTCTTTAAACAAAGTAGCCATGAAGTCCTCCTATCCCGAGCAACGCAAAAGTTTGTGATTCTCCTTAATTTTTCGCCATGTGGATTATAGCTGTTGACGTTAAGAAATAGCCTAAAGCAACGACGTAAAGCTGGAATATCGCTTGTTTTTAGTTATTCTAACTTTAGGCCCCTTAATTTGATTCGCTATACCTGAGCTCGATGCGTACAGCGCTAGTCTTTCCAGCTCTTCATGTATTCGACCTGTTCGGGGGTCGGTTTGTCCAGCGCGATGCCCAGCGCCGCGAGTTTGGACTCCATGACGGCCCTGTCCGTCTCCTCGGGAACGGCGTGGACTCCCGGGGACATCTCGTGGGTGTAGACGTGGAGAGCGGCTTCGAGCTGCAGGGCGAAACTCAGGTCCATGATTTCGATCGGATGCCCGTCGGCGCAGGCCAGGTTGGTCAGCCGTCCCTCGCCCAGCAGGTTCAGGCGGCGTCCGTCCTTCATGACATAGGTGTCGATGTTGTCGCGCAGATGCTCGATTCGGTCGGCCATCGCCGCCAGGTCGGGTTTGCAGATCTCCACGTCGAAATGGCCGGCGTTGCCCATGATGACTCCGTTTTTCATCAGCGGGAAATGGCGTTTGTCGATGACCTTGAGATTGCCGGTCAGGGTCAGGAAGATATCGCCGATCTTCGCCGCCTCCTCGAGGGGCATGACGTCGAAACCGTCCATCAACGCCTCGCAGGCCTTGTGGGGGTCGATTTCCGTGACGACGACGCGCGCTCCCAGGCCCGCCGCTCGTTTGGCGACGCCCTTGCCGCACCAGCCGTAACCGACGACGACGACCGTACGCCCCGCCACGACCATGTTCGTGGTGCGCATCACGCCGTCCCACACGGACTGTCCCGTTCCGTAGCGGTTGTCGAAGAGGTATTTGCTCAGGGCGTCGTTGACCGAGATCACGGGGAACCTCAGAACGCCCTCGGCCTGCATGGCTTTCAGGCGTTTGACCCCGGAGGTCGTCTCCTCCGAAGCGCCCTTGATGCCGGGAATCAACTCCTGACGCTCCTTGTGGATCAACGCCACCACGTCCGCGCCGTCGTCGATGACCACGTTGGGCTTGAAGTCCAGAACATCGCGGACGTAACCGAAGTACTCCTCCGTCGTCATGCCGCGCCGGCTGAAGACGTTGACCCCTCCTTCGGCCAGCGCCGCGCAGATGTCGTCCTGGGTGGACAGGGGATTGCTGCCGCAGGCGGCGACGGTGGCTCCGAGGCGGGTGAGGGTCAGCAGCAGGCACGCCGTCTTCGCCTCCAGATGGAGGCAGGCCGCGATCGTCGCGCCTTTGAAGGGTTGACCGGCCTTGTATTTGTTTTCGAGAAACCGGAGCGAGGGCATATACTGCCACGCCCACTCGATTTTTTTCGCCCCAACGGGCGCTTTTCCAATATCCGCAATTTTGTGCTTCGCCGACGTGCTCAAAAGAAACCCCTCCCAAAATTCTCAAATCATTTTTTCTATTTTCGCTTCGACCCCGCCGTCAGGGAAACGGATTTCCACGCGATCTCCAGGGGACAGGCTGTTCGCGGACAAAACGCGTTCGCCGTTCCGCTCGCAGGCGACAAAACCTCGTCCCATGACGGCCAGGGGAGACAAGGCCTCCAAGGACGCGGCTCTGACGGCCAAAGCCTGCCGGGCCTCCGCGAAACGCAGATCGGCCGAGGACCGGAGCCGTTTATGGGCAACGTCGAGGCCCGCCGCCAAGGAGGAAAGGCATCGCCGAACCCGGGACGCGGCAGTAGACCGCGCGCCGTCCAACCGCGACCGATGCTCCGCGATCCGCCTTCTCGCGGCGTACGCCATTCGGTCTCGCATTTCGAGAAGCTGTTGATCGATCTCCCCCCGATCGGGAAAAACAAGCTCCGCCGCCGCGGATGGAGTGGAGGCGCGCAGGTCCGCCGCCCTATCGCAAAGCGTCGTGTCGACGTCATGGCCCACCCCGCTGACGACGGGCACGGGACAAGAACGCACGGCGCGCACCACGCGCTCGTCGTCGAAGGGAACCAGGTCCTCGCGGCTTCCGCCGCCCCGCACCAGAATCGCGCAATCGAGATGGGGAATCGTCGCCGCCCGTGAAAGCGCTCGGACGATGTTCGAAGGAGCGTCCGCCCCCTGTACCTGCGCGCCTATCACGACGATGCCGCAGGCCGGATAACGGCGCTTCGCCACCTGAATGACGTCCAACGCCGCGGCTCCCGTTTCCGACGTCACCAGCGCGACCTTCCTGGGATAAAGGGGCAGAGGCCGTTTCAGAGCGGGGGAGAACAGCCCCTCCTTTTCGAGGCGTTCCTGGAGTTCTTGACGCGCCCGCTCGATCGCGCCGGCTCCCACCGGGACAAGGCGCCGCGCGTAAAGCTGATAGACGCCGCGTTGAGGGTAAAGCCCGACGCTGCCCTCGACGAGGACGCTGTCCCCGTTATCCGGCCATTTGGGGACGAAGCCGGCATATTGCTTAAAAATAGCGCAAGCGACCCTGCTTTCCTCTCCCAGAAGGGTAAAGTAGCAATGGCCGCTCGTGTGTTTTTTAAACTCGGATATTTCGCCGCTGACGACCACCGATTTCAGCGTGACGTCGGACGCGAAAAGCCCTTGAATATGAAAAGTCAGTTCGTCAACGGTCAGTTGAGATCTCGGAAGCCGCAGCTGCATTCTCGTCGTCCTTACTCGAAGTTTTATTGGAGCCCGAAACGCTATTGGGATCCGAAACGTCGCTTCGCGCCATTTTGCCCAGAACTCCATTGACGAATTTCCCGGAGTCCTCGGTGCCGAAAGCGCACGCCAACTCCACGGCCTCGGCAATAGCGATGGAGATCGGAACCTTCTTCGCCAAAAAACCCTCGAAAAGAGCCAAACGGAGCACGGCCCGATCGACGGCGACCATGTGCTCCGGACGCCACCCCGTGACGATCATGCGCATCATATTGTCGATCTCGAAGCGTTTTTCCCAAGCTCCGTTGACCAGAAAAGACAAATACTCCTTAACTTCGGTCCCCTCTTCAAAAGCAAAACCGCAGTCCGATATAAAGGCGTCCACGCATCCCTCGGAGTCCTGATCGGGCCGAGTTCCGAGGGAGTATAAAAGCTGCACGGCCAACTCTCTGGCACGATGACGGTTTTGTGCGATATGAGATTTTTTCAATTAAGAGAGGACCTCCGAAAAAATTACCTCCGCGCCTCCGGCGAGAAAAACCCCATCCTTTTCCTGATCAGAAAAGAGATGACGACTTTGGAGACGAACCACGCGGCCGTGCCCCAGAAAAGCGTCCAAAAAAGCCCCTTCAGTCCGGCCAGAGTTCCAAGCGTGATCATCGAAACGACAAGCATCCACGTCCATGGACTCTGATAAGCGGAGGAGAGCGCCTCGCACCATTCGGACTCGGGCACGCCTCTATCCGCCCAGACGATCTGCAGGCGAAATCCCAGAGGCGCCACAATAGAAGTCAGGCGCTCCTCGACCCTAAAGCTCTCCGTCGCGGAACTATCCGAAAACAGGACCAGGGTAACCGAGGCATTTTCTCCCTCGGCGAGCGATAAACTGCGGCACCTGGATTTTTCGGACAAAACACGGTTTATGAACCCGGAAAGTCCATCGCAAGATACTCTTATGCTGCCGTGGGGAGTTCGTTTCCACAAAAAATACACTTTCATCACTCCTAGGATACGCATACCACCTTAATTCCAAAACTCGAGTGAAAGAGCCGCGTCGAAAAAACTCGAAGAGCTATTCTTCCGCCGGCTCCTCCGGCGCGGAAGCGCTGTTGGCCTCGCGGCAACACTCCTCTTTTTCTTCTTTTTCCTCTTCTTTCACGGGCTCGGCGACGGCTTGAGGTTCCTCCAAGTAGATACCCTGAACGTTGATATTCACGGCCGAAACGGTGTAACCGGTATAACGCTCGAGGTTCGCCTTGATTTTCTCCTGCACGTCCCAGGCCAAATCCGGGATGCGCTGACCGTATTTGACAAGGATATAAGCATCCACAGTCATCGCGGGGATTTTACCCTCCTCGACGGACACGCGGATGCCGTCTCCGGCTTTGCGCCCGATGCCGAACTTGGAGGCGATGCCCATGTTGGCGGGCTGTATGTTGGGTATTCCCAAAATCGTCTTTTTCGCCAGCTCAATGATCACATCCTCGGATATATGGATGTTCCCCTCGAACTGACCTCCCTTGGAGCGGGCATCGCTCGTTTCATGAATCGCGTTTTTCTCATCCACATGGCTCTGATCCACTTTCTTCCCCTCCTAAAATGTCTTTCGAAACAATCACAGCGAACGGCTGAACTCCTCTCCGCAACTGGGACAGACGAGTTTCTCGTCCTCTTTTCCGTCTTCGTACTTGTAATAAAAAGAATACGCGCAGGACGGACAGGTCATGGAGATATAGCTCTCGGTAATCTCCTCCAGTTCGTCCTCGTCCTCATCTTCGTCCTCGTTGTAGTCCTCTTCGGAGCTTGCTATCCCCATGGATTCTTCCAGTTCGTAAATGGCGTCGTGAAGATCGTCCATCTCCTCGGTGAGGTCGTCGTAATCCTCGCGCCGAAGCTCGATCAACTTCGCGTGTTCCTCGACCTCCAGCGCCAAAGTATCCAAAGCATCCACAATGGCGGAATAAATCTTGGTCTCTTTCTCTTCCCGAGGCATAAAATCGAGAAGTCCTCTGAGGTACGCTATCCGTTCCTTGGAATTCAAGCCCCCACCTCCTAATTGATGAAAAAACGAGCGATCAACACGCTTTCCTTGTCTTCCGCCGGTCGTCCGCTTATTTTTTTGCCCGCTCCAGATACAGCCCCGTGCGCGTGTCGACCACAACCTGCTCGCCGGGTTCGACAAACACGGGGACCGTGACCGTTATCCCCGTCTCCAGCACCGCCGGCTTGCCGCCCCCCGAAACGGTATCCCCCTTGAAACTGGGAGGAGTGTCCACCACCTTCAAAATAACGCTTTTGGGGAGCTCAATGCCCATGATCTTCCCCTCGAAAACCTCGATCTTGATCTCCATCTCGTCGACCAGATATTTCGTCGCGTCGCCCAGCGCTTCCGGGGTGATCGTCAATTGATCGTAAGTCGAAAGATCCATGAATACGTAGTCATTTCCATCTTTGTAACTGAATTGAGCCGGCTTTTCATCGTAAATGATGCGCTCGAATTTTTCGCCGGGCTTGAAAGAATTTTCCACCGCCGACCCCGTTTCCACGTTGCGCAGTTTCGTGCGCACCACCGCGCCGCCCCGTCCCATCTTGTGATGATCGAACTCCACGATCTCCCAAATGGCCTCTTGCCATCTGAACTTCAATCCCACATAAAAATCGGTGGTGTCCACTACTTGTGCCATTCGACGATTCCTCCATTTTTGCCCGCCATTTTAACCCACGACAGCGGCTCCGCGATGCGACTCGCCGCGTTCGTCGGTCCTCTGCCGAAAAAGGGCGGGAAGTCAGGTTGTATTATACCTTGCCTCCAGCCCTTTATGACCGATCAACGCGATACAAAACGCCTGTCCTGTTTACTGCTTGATCATGACCCTTTCCTGCTCGATGGCGATATCCGGCGTATTCAATATGTAGGGGATCACGACGATAACGACCTGAGTCTTCTGATGCTCGCGATAACGATAGCTGAAAATCTCTCCCAGCAGAGGAATCGATCCCAGAACCGGGACGCGCACGTTCCGTCGAGTCTCGTTCTCCCGGAAGAGGCCGCCGATGACGAAGGGCTCTCCATCCCGCACCCGCACGTTGGTCGTGACGGAGCGAGTGGACGTCCTGGGCATCTGCTCGCCCGTGCTTCCCGTGATCATTTCGAGAACCTCGCCCGTCTCGATGTTCAACTGAATCGAAACCACGCCGTCCCGTCCCAGCCTCGGGGTCAGCCTCAATTGAGGCCCTACCGTCTCGGAGGACCAGGTCGGGTTGCCGCCGTCGTCTCTTCCCGAAATGTAGGGGTAATCCTCCGTCAAACTGATGGAGGCCTCCTGCCCGTCGATAGTGATGACCGATGGATTGGCCAGGGTTTTACCCTTTCCCTTGGTTTCTATCGCTCGGAACGCGACGTCGAACTCGCGCCACACCCCCTGCATGGGGGTCAGCATGTCCGTCGCGCCCGGAAGAATCCCCCCGTCGGGCTCCGTGTAATTTCTGCCCCGGCGATTGTCGTCGACATAACCGGTCCTCGCCCCTCCCTGTCCCGTATAGCTGAACCACCAGTGGTCGTATACGGCGTTGAGGGCCGACTCCACGTCCAGGGTCGCGCCGTCCGTGAATTCCAAGATACGAGCGTGGAGCATGATCTGTTTGCCCGGGTGATCCAGGTTTTGGATGGCGATGGCGACCTCCTCCAGCTTCGCGGGGTTCGACGTCGCATAGATGGTCCTCAGTCGGGGATCCACCACCAACCTGTCGGAGGGGATGCCCGTCAATTGGGCCAAAAGGGTCGCCAGCGCCCCGGGGTCGGCGTAGGCGATCCGATAAACGCGCGTTTCTTCTTTTCCTGAAACCTTGGACAGCCCATCCGCCGTGCCGACCACGATGGTGTCTTTCCCCACGAACTCGTAGGTTATGTCGTACGTCTTCATCAAATAAGAGAACACCTCGCTGAGAGGCGTATTTTTCAAGGTCATCGTCACCACGACGGGAGGAACGGAGTCATGGATGATGATGTTCTTTTTCAACTGTATCCCCAACATCCTGAAGACGTCCCTCAACTCCACGTCGCGAAGGTCCAAAGTGATGGGAGTGGTGACGGCAAACGGTCCCGTGGGCACCTTCAGGGTCTGGGGCTGTTGGGTCGCCACCGGTTCCTCGATCGATTTTTGATGCTGCGCCACCGTCGTCAGCCGCAGGGTATAGGAATCGGAGGGAGGCATTCCCCGCACCGACCGTATTTGAAGGGGTCTTTCGGTCGTGACCGTGATGACGAAATCACGGTCGACCTGCTCCGCGAGAACGCCTCTGATCATCATGACGGTGTCGCTGTGATCCTCTTTTCCCACCCGTTCTCCGTAGACCTCCCGGAACACGATCATCGTCTTGTTGTCGAAGTGAGAAACCTCCGGCGCGGGTAAACTTTTCCCCGACACGCCGACCACCAGGTCCGTATCGCCGATCTGATAAAACTCGAAGGAAAAAAGAGTGGGGAGGAAATCGCTCAAATTTCTTTCCCGAGGCCTCCGGGCGCTTCTCGGATCCTCTCTGTAGTACCTTGGGTCTCCCCGGTACTCCTCTCCGCCTCCCGGATAGTAATCGTCGTAACTGCTTCTCCTGTAAGCGGCTTCGGCGCAATCGAGCGTCAAAAACAAAAACAAGAGCGATATAAAGATTTTTTTGCAAGTTGATGTTTTCATTTTATCTATCCCCATCTCCCGAATTAAAAGCTAGGGGCTATGTCCCAGTTCTTGCCACCCCAGCGCACAACCACCTTATCGGGCGCGATGCGCACGATACGCCCCTTTTTCTGCATAAAGGTATCTCCCACCTTGACCACCATTCCGTTGCCCACCCCGGAAATATCCATCACCGCGACCTGTTGTTTGCCCATAATCATGATCGCCTTCAGGATTATCTCGGGAGGATATTCAATGACCACCTCGGGCACGAAAACGGCCGCCGGTTCTTCCACCGTGGGCTCTGGCCTCTCGGCCAGGAGCGGGTCGCCGAAGGGATACATGGACAGGCTCGCCATGCTCCCGGCCATCGTGGAGCTTCCCGCGCGTATTTTAGAGGTTAGATCGACCTCGCGGAGCATTCCGTCCAGTCTTTGTTTGTCCGCTTGCGCATCGTTAGGCGGAGTCGACTCGAATTCATTGAAAATCGGGGGCTCCAACAGGACCTGGGCGTTTATGAAATTCCAAACCGCCCACCCCGTACCCAGAGCGAAGATCAGGAAAAACAGCCCCCGGACGAGGCGCAAAGAGCCTCCCTCGTTGTTGATTCCCGCTAGATTATTCCATGCGACGCTGACGGCTTCGCCCCAACTGATACGTTCTTCCATCTCAACTCACCATCCTACTTCTTGCCGACGATGGCTTGCACGGTAACGTCGACTTGGACTTCCCCCCTGGTCTCGGAGGTTCTCGACGCCGTCACGGTCATTGCGGACACGCGCACCGTAGTCAAAAGGTTGCGCCAATTCGCCAGCACCTGCGTGAATGAGTAGTAATCTCCGCGAAGGGTTAGAGCGAGCGAACTACGGCCATCTGGAGACGTACCTCTTTGCTGAGTGGAGAGGATGTTGACGCCGCTGGTATCCTGCACCGCTCCCTGCACCTCGGAGTAAAAAATCATGTCGCTGTCCGCGACGTTCACTTTATAATTTTCGAGGGAAACGAAAGCGTCGGAAAAAACCTTCTTTTGCTGCATCAGCGACTGCATCGTCTGACTCAGCTCGCCTCTGCGCTGCTCCAGTTCGGTGTATTCCTCATGCATCTGCGTGAGTTGCCCATTCAGAAAATAGACGCCTCCTATAAGCCCCGCGCAGACGATAAAAAAGAAAAAACTCAGCAAGGTCACTTTATTGTCGTTCATGACGGTCTTCCCTCGTTCTCTCTCATTGGACGCCCGGAGATTTGATCTGGCCGATGGGAAGGGCGGTCAGGTTCAGCGTGAACGACACTCTTCCCGTTCTATCGTCCCGCCTGGAGTTGGACATCGCGCCAGCCGAAAAAACCCCGCTGCTCATGAGTCCGTCGTAGAGCCGGATAATCTGCTCCTCGGTGGCGGCCGTCGCGTCCACCGCGACCGGCGTCCCTCCCGCGACCGGATTGCCGAACCGCAGGCTGTTCAGCCCCATGCCGTAATCCATGTGCTCCTCGAAGGCGTTCAGCACCTCAAGCGTAGGAAGGTCGTCCTGCATGATCTTCAACGTGTTCGCGTACACGGCCTCCTGAGCCCTCAAACGCTGTATCTCCGCGTCGAGAGCCATTTTTTCGCCTTCCATGCTCTCGACCTCATTTCGTTTGTCCTCGATGTCCGCCTGCATGGATAGCATATTCCACGTCATCACTCCGATGTAAGCGATACTGCTTGTAAAAAAAAGGAGCAGAAGAATGATCGCCAGGACACGCGTCAAATTGAAAGACGTTCTCTTCCGTTCCTTTTCCAACAAATTCGCGGGGCGTAAGTCGAATTGCACTCTCATAACAGATTCCTCACCGCCAATCCAAACGCCACCTCGAAGCCTCCCACATTACCCACCAGGGAGGGCGTTCGCCAGAGATTCCATACGTCCAAGGAAAGCACTGATAAAGACGCCCCCGTCTCCAGCAAGACGCCCAGACGGGAATCCTTGCCCACGATGCCGCCCAAGATGAGGTTGTTGGGTTCAAGGCCTCGATATTGATTTCCGGCGAAAATGATCGTATTCTGAACGTCTCTCAGGATGGGCATGATCCCCTCCTCGGAATCCCGCACTTCGCGCGACGTCAGATCGACCGCCGTAGACCTGAAGAGAATGCCGTTGTCCTTGTATCCCAACATGATCTGGGTGCTCTCCGGTTCGACGAACACGACAAAATAACTTCCAGACCGCATGTCCGGGCCAATAGCGGCTCTGAAAAACGCCACGTTCATCGGCTCCACCGCCGCCAGGGAGATTCCCACACGCGTGGTCGCCCTGTCGATGTCGTTTACGATACGCTGCCTGCACGTAGCCACCAAAATGGTGGACTTGTCCGCCGCCTCGGGGGTGGGCACCTCCACCTCGGCCACGTCGGCGGCCGCTTCCTGATAGGGGTAGGGAAAATATTTATCGAACTCGAACTGCAATGCCTCTTTGACGTCCTCGATGCTCATCTTCGGATATTCGACCAACCGCAAGATCACGTCTCTGGAGGGAATCCCTAGGATCACTGGACAATGAAATCCGCCCACAGCCGACTTGAGGCCCTCCAAAGCGGAGGCGACCGTGTCCAAGTCCACCAGCGAATCCTTGACGATAGCCCCCTGAGAAATGGGCACTATTTCCTGCTTTATTACCTTCAACGACCCTCGGGTACCGCTCAACTCCAAATACCGCAAAGAATCTCCATGAAGAGCAATGCCGGCAAAATTTCCGCCTTTATTGCCTTTATTCTTGGAAGTTCCTTTCTTTGCAAATATGGAAGACATTCAGTCCCCCCCTTATTGTCAAAATAACGCCCCCAGACACTTTATCTTGTCCGGTTCCAGATCACGCTTTTCTCTATGATACACGTTAATCTTATTTTAAGAAAGGGGAACCCACAACAAAATGGGCCCCCTTTTATCGAAACCATTCTTTCCAGTATACCGGTTTTGTTTCGAAAACATAGACCCCTCCCACCCCAGGAACATCGTTCAAAGTCAATCTATAAACACTTTCCATCATAAGAGAGGCCAGTCCCTTTTGGGCGACTACCGCGCGAATCATATAACCCCTCGGGAAACTTGGCGGAAAAAGAAGCGGGTCGACCACCGGCTCCACCAAATTTTCAGGGTTATAATCCAAATCGAAAACCTCGACGTTTCCCTCTACATCTTCTTTGACGTTGCATGAAGAAAATATACTTAATGAATCGAAATCTGTCAAATTTTCATCCAAATCGACAATAGGCGCTCTGGGCCTCTTCCCCATCTTAAATTCCGTGCTCAGCCACTTCAAGGCCGAGTTCGTCATCGAGACGAGCTCGCTTCGCGCCTGAATGCGCCTCAAATGAACGCTCATAACGTCTAAGGAATGCCCGATATGCGCGACGACTACCCCCAGCAGCACCGTCAGCAAAAAAACCAGCGCCATCGTCGAGGAAAGAGCATAGGCGTGTCTGGCGCACCCCTTTTTCGTCTTCATAATTTTCATTTCCATATTTAAATCAGTCTTCTCTCTTCTCTATTAGCCTTCACGGCTACAAATTTTTTAAAAGCCAGGACCCCCGAGAGACAGCCATGTCGTAAAATTCGAACTCGGCGCGCCAAGGGGCTTCGGCGGGCCACTCTCTGGGCCGGGACGCCCTGCCGAAAGAAGCCTGTCCCCCCGTCGTCAGGATCCAGGCCTCAAGCATACTTTTCGACGGCGTCCACTCGAACCACATCTCGAGCACCCCCTCCACGCGGGACTCCGACCCCGTCCAAAAGGCGTGCAGTTCTTCCGATTGCAGGTTGTTGTTTTTGACCTGGAAACGTTCCGCTCTCAAATAGTGCATTTCGTCGTACGGCCGAAGTTCCGCAAAAAGGCCGGAACCGTCCGCCAAACGCATCGTCAGCTCTCCGGCGTTGTACTCGCTCACGTAGACGGGAAAGCGCACGAGGGGAAAGGTAATCCACGACCGCAGGTCTTTTTTCTCCGTCGTCGGCAATCGGTCTCCGACCAAAGTCAGATTTTCGGAGGGAACCAATCTTATCGTGACGGGAACCCCCGCGTCTATCGACAGAGGCTTGTTTTCAGCGAGCTTCGCGTTCAAACCGGAGGGTACGGCGAAAAGAACGGCGAGCCCCCGGCCCCGAAACACCCCGCCCGTCTCCGGCGCCAGGTCCCAAAGCTCCGGAGAGTTCGACGACACGCCCCTCCAGATCTGCAGGGGGCCTTGGACCGACCATCCGACGGGAGGAGGCCAGTCGCTCCCTCCCCCCGCTCCCCCGAAGGAGCGCTGGAATAAATTTCCCGCGCGCTCGTAGGTGACGCCGAGGCCTGTGTGGAGAACGCGGGCCTCGAGAATGGACAGGGCGTTCTGTCCTCTTTCCCACGCCAACACGTTGTTCGACGTCCGCGTCGTGGAGAGCAGGATGCTCCGTGTCGTCTGGGAGACGACGATTCCCACCGTCGCGCCCAAAACGAGGGCGACCATAAGTTCAATGAGAGAGAAACCCGAGCGTTTCATGGGGTCAGTAGACGCGGCTTATCGTGAACGGAACATCGGTGCCCGTGCCGTTCGAAACGCGCAAAGTCACGTAAAAAGTGTTATGGTCGCCGGGCGTCGTGTCCCAGTCGAAACGCATTTTTCCGTACTCGTCGGTGCGGGGAGCCGCGTCTATGTCGGCCTGCGACACGGGGAACCCCAGCCTGTTGAACCACCATTCCGCGTACGACGCCTTGTTCGCCTTTTCTTGAATCCGCAGCTCCGCGGTAAACGCGGTGGCGAAGGCCTCGATCGACGTGAGCACGACCGTTTCCAGCACGCCGAGCGCAACCAGAATCTCGACGAGGGTCTGTCCCGCTCTCTTTCGCGCCGGCTTTTTTCTTGCGCCAATAGACCTGATCCACATATACATCTCTCCTACTCTCTTAGTAAACGTCCAAGCCCAGGCGGGCGATGGCTTACCTCTTTTACTCTTTTACTCTCTCATTCACTTATTCACTTATTCTCTTAATCTGTAATTCCCGGCTGTTTTCTTACCACAATTTTTATAGCCTGAATTTCAGAATCGTAGCGGGGTGTTTTGGAAAATGTAGTGTTTGACTCGATTTACAGAATTTGCTATTCTGGAA
>JAISQE010000184.1 GCA_031274425.1 Synergistaceae bacterium | reverse complement strand
AACACCTTCCCACGGAGTCTTTCTACGCGATTTTTGCCATTCCATTTTACCCACTCCTTGAACGATGTGAGCGGATCACAACGCTGAGGAGAAAACAACACTATGCACATAGGGATTTTCCTTTTTATTCCTCTCTTTTCTGCGCGTTCCACAGGGCGGCGTAGAGGCCGTTTCGGGCCAGGAGTTCCTCGTGGCGGCCCTGTTCCTCTATTCCGGCCTCGGTCAGGACCACGATGCGGTCGGCGTTGCGAACGGTCGAGAGACGATGCGCGACCACCAGGGTCGTACGGCCTTGGCTGAGCTGGCCGAGCGCCTTTTGGATTTGGGCTTCCGTGGTGTTGTCGAGGGCGCTCGTCGCCTCGTCGAGGATCAGGAGGGGCGGGTTTTTCAAAAAGACCCGCGCTATGGCGATGCGCTGTTTTTGCCCGCCGGAGAGCATCACCCCGCGCTCACCCACGTAGGTGTCGTAACCCTCGGGCAGGGTGCGGATGAAGGCGTCGAGCGACGCCTTGGCGGCGGCTGCCTCGATTTCCTCGTCCCTGGCGTCCACGTCGCCGTAGGCGATGTTGTCGCGGATCGAACCGCTGAACAAGAAGGTATCCTGCTGGACGATCCCTACCTTTCGTCGCAGCGACAGCCGCGTGTAACGGCGGATGTCCGTGCCGTCCAAAGTGATACGCCCCGCATCCAGTTCGTAAAAGCGGGGCAGCAGGTGGCAGAGCGTGGACTTGCCCCCGCCCGAGGGCCCCACGAGCGCCACCGTCTCGCCCTTGCGTATGTCCAAACACAGGTCGGACAGAACGTTTTTGCTCATCTCGTCGTCGCCGTAACGGAATGTGACGTGCTCGAAGGACACGTCGCCGTGGAGGTCGGTCAGGTCTAGAGCGCCCGGATCGTCCTTTTCGGGCTCGACCGCCATCAACTCCTGGATACGCACGAAACCGGTCATCCCGTTTTGCAGCTGCTCCACAAAGTTGATCAGGCGTTTGATGGGTTCGGTGAAGAGCCCGACGAACAGTAGATAGGCCGCGAACTCTCCGGCGTTGATCTTGCCGTAGTAGGCGAACAGCCCGCCCGACGAAAGCGTCACCAGAAGCAACAGGTCCATGATGAATCCCGTCCCGGAAAAAAACTCCGCCATCGCGCGGTATTGCTGCCCGCGCGCGTGCGCGTAGGCTTTATTGCCGTTTTGAAACTTGTCCAGTTCGTGCTCGGAGGTCTCGAAAGCCTTGGAAACCCGAACGCCGTCGATGCTGTTCGCCAAGTCGGCGTTGACTTCGCCGATCTCGACCCGTGTCTTCATGGAGGTCCGGGACAGCCTGCGGCGCATGAGCCCCGCGAACCAAAGCAAAAGTGGCACCAACGCGAAGATGATCAGGGTCAGGTTCACGTTCATGGTGCACAGAATGACGAAAGACCCCAAAAGCATCGCCAGGGAGAGGAAAAGGTCCTCCGGCCCGTGGTGCGACAGCTCGGCGATCTCGAAGGTGTCGTTGATGACGCGGGACATGATGGCCCCCGTCTTGGTCTTGTCGAAGAAGGCAAACGGCAGGCGCTGTAGATGGTCGAAAGCGTCGCGTCGCATATCCATCGTGATGAGGACGCCCATCACGTGCCCGTAATACTGGATGAAGTAGTTGAGCCCTGCCTTGAACACGTAAATGCCGAAAAGCGCAACCATCCATCCCGTCAAGGCGGAGATGCGCCTTTCGGGGATGTAGACGTTGATGATGCCGCGCGTGACGATGGGATAAAACAGGTTGCACGCCGAGGACAAAAATGCGCAGGCCATATCGGCGCTAAAAAGCCCGAGATGCGGAATATAGTAAAACGCAAACTTTTTGAACAAACAATACCGGTCCGTCGTCAGTCCTCCACTCCCGATGGGTGGAACTTGAAAAGCTCCTGATAATTTTGCCAGAACAGAGCCACTTCCTCAGCCGTCCAGTCCAACGTGTCCAGGGCGATTTCCTCCGTTCGGTGTTTGCGGTGCATGTTGTTGCGCCATGTCCTGTCGCGTTTGTATTTTCTGTAGGTGTGGATGTTGGAGGGCAGATTTCGCTGCACGCGCCACAGGGTATATCCCGCTTCGTATTGCCAACCCGCCGGAAGAGCGTTTTTGTTGTAGGCGAGGTTTTTTTTGTACTGCCGCCGGGTCATTTTGGTCTGCGCCGCCCAGGAAGGGCTCTCGAAAGCGCAGCAGAAGACCGACAGCAACAGCGCAAACACCATAAGCCTTTTCATACCCGTTTCACCTCTTTCGTCTGTTTTTTTCTTTCCATCTTGTTGGCGTACATGCTCTCGTCCGCCAGGTTGATGGTCTCCATCAACGTAGCGGCGCTTCCAGGGTAGATCGCCAATCCGAAGTCCATGACGACCGAGATCATGGGGCTATTCGGGTCGTCGTCGTCGCCTTTGATCTGCAGGTTCTCCAACTCCAGCGCGATGCGTCCGATCACCATCTCGGCGTCCCGCCTCGAAACGTTCGGCAGCAGGAGGATGAACTCGTCTCCTCCATAGCGCCCCACGCTGTCGCTGAGCCGCAGGTTTTTCTTGACGACGCCGGCCGCTTTGACCAGGACCTCGTCTCCTTTGGCGTGCCCGTAGTTGTCGTTGGTGAATTTGAAATTTCCCATGTCGCCCACGATCAAGCAGGCGTTGCCGCCGTAGCGGGCGATGCGGTCGCTCTCCTCCTGCAGGCGGCGGATCATGTAACGCCGGTTCCAGATTCCGGTCAAGGGGTCGATGAAGGCCTCCTCCTCGCGCATGGCCATGAGGTCGTACAGCACCCAGAAGCCCGAAACGTAATCGACCAACAGTTGATACATCTTGAGTTCCGCGGGGAGGAGCCCTGAGGGCTTGTGGAGGTCCACCGCCCCCACGCTGTGCGACTGAAAAATAAGGGGAGAGACGCGCCTCGTCTCCACGCCCCTTTCGTCGTATTCCACAAGGGCGTTTTTATGGGCCATCGCGTCCAAAACCAACGCGCTGTCGGGCAGGGGAATGCCCTCCTCCTCGTATGCGGCCAAACGTTCCAACTGCGGCTTCTTGTCCATTTTATCGTCGACGAAAAGGTAGACGGCGCAAACGGAATTGGAGACGATCTCCTTCAGATACTGCAACATGCCGTCCAATAGATGGTCTCTATTCTGCGTCCGAAGCAAAGAATGGATGAGGCTATGAAGGCGCTGCAAGTGTTGAGCGTGCGTATCCAGCTCGGACCGGTCGGATTGCTCCTCGAAGTAGAGTCCGATATTTCCGCCCAAAATACTCATCAAGGTGACATCCTGATCCGTAAAGACGTAGGACGCCGAGCCCTCCAGCTTCATGGCGCCCCATGTTTTTCCTTTATAGGTCAAGGGCACGGCCAGGACGGAGCGCTCGCCGTTCGGAAGAGGGTCGCGCCACGTGGTGGGCGTTCGGTTGAGGTAGGTTTGTCCTAGCGGTCCCTTCCCAGCCTGAAGTTCGCTCACGATGTTATAGGTTTCCGTCGCGTCCAGGTCCCTCATGTTGTCGAGCGCCCAGGGCTTATTCAAAAACGATGGCGCCACAAGCAACAGGGACGAAAAAGAGATGACCTTGGGCAAGTTCTCCTTCATCGCTTCGAAAAGCTGGTTGATTCCGTCGAATTGGTTGAACTGCTGCAGGAAGTCGAAAAGCCATCGCTGGTTTTCCGTAAGCAGCTTGAGTTCGGCCGAGTGTTTTTTCTGCATCGTGATGTCGATGCCGGAAAAAATGTAATTCAGGATATTGCCGTCGAAGTCGAAGGTGGCCGAGATCCCGAAATCCAAGGTGATGCATTGCCCGTTACGGCAGACAAAATCTCCCTCCATGTGGAATTGAGTATCCTCGTAACTTTCGCACTCCAACAGGATCTTCTCTATGACAGCTTTGCCGTCCTCGCCGGCGTAATCCTTGGAGAGGGACATGATGGGGGTCCCTTGAAGCTCCTTGGCGCTATAGCCCAACATGTCGTAAAAGACCTGGTTCGCGTCGAGCAAATTTCCCTGGTTGTCCATGACGGCCATGCTGCCGGGCGCGCTTCTGAAGATCGTCTCGAGCTGCCGTTCCGACGCGCGCATCGCCTCCACCGCGCGTTTATAGGCGTCGATGTCCACCATGGATCCCATGATTCTGACGACTTTGTTCGACGCGTACGCCACGGCGCTGCTCCGGGCGACGAACCATCGCCACTCGCCCTGCACGCTCTGAGCCCGAAACTCGCTCTCGAAGATTTCGTCGGGGGCGGGGAAGGTGGAATAAAAAGCGGCCAGGGCTTTTTCGAAAGAATTCACGTCGTCGGGGTGGATCAGCGCCACAAAATCCTCGTAAGTTTCAATATCACGCCCGAAAATGACGCGCCCTTTTGGGGTGAAATGAAGGCGCTGGGTCGTCACGTTCCAGATCCAGCAACACCCCTTTGTGGTTTTTGTCATGGTGGACACGAGAGCGCCGGAGAGTTTCGACCTGTTTCGTTCTTTGACAAACAGGGCAAACTGAGTCAGGATGATCGCGTCAAGTCCGAGAAAAAGTAAAAACACGTTCATGTCCACCTGAAAAAACGACCGAGCCGCGCACGTCGGCACCACCAACAACACCGCGCACAACGCCGTTTTGAGCGCGGTGCCGTATTTTTCGGTTTGGAGCCGTTCGATCGACTTTAAATCGTTCCCTTGATCGGTTCCGTTTTTCATCGTTTTCAACATCCTTGACACGAGAGTTTCAGGCAAAATCTTGCAACTCGCTTAAAATAAGGTCGTTTGAGGAATGAAACCACAACTTTACTTCTTTTCGTATTCCTTCAACATGGCGGAGTACTCCGCCTCGCAGCCCTTACGGATATGATAAACGTGTTCATCTCCGGGGAATCGCTGTTCGCGCACGTCGTCCACGTACTCCTTGAAGGCGTTCGTCACGATTTCCGCGACGTTCGCGTATTTTTTCACGAATTTGGGGGTGAACGCCTGAAACTGTCCCAGCATATCCCCGCAGATGATCAGTTGCCCGTCGCAGGGAAGCCCCCCGCCGATCGAGTAAACGGGAATCGTCAGCCGGCTCGTGATGAACTCCGTCAATTCGGGCGGAATGCCCTCCACCAAAAGCGCGTAGGCCCCGGACTCCTCCACCGCGAGGGCGTCCTCAATGACGTAACGCGCGGACTCGGGCGTTACGCCTTGGGCCTTAAAACCGCCCATAGGCCCGGAACTTTGGGGCGTCAAACCGATATGCCCGCATACCAGCACGCCGCTTTCGGCGATGGCTTTGATGCGGCTCTTCACGCGCACGCCGCCCTCCAGTTTGATGGCGTCGACCCCGGCCTCTTTGAAAAAACGCACCGAGTTTTCGACGGCCTGCTCGTCGGAGACCTGATACGAGCCGAAGGGCATGTCCCCCATGACGAAAGTGTTGGGCGCGCCCCTGCGAACGGCCTGGCAGTGACGGATGCAATCGTCCACCGTCACGGGAATGGTGCCCGAGTATCCCAGCACCACCATCCCCAGCGAATCGCCCACCAATATCATATCCATACCCGCCGCCTCGGCAAAGAGCGCCGTGGGGTAGTCGTAGGCCGTAATCCAAGCAACCTTCTCGCCCTTCTTTTTCATTTCCAGAAATTCGAGCCGTCCCTTTTTTTTGATTACCCCTGTTGTCATGCTTTCCGCACGTCCTTTCCCATATTCACGACTACGGGGGCGGAGCTCGTTCGCTCACTACGTTCGTCTCACTGGCCCCCCTGGAACCCCCGATATCCCACTCGAACAAGTTTAGCACACATTCGCCCTAAACCTTTTGTAAACGTTCAAGTTTCCAAGTCAAAGCGTCGGGAGAAAATCGATTCGTCCTCGTACGTACGTAGAATGTTTGTAGATTTACGTTATAATACAGCAAACAAATTTTTAGAGAGATTTTTAGCGAGATGGAATGGAGATGGAGTGCACAATGAAGACACTGCTCGATGTGACGAAGATCGGCAATATGCCCATGAAAAATCGTTTTGTCCGCGCCGCTGTCGCGGATAAAACCATCGATGGCTCTATAAGTAGCGATGTGGTCGACCTTTATCGAGCATTGGCGCGAGGGGGAGTAGGAACCGTCGTCACGGGTTATACTCTGGTGGACGGTTCGGAAAAGATACTTTCCATTGTCGCCTCTTATAAAGAAGAATTCCTGGACGGACATCGGAGATTGGTCGACGCCGTTCACGAACATGGGGTCAACGTCATCCTGCAACTGGTGTACGTGGGGTCCTACACCGCTCCCAAGGACGTCAGCGGCGTGGTCACGCTCGCCCCCAGCGCCGTGGCGAACCTGATCACCAGGACGCTGGCCAGGGAGGCGGGCGTGGACGAACTGCGGGCGATCCAGCAAAAATTTGCCCAAGCCGCTCTGTTTGCTATAGAAGCGGGGTACGATGGAGTGGAGATTCACGCCGCGCACGGATTTCTGCTCAGTCAGTTTATGACGCCCTATTACAATCGCCGGACCGACCTTTATGGGGGGAGCGTCGAGAATAGAAGCCGAATGACGCTGGAAACCTACGATGCCGTTCGCGGCGCGGTGGGTAAGGACTTCCCTATCTGGGTAAAGATCAACAGCACCGACGGCATCGACGAGGGACTGACCCCGGAAGATTGCCTGCATCTTTGCAAAAAGCTGACGGAACACGGTGTCGACGCCATTGAGGTGAGCGGCAAATGGTTTACCATGCCGGTCGAGGCGCACGCCTATTTCGCGGACGCCGCGAAGCGCGTCGCGAAAGAAAACCAGGTCGCGGTGATTCTGACGGGGGGCAACAGAGACTTCAAAGAAATGACCCGCCTTCTGAACGACTCCGAGATCGGTTACTTCGGTATCGCGAGGCCCTTCATGAACGAGCCGAACCTAATCGACCGCTTTCGAAAAGAAATGAAAACATGAAGCGAAGGCCCTTCGCTTCGGCAATCGGAGTGAAGTTTGATGAAATAATCCCCGAAATTTTTTATAGGTTTAGTTTTCTAACGGGAGTTTCAGAAAAACAAGCCCTAAGGCAGTGCTTGAAAATAAACTTTACAAGTTGTAATTATTTATTGTATAATTCTTGTATGAATAACGAGACGCAGGAACGCATAAAAACAATGTTGTCATTATTAACCTAAATTCCCTGGAAAAGTTGTAACTACACTGGTGTTGAAACGCCAAATGCATCGTAAATCTCTTTCTGCGTTTTCGTTGCGGGGTAAATGACACGTTCGCCGGCAATCAACTGA
>JAISQE010000137.1 GCA_031274425.1 Synergistaceae bacterium | reverse complement strand
GGCTTGATAAATGCAGGCGGCTTTGGAAAAACTGCGAACGCCTCATTAAAACATCGCTGAACATGGTTAAACTGGCGTTTGTATCTTTGCTATTAAAAAGATATTAGACAGGCTCTAAGTGCTGCCGTGGTAGGCATGGATGAAGGAGACGATCTTGGGCCGCCCCGTGGCCACGCGCGCCATCTTGATCGCGCCGTCGTTGGCGTCCGAGCCGCAGAGCCCGTAAAAGACGCGCTTCCGGTAATCCCCCGGAGAGATGGCGATCAGCTCCTTCGTCAGCTTCACCACGGGCTCGTGGTACATATACACGTGGGTGTAGAGGATGAGTTCCTCGGCCTGCCTCTTGATGGCTTCCACGACTTTGGGGTGGCAGTGTCCGGTGTTGACGGCCCCGGCGCTCGACAGAATGTCGATGTAGCGGTTCCCGTCGAGGTCCTCGATGATCGCGCCCCGTCCTCGTTTGACGGCCAAGGGGTAATAGGGAATCTTTCCTCCCGGCGAGGTCAGGGCCTTGTCTTCCTCCACCAGCTTGAGACATTGGGTTAGATTTCTCATGGGCGTGCTCCGTGAAGGGGCGTCTTGTCGATAAGCGTCGTGTTTTTAACCAATTTGCATTCCTCCTGTCCGCGCCGCAGAACGCGCCCCGCCTTGCTCTCGCGTACGGAACCTCGTTCCACGGCAATACATCCATTGACCAACACCATTTCGATCCCTTCGGGGTACTGATGGGGATCGGCGTACGTGGCTCTGTCGCGGAGCGCCTTGGGGTCGAAAAGCACAAGATCCGCCCAGCATCCTTTTTTGACGAGACCTCTGTCGGAAAGCCCAATGCGGGACGCCGGCAGCGAGGTGATCTTGCGTATCGCGTTTTCGAGCGAAAGCCGGCGCGCGTCCAGGGCGAAACGGCGCAAAAATCGTGGGAAAGTTCCGTAGGCGCGCGGATGGGGGCGGCCTCCGAGCGCGGGAGACGTCGCCCAGGCGTCGGAGACGATCGAGGAGAGGGGATGCGTCACGCCGTACTCCATTTCCTCCTCGTCCATGGAAAAGATGGCCATGGTCGCGTCGCAGCGCATATCGAGCAGAATATCGAAAAACGCTTCATAAGGACTGTCTTTTTGGGGGTGCTCGTCGATAAGTTCTTTGAGCGTCTTGCCCTGAGATGCCGTTTTTTCCGGTGAAGAGCAGATCAAAATGTTCTCGAACCCGACGTTGCCGAGGGTATTTTCCCAATCGCCCCTGGAGTTTTGGAGCTCCTGTTTCATTTGCTGGCGCGCTTCGGGCTCGGTCAGGCGTTTCAGCGCGCCTTCGAGCCCGCCCTCCAGGGCGAACGGGGGCAATAGGGCGCTGATCGTGGTCGAGCCCGCGGTATAGGGATAAATGTCGCAGCAAACGTCGATTCCCTCTTCCCTGGCCAGCTCCATCATGTGCAAAGTGCGGTGCAGCTTGCCCCAGTTACGGCGTCCCGTGGCCTTATGGTGGGATATTTCCACGGGAACGCGGCATTTCCGCCCCAGCTCCAGCGCGGCCTCGACGGACTCGATCAGCACCCCTCCCTCGTTGCGCATATGAGTGGAGTATAGAGCGCCGTACTCCGTCAATACGGACGCGAGTTCTTCCAGTTCCCGGTCCTCCGTGAAGCTCCCCGGAGGGTAGATCAGTCCGCTGGAAAGCCCAAAAGCCCCCTCTTCCAGGCTTTCTCTCAGGAGGTTTTTCATGGCCTCCATCTCGCTCTCCGACGCGGGCGAGGGGTCGAAGCCCTTCACGGCGACGCGGACGCTCCCCTGCCCCACCAGCCCCGCCAGGTTGTGCCCGATGCCGACGTCCTCGATTCTCCTCGTAAAGTCGCCGAAGCTGTTCCACTTCCAGTCGCTTTCGGCGGCGGAGGGAATGAACGGCGAGAGATATCGACGCGCCAGATCCCGCGTCGCGTCGGCCAAAGGCGCCATCGAAAGGCCGCAGTTGCCCGTTAGGGAGGTCGTGACGCCCTGCGTCGTATGGCTGTCCATGAAGGGAAGGCCCAGAACCGCCATATCGAGATGATTGTGCAGGTCGACGAACCCAGGGGACAGCGCCAAGCCGCCCGCGTCGATCGACCGGAGGGCCGCTTCCTTCCCCAGATGCCGAATCGACGCGATTTTCCCGTCCCGGACGGCGACGTCTCCCTTCACCGGCGGATTCCCAGCGCCGTCGTACACCCAGGCGTTTCTGATCACCAAATCATACATTTTCCCATCTCCTTACGGCGCCGGCCTCCAGGCCAGCCCCGCCTCGTCGCGATACTGCTTCGCAATGGTCCCCCAATCCTACCACACGCCCACGACCAGCGGCCCGAGCACCACGCTCGGCAGCCAGCAGGAAAGCGCCGGGATGTACGTGGTCAGTAGCAGCACCGGTATCCCCACCAAGAAGAAAAACTTCAGCATGATCGGCAGCAGCTCGGCGTAGCTGCATCCCGACAACCTCGAACCGATGAAAATCGACATGGCGAAGGGGGGCGTAATGACCCCGAGCCTGTCGAAGGTGTTGAACTCCGGCAGGACGGCGTGCTCCAGGTAGTCGGTCACGTCCTCGTCGCTGAAACTTGGTATAATGCTTTCGAGAATACGGAATGCCGCGTGCATTGACCGAGTGGGACGGGGGATGAATTTTTTGGAACTGAAACAACTGGGAGACCGTACCTGGTATATTCCTGGGCGCGTCAATATCGGATACTACGAAGAAAACGGTCAAGGCTACCTGATCGACTCGGGACTTGACGACGATCAAGGACGCAAAGTCCTGAAGCTGCTGAACGAAGAACGAAGGGACACCCCGCTCCGCGCCATCGTGAACACGCATTCCAACGCCGATCATATAGGGGCCAACGCCTTTATCCAAAAGCGCACGAACTGCCAGGTCTGGACGACGCGCATCGAGGGAATCCTGACGGAGAGGACCTCCCTGGAACCGCTGTTGCTCTGGTCGGCTTGGCCCTTCAAAGCAATTCGGGGAAAATTCATCGAGGCCAAGCCCTCGAAGGTCGTCTTCATCGACCAGCCCATGGCCATCGGGGATCCCCGGTTCACGGACGAGTATCCGATAAAAGACACGGCTCTCGTCGCCGTGCCGCTCCCCGGCCATTACCTCGACATGATCGGGGTGAAGACGCCGGACGACGTTTTTTTTCTGGCCGACGCCCTGTTCGACCCGACGGTCCTCGAAAAATATCGCTTTTGCGTGATGCTGGACGTCACGAGCGCCCATAAAACCCTGGACATGATCGAGAGGACGAACGCGCGCTGGTTCGTTCCCTGCCACGCGCCGGCGACTCAGGACGCGGGCGAGCTGGCGCGGCAAAACCACGAAGGGCTGAATTGGGTTACCGAGGCCGTGTACGAGGCGCTGACGAACTCGGGAAGGCCTCTGACCCGAGAGGAGATTCTATCTCACATCGGCGTGACTCACGGACTGGAGATGGACGCCGCTCACCTGCTGTTGAACCTCGCCTGCGTCGCGGCGCATCTGACCCACCTGTCCGAGCTCGATCGCGTGGAGCCCTTCGTCGAAGACTGCCGCCTTTTATGGAGAAAGAAAAGCGCATAGCGAGTCCGTATTATTCCGCCGCGCCACCCTGAAAAGCCGCGCCGTTACCCCGCCTCTTTTAAAGAGACGGGGTTGTTTTGCGCGCCCGGCATGGGCGATATGCCGCTTTTCGTTATTCCACATCGAAGCCTCCCTCAAGCAAAAACCGGCGCAACAGTTTGTCTAACAAGATATTGCCTTTCGGCGGAGATACGCGCGCGCCTTGTCGCGTTTCAAAAAAGGCGCGAGCTTTTTCTTTGTCGACGGTATCTTTCAGGCTGTCAAAGCGTCCGTATTCGTTGATATTAGCCTCCGTCAGTTTCAGGTTCATCATTTCCCGGAGCTTCGATTCGTTCAAGCCGAAAACAACGGCCACGCGGTGAATCTGGTCATCTTTCGCCTTGACTTGATACTCGGTGATATAGTCGCGCAGGGTCTTTCCCGCCTCGACAACCACATTGCCGCTCTCGATGTCGTGTAAGAAAATCCCGGCGTATTTCTGTTCCTCTTGGGTTAGTGTGGCGAATGTCTTGTGCAAGTCGTCCAACGCTTGGCGGGTAAGCTCCTTCGAGGGCTTCGGGTTGAGGTTCACGAGCTTCAAATACTTGTCAAACCGCGAGTTCATATAGTCGGCGTCTATCCTCCCGGTGTCTATCTCGGTCAGGTGCCCATCAATTTCGAACGGCACATCGCCATTGCCGCCCGCGCCGTCGCCGCCGGAGAATAGTTCTTTGTAGCGAAGCGCCAAAACAAGATAGATGTTTTCATCAAATGCCATCGTGACAATGGTTTTCTTCGCACCCGGCTTGTCGGGAAAAACGTATTCCCGCTGCTCCCACTTAAAACCTTGAATCTTCGCGGCTTCAAGGTATTCGTTCATTTCTTTGAACAGGGAGGCAAACTTC
>JAISQE010000199.1 GCA_031274425.1 Synergistaceae bacterium | reverse complement strand
CCTTTTGGGGTCAGGACATCGCCGATCGTCAAAGAAAGCAACTCCCCGATCCGCAGGGCCGTGTTGATTCCCAAGATGAAAAGGGCTTCATTGCGGAGGCTGTCGGCGTGCAGTTTCTTTTCCATTGCCTCGATCTTTCGTCGGTCGCGAATTGCTTCTACTTCCATTTTTCTGTCTCTTTTTCATGATTAAATTAGTGATATTAAGGTATTATACCACATGTTGTCCGGCTCCCACGCATTGTCCGCTTCCCTGGAAGCGGGGTTGGAGCTGGGAATCGAGAACACGACGATGAAAAAGGCGATGAGCAACGCGGCGTTGTTCTCCATCGTTCCGTCCTTGCCCATTGTGGTGATGCTGACGGTGCTTACCGTCAACTTGGAGCAGTACTTCCCGTGGCTTCGGCTCTCGGTCGTGGGCTTCACCGCGTACGAAAACATGGCGGCGAACATCGTCGCCAAGGCCTCCGGGCTGGCG
Organism: Synergistaceae bacterium; assembly: GCA_031274425.1. Taxonomy (GTDB): domain Bacteria; phylum Synergistota; class Synergistia; order Synergistales; family Aminobacteriaceae; genus JAISLU01. Next base: position 5,662 of record JAISQE010000199.1, on the reverse strand, counting down.
GGCATCGCGGATCCGGGCTTCGACCTCCCCATTGTCACCATGGTCATGTGGGTCATGAGCGTGGGGATCATCTGGGGCATTGTCTTCAATATTTTTTTCATGAAGTCGCTCGACAGATTTTCGAAAAAAGCCAAAGCCTCCAACAATACCTTCATCCCCGTGCTTTCGTCCGCGCTTTTTATCGGGATGCTTTCGTTGATGTCGTCACCCTACATCACCAACGCCGCCAATTCTTCAACATCTGGTGGAAAAAGGCGTGCAAGACACGACGAGAATCGATAACCTCCTTCCCGCTTTTTATGGTCAGTCCGTGATACCCACACCTCGCTCCCGCGTTTGCGTCTTCGCGTATCGATCTTTGAGCATGTCTTTCGCCGCCGTCGTGACGCCCTGGACTTTCTCCAGCGCTTTGTCCAGATCCGCGCTTTTCACAAGGTCCCGCACCTCTCGGATTTTACTCGTTGATACTTCGTTCGCGGCCTGGATCGCCTCTTCCACCAATTCCGGAGCAACGGCTCCGGAAAGAGCAACCAGGTCCACCGTATCGCGTGCGTTCTTCTCCAGGTCGCTCCCCTTTTCTTTGTGGTGGAGGATGTTCTGCGCCAGAAGGCTTTTTTCATCCAGCACAGGAACTCCTTGGAAACTTTCCGTTGTCAGGCGCAGCCGTTCTTCGTTCGTCACACGTATACGCACAGGGCTTTCATCGGCCCCCCGCATTTCAAAACTGAATTCCTTCGCGCTTTCCTCTGCCACCACACCCTGGATCGAGATTTCTTTTGCAAGTTGCTTCGCCTGGTTGTACCCGCCCCAATCGTTCGTCACGAGACACATTGCCGCGATGTCCCGATACTCGCCGTATTTAAGCGGTATCAAGGTCTCCCCGCTCAAGGCAAGCGCGTTATCCGTCAGAAAACCCCTTTTGTGCAAAGCCTCCACGGTTTCCCATAAATCTTCGACTCCAGGTATTCCCGCTATCCCCTGACTGCCCTTTGCCAAAACCTTGAGTGGGAATGTCATTTCTCGCTGGCTAGAATTGCCGAAACGCGTAATTTTTTGCAATGCATCCTGCATTCGAGTGGCTCCACCTGATATTGACTGTTCCAACCGTTTCCGGAATTTTTGCAGATTTTGATGAGAAGGCGCTCCCCCGAACGCGACCTCAACACAGCTTTGAAGATGCTCTTTGACGACATCCGTCATCTCCGCCATTTCCTTCGGCGTGAGATAATTCAATAGAAAATGAGCTATATCCTGTGTTTTAGGGGAATTTGTATTCATGAGTTTCAGGGCCAGAACATCGGAAATACCATACACTTCCGTATTGACCATATCGTAAATAGGCGTCAGGCGTGGAATATTGTCTTCGATAGAGACCGAAAAATTTTTAGCGTGCATATCGCCATTGCGGACGATAGCGCCCAAGAGATATGCTTTTGCTAGCGTTTTTACATCCTCGTCAGGCAAAACCCGCGAAGCGTAAACGAAAAGGTCTTCTGTCGTTGGATCATACTTTTGATCAGATACCAAGCCCATTAACGACGCAAATTCCGCTATGTTTAACATTTGCGCCTGCCCTTCGACAATACGCACGTCGAATCGCTCGACCGCGATATTTTGCCTGGGTAAAGGTAAATCCGGCTGTTGGAACAAAAATACACGCGGCGTTGGTAATCCCGACCTTCGGGCAAGCATCATACAAATGTACTCATTTTCGGCAATAAACGGATATTTTAAGTGTGCCGGTTTTACGATGACATTCCCGCGTTCGTTCTCCTGACGCACAGGCAAGAGAAGCAATTTATCTCCTTCAACAATCAAATGTGCGGTAAATTTATCTTGATACCCCGAAAAGGATGGGCGCTCATTAAGGCGAGGTTCTGAAAGGGGATCGAAAAAAGTCGGACTCAGGCGAGACTCGATGACGTCAGGGGAAAGTTTTTCTGGCAATGGAGAAAAACGACGGATATCGTTCCCGTTTTCACAAGAAGCGTGCGAATGGCTCGCCGAGAAATCCCCAGGCAAATCGGCGACGTAAGGGATCAACTCTATTGGATGATGTGCCGTTTTACCTTGTCGTGCGGCAAGACGCACCAAAGTATCTCGACGCAGCCCCTCCGGCAGAGCATTTTCGAGGAGCCGCTGAATGTGCGGCACCCATTGAGACGGCATCCCGGAGCGCTCAATTCCTTCGCCGTCGGCTGTCAGCTGCCCTTCATCAAATGTCGCGACGAGGATTTTATTGTAGTAAATATACGTGCCCACTCAGGCCATCTCCCTTGCGCTGAAATTCAGAACTCCGCTTTAATCACGAGCGCTGACTCTGGCGTAGCCTACTGTTATTCGATTTCCGCAAACACTATGCTTATCACTCTGTTCAGGATATCCTTGGGCAGCTTCTCCACAAAACGACAGTCCCTTTGTTTTATATCCAGAGATTTTATCTGTTCGCACATTATCACCCCGGTTGTATGAGTACGCCCATCCAATTGGACGTGCAGTGGGAAGCTGTTAATGGTGTTGGTGATAGGGCATACTATCACCAAATTCGTTTTGCTGTTGAAAAAATCATTGCTCACCACTAATGCCGGTCGATAGCCCGCCTGTTCATGGCCGCTCCGCGGGTTGAAATCCAACTTGACAATATCGCCCTGACTCACCATATTTCGTCACCGACAGGACTACCCCAACTTATTTCTTCAGGCATATACGCGCCATCAAAACCCTCAAACAACTCCTGAATCGTTTTTCTTTTATGATACTTCCTGATAATAATAGAATTTTTTTCCGCAATGATTTCTACCGGGTCACCGCTTGAGATATTGGCAATGTTCAAAATATCGCGCGGAATACGCACGCCTTGGCTATTTCCCCATTTTGTCACAGTAGTTATCATAATGTGCACCCCAAGAAAGTATATACTAAGTATACCCTTTTTAGATAAGAAGTAAATACCTCAACTTTCGCGTAAACCCCATTGAGAGCGGCAAAATTGTCGGCACGTTTCATCTCAACGAATCTGAGACGCGAGCCTGAATCAGCCGCTTATCGCCCGACGCCCTCGCCCCCGCGCGCCTTATTCCTCGGAGGGTTCCTAGCGGCGTCGGTTCTCCCCTCCAACACCATCCACGCTCCTCGCTTGCGTGAGAGCGCATAAACCTCGCTCTCGGCCTTGGGGTTCTCGAAAGCGTAGGTCGCCGTACGCGCCGCGTAACGCTCCCAATTGTGCGAGTCCCGCCGGTCCGCCGGGCGTATCGACGCCGCGTTGTTTTTTATCGCCTCTTCGACCTGCGCTTTTGTATACCCCGTGACCCGCATCCGCACGGCCGCCATGCTATCCACTTGATTATAATTCACGTTAGTGGGGATGACATCCCCTCCGAAATGCCCAACGATGTCCCGCGCGTGAATCCGGTACGCGGCTTCGGGATTGCCCATCGCAGTGCCGGCGGTCTTCATCAAACGTTCCCGATATTCCCGCTCCCTCTCCGCTGCCGTCTCTCTCTTCCGCTCGATCTCTCGGGCAAAAGCCTTCAATTCCTCCAGCGCCTTTCCGCAGTCGATACGTTCCGCCCAGCACAGAACGACGCCCGGATACGTCCCATCCTCCCGCCTGTGTTTGGGCTTCCTGTTTTGAAAACCTGGAGCCCTGTGCGCCTGCACCGCGCTTTTTACCTTCGGGTCGCCGTAGGTCGCGTTCAACGTGGACGCGAGAACGTTGGCCGCTTCTTTCTCAAGCGCCTCCGCGGCTCCCGTTTTAGGCACCGTTAGGATGGCCTGAAAATTTCCTGGGCTGCTCTCGATGATTGCCGCCGGTTTGTATCCGTCCGAGAGAAATTTATCCAGTTTCTCTTGCGTCATGTCGTCGATCAGGAGGTGGCGCTTCGTCTCGGACAGGGGCGTGTAATAGATGTTATCCCCTTTCGTGTTTTGCCTGTATCGCATATACCCTATTTTCTCGTGCAACTCCTCCGGCGTGAATCCCCGGCTCTCTCCCGTCTCCCTGTCTTTGTCCAAAATGAAACCACGGCGTTCTTCTTTTTGAAACGTCTTTGACGTGAGCGGGGCTTCCGAGATACGGAGGATCGTCACTCTGTAGCGTTCCGCCCCCACGGCCTCGGAGTAGCGTTTGAAATTTTCGTCCTCATGCATCGTTTTCGCTCCCCACCTCGAATTGTCCGCTTTCGCCGCCCGCTCCTCCGCAATCCTCTGTTTTTCCGTCTCGATCCGCTCTCGCAGCTCGGGATTCGTCACGTTGATGTTGTGCGCGACGCATACGGACACGCATAAACCTTTGTATTCCTCGCTTCCCGTCAAACTGACGCTACCCCATTTCTGCACCGCCAGTTGCAGAGACGCCAAGATCGTTTCCCGGCTGCGCCAGTCCGTCACCGTGATTTGCCGTCCGTGGTCTATGAAAGACGTTTTACCTTCCTTTTTCGAGAGGTACGCCACGCCGTCTTTTTTGACTATGTATTCGTAAGCTCGTATATCTTTCGGGTTGGAAACGCCAGGCGCAGCGGATGAAACTGGAGGTAAAGGCTCTCCAGGCGATAAGATAGGCCGCGACTTCCGATATTTCCAAAGTGAAAATTGTTGACCTCCCTCATCGTCGCGTTCAAAAAGCCACTTTGGATAGTCGGGGAAGGGCTTATAGCTTTCTCTCCATTCTCGTTGTTCGTCTTTGTGCCGGTCTCTCATGTCGGCCTTCCCAGCCGCTTGGGACGCCGCCAGAATGCTGCGGATCGCGTTGAGCCGTTTTCCGTTGCCCTGCCAGTTCGACCCGCGATAAAGACCTTCTCTCTCTTTTCTCTGTGCGGAAAACAGTTCTTCCCTTTCCCGCTTTTGCTTCGCGCGGAGTTTTGAGTATTCTCCCTTCTTCGCGTCGAGGTATAGTTTCTTTTCCAAGGCATAGGCTTTCGGCGATTCCGACAAAAAATCCGATTTTCTTACAGGCTCTTTATCTTTTATATTTTGCTTTTCTTCAAGAATAATTTCTCGATTTAACAGATTTTCTTTTATCGTTTCTAGTATCGTTTCTAGCGTTGGCTCTTCATATTCTCCGAATTTTTTAACGAGCTTTGACATAGCATAATCCCGAGAGAGATTACTTGCCTTTATCGCAACATCGTCCTTCAAAAAAATCGCACCGCTTCCTTTTCTCGCAAAATACACGTTTCCTTTCAGAAGAATGCCGTGAAATTCCTGCCATGTTTTCGCGTTTTCAATCTTTGGAAGCAACGATCCTTTCAACTCTAACTCCAGGGAAGAGCCTAGGTGTCGTTCGATGTCCCTCGCCTTCGCACTGAGGGTTTTTGAGCTGTCAGCTCTCCCAATCCCTTCTTTCTCGTAGATTTCCCCGTTCTCGGCGACGAAATATTTCCCCGTCTTTTCTATCTCCCAACCTTGCTCGATCTCTATTTTCCGTGCCGCTTTTTCAAGGGCTTTTTTCGTCCATCCATGCGCGGGATCATGCGCTTTATAAGTCTCGGGGTCGATACGGTTGACGCAGATGTGTACATGTATAGTATCCGTGTTGCGGTGCGAGGCGTAATGGACCTGGCACGTTTCGAGACCCAATTCTTTCAACGTGATCTCAACGGCTCCGTCGATTTGTTCTCGGGAGGGTATCTCATTCTCCCGCCAGGAGAGGATGTAATTGAAC
>JAISQE010000069.1 GCA_031274425.1 Synergistaceae bacterium | reverse complement strand
CGCAAAGGACTCCCGAACCCGCAGCATCATCTCCTGAAATAGATTATACGATTCGAACTGATATTCCAACAGGGGGTCCTTTTGTCCGATGGCGCGCAGTCCTATGCCGCGCCGCAGCTCGTCCATGGCCAGCAGGTGATCGCGCCAGGCGTCGTCCAGCGTATTCAGCACGATGTAGCGCAGCAATCCGCGCGCCACGTCGGGCGTGAGCTCAAGAATTTTTTGGGCGTAGGGCCGCTTCATGGCCTCGACGATCTCGTCCCGAACGGTCTCCATGCCGGCCCGGCTGTCCAGGCGCGCGACCGTTTCGCCGCCGCCGGGGCCGAAGAGGGCTCGCATCCGGGACGCGGCGCGTTCGGGGTCGGGCTCGTCCTGTTCGGGGAAATACCGGTCCAGAATTTCCTCGATAACCCCTTGGACAATCCCCCAGCCGTAATCGACAATGTCCTCGTCCTGGAGGATCGTGCGCCTTTCGGCGTATATGGCCTCCCGCTGGTGGTTCATCACGTTGTCGTAGGCCAAAAGCTGTTTGCGCACGTCGAAGTGCATTTGTTCGACCTTGTGCTGGGAGGACTCGATCACCTTCGTGAGCATCGAGGACTCGATGGCCTCCCCGTCCACCATGCCCAGCTTCCCCATGAGGCTCTGGATGCGCTCGGAACCGAAAAGCCGCAGAAGGTCGTCCTCCAGCGACAGATAAAAACGGCTCTCCCCCGGGTCGCCCTGACGCCCGGCGCGGCCTCGGAGCTGGTTGTCGATCCGCCGCGCCTCGTGCCGCTCCGTGCCGATAATGGACAAGCCGCCCTGCGCGACCACCTTGTCGTGCTCTTCCTGGCATTGGGCGCGAAAATGGCTCAGATAGGTCTCGTACGCGTCCTTGACGCGAACGAAGACATCCCGCAGAAAGCGAGAATACTCCCCCTCCGCCTCGCCGGAAGCGGAATTTTCGCCGTTTTCGGCCGACTCGCCCGACTTGCCCAACTTACCTAAAAGCCGTCGATCCCGCAGATAGTTCCGCGTCAGGTCCTCCGGCCGAATGTTCGTGTACTGGACAAAGTAGTCGTAGACGTCGTCCTGGTTCAGGGCTTTGACCTTCCACTCGATCGGCGGGCGTTCGGCCAACAGCTTCCCCTTCGCCAGAAACTCGGGGTTCCCCCCCAGCATGATGTCCGTTCCGCGTCCCGCCATGTTCGTCGCCACGGTCACGGCCCCCAAATGCCCCGCCTGGGCCACGATATAGGCTTCCCTTTCATGGTGTTTGGCGTTCAAAACCTGATGGGGCACTTTGCGCGCCTTCAACAGCTTGCTGACCCGCTCGGAGTTTTCAATGGACGTGGTGCCCACCAAAACGGGCTGCCCGCGCCCGTTGCGCTCCTGAACCTCGTCGGCCACCGCGTTGAATTTTTCCAAGACCGTGCCGTAGATCACGTCGGCGTTGTCGATGCGGATCATCTTTTTGTGGGTGGGTATGGTAACGACCTGCAGGCCGTATATTTCCTTGAACTCCTCCGCCTCGGTGGCGGCCGTTCCCGTCATGCCCGCCAGCTTGCGGTACATCCTGAAATAATTTTGCAGCGTGACCGTGGCCAACGTCTGGCTTTCGCGCCCCACTTTGACGCGCTCCTTCGCCTCGATGGCCTGGTGCAGCCCGTCGGAATAGCGCCGCCCCACCATCAAGCGCCCGGTGAACTCGTCGACGATGACGATCTCCCCGTTGGTGACCACGTAATCCACGTCGCGCTGGAAAAGGCGGTGAGCTTTCAGGGCCTGAACGATCCGGTGAGCCAGCTCCGACTTGGCGGCGTCGGAAAAAAGGTTGGGCATCTTCATGAGGTCTTCGCACCTCTGGATGCCCGCCTCCGAGATGGCGATGCTGCGCTCCTTTTCGTCCGTTTGGTAGTCCGTCCCCTCTTTGAGCTGCCGGGCCACCCCGTCGGCTCGGACGTAGAGGTCCACGTTGTCGTCGGAGGGGCCCGAAATGATCAGGGGCGTCCGCGCTTCGTCGATCAAAATCGAGTCCACCTCGTCCACGATGCAGAAAAAATGAGAACGCTGCACCATCTGATCTTTGTGCATCACCATATTGTCGCGCAGATAATCGAAGCCGAACTCGCTGTTGGTGCCGTAGGTTATATCCGCGCGATAGGCGTCGTAGCGCTCCTCTATCGGCATGTAAGGGTAAATCACCCCCACCGACAACCCCAGAAAATTGTAGATCGGAGCCATCCAAGCGGCGTCTCGTTTGGCCAGGTAGTCGTTGACCGTGATCAGATGCACGCCCTGTCCCGCGAGGGCGTTCAGGACGACGGCCAAAGTCGCGACCAAAGTCTTCCCCTCGCCGGTCCGCATTTCCGCGATGCGCCCCTCGTGAAGCGCTATTCCCCCGATCAGCTGCACGTCATAGTGCCGCAGCCCAATGGTTCGCCAAGAGGCCTCGCGCACCAACGCGAACACCTCGGGCAGAAGGTCGGAAAGCTCCTCCCCCTCCCCGGCCCTGGCCTTCAACCGCGCTCCTCGCTCGCGCAGCTCCTCGTCCTTCATCGATTCCATCTCGGGGGTGAAGACGTTCACCTGCTCAACGACGCTCCAATACTGCTTCAATGCCCGGTCGTTGGGGTCGAGCCCCAGCATCTTCTTTATGCCATCCAACATCTTTCTCTTCACCTCAAAGACTCGTACTTTTTTAAACTCAGGGGGGCAGGGCTCATTCGATCACTGCGCTCCCTCATTGGCCCCCCGAGACCCCCTAAAGCACTACTCCACGTGGGTTGGGGCGGCTTTAACGGATACCAACGCTTCATTATAACGCAAATGACTTGGAAGCTCAGGAAGGCGGAGCTCGTTTGATTTGATTGGGTGAAACTTGAACGGATACGAAACCGGGAATCCAGCCCTATTCCTTCGACGCCGCCAAGCCGCGCACCTCGTCCTCGGAGAGGCCCGACAGGTCCGCGATCACGTCTATTTCCATATTGCGCTCAAGCATCAATCGAGCCGTCTTGAGGGCTCTATAGTGAATGCCTTCTGCTTTCCCTTCTGCTTTTCCTTCTGCTATTCCTTCTGCTTTTCCGTCGGCTTTGCCCAGTTCGTAAGAGTTTTTATTGACGATCTTTTCCATTATTGGCGCTGTTACCGGCATAGATTTCATCTCCTTGACCAGAATATCTACTTCTCTCGCAAATTCTTCCAACAGCTTTTCCGCGCTGAGGTTGACCACTCCCTCGATGAATTGGCCCACCCTGTGGCACACGTCCAGAGGATAACCTTGCGTTTTCAGCAATCGCAGCATTGCCCTGCCCTGCTCGAAGCGCCCCGTTTCGCTGTTTCCCGCTTTTATCATACGCGCCGCCGCCACAATCGCCACGCTCAACGGGTTCCCTTTCA
>JAISQE010000005.1 GCA_031274425.1 Synergistaceae bacterium | reverse complement strand
AAAATCAGAGAGAGTTTTGTAAGGAGATTCCGCTGAAACGTAATTCGTCACCGCATCGATAAACATTCTGGCGATGGGATCAAAGCTCGTGTAGTTGATCGGAATGTTGTTCTGGAGAGGAGAGCCGATCAATGTGGACGAGACGCCGAGAATCGTATAACCGTCTGCTCTGGCGCGCAGCGTACGCGACCATGCATTAGCGCCGCTCCCGCCGGTGACGTTGTTGACGATGACGGGGACCCCCGTCTTCTTCTCGATAAACTTTGCGAGCGCACGGAGAAAAATATCCCCGCTTGCGCCTGCCTGAGAGTGGCAGATCAATTCAATTCTGCGTTCCGGCCAGGCCGCCGATTCGGCCGGAAGCGACATCGCGCCGACAGCAAACACCAACACGACCAAAAACAACATTGCTGACCCCTTACTCCTGTTCATGACACTGCCTCCTTAGGATATAAACGTGCCTTGTCTTACGTGTTTTTCAGAGATTTTTAGCACCAGAGCGTCCGATAATGTGCTTATTGGATACGAGTATTGCTTTGTGTTTGCGATGTACGATTCAGTGTGTTGATGAGTCCGCCGTTCAGGAGGTATTCCAGAAGGAACGGAGGAAAAGGTTCGAAAGCGTAAGACGTACTTTTGCTGCCGCTATCCCTGCAAATAACGCTGATTTTGCCCAATTTCAAATCCAGTTCGACGGATTCTCCTTCAGAAATTGCGTTCGCCGCCGCGGGACAGACGATCGCGGGTAGTCCGATGTTGATGCAGTTCCTGAAAAAAATTCGAGCGAAGGATTTGGCGATAACAGCTCCTGTCCCAGCCCCTTTCAGCGCCAGAGGCGCGTGCTCACGGCTGGAACCGTATCCAAAATTGCTTCCGGCGACTAAAATGTCTCCTTTTGCCAGTTGCCGGGCAAATCCCGGTTTGACGTTTTCCAGAACGTGAAGCCCCAATTCAGATGGTTCCGTCAGCACCATATACTGGAACGGCAGTATCTCGTCGGTGGCAACGTTATCGCCCAGCTTCCAGCAACGATTCATCGATATCCCCCCTTTTCGTTTTTTCGTTCTCAGTCCCGCTCCGCACCGGTGACGTGTCCCGCGACGGCGGAGGCGGCTACAGTGGCCGTACTGCCCAGATAAACGACCCCTCCGGCGCCCATTCTGCCCTCCATATTTCTGGGAGAATTGGCGATACAGACCTCTTTTTCGGCAAGGATGCCCGCATCGTGCCCCCCACACGCGCCGCAGGCTGGCGAACCGATGACGGCCCCGGCGTCGTGGAGGATTTTTAAATAGCCGAGGGCAAGAGCCTCGTTATAAATTTTGCGGCTTGCCGGAATGACGAGAAAACGAACTCCCTCGGCAACTTTCTTACCCTGCACCACCTCGGAGGCTTTTTTGAGATCCCGCAGAAGGCCTCCCGTACAGGAACCTGCAAATGCCTGATCGATCCGTATTTTCTGCGATGCCACCTCCGAAAGAGGCCGGGCGTTCGTCGGCAGGCTCGGAATCGCGATCGTCGGCTCGACGGTCCTCAGGTCGAAACGCTCCGTTCTTGAACATTCTGCCGTATCCTCTCCGGAGGCGAACAGGGCGTTCTTCGCCCCCATTTCCATGGAAAGAACGCAGCACACGACCCGTTCCTCCCGGGACATCGCTTCGGCTCCGGCGCCGTGAAATTCGACCGCGCAGTAGTTCGCGCCCTCCGGACCGAACCTCCCGAGCACCTGCGTCATGAGGTCGCGGACATCGGCATTCTGCGACAGGTGGCCTGCCAGTTCCACCCTGACCGTTTCGGGCGTTCGAAGCCAGATTCGACCCGTCGCGAGCACCGCGGCCATTTCCGTTGCGCCGATTCCCGTGGCAAACGCGCCGTCCGCCCCCTCGCCTGTCGTGTGGGAGTCGGTTCCCACGACGATCTTCCCCCGCCCGGCCAAGGCCTCTTCCAGCATTACGATATGGCTGATGCCCTGACCACAGTCGTAAAAAAGGCCGATGCCGTGTTCTTTCGCGAAGCGTCTCATGAGGCTCTGATGCTTCACGGCCTTCGTCGAGGTCGAAGGGCTGTGGTGGTCGATGAAAAACGCGACCCGCTTCGGATCCCGAACGGAGGCGTCGACGATCTTCCCGAAGTTGCCTATGACAAGCGCGGCGTTGTTGTCATGAATCATCGCGCGATCGACCTCGACCTCGACGATCTCCCCCGGGCGCACTTTTTCCCGGCCGCATCCCCGGGCCAGGATTTTCTCGGTCTCCGTCACCGTCATGCCTCCTCAGTCAATCAAACAACCAATCAAACAATCAAACAACCAAACAATCACTCAATCAAAGGATAGGGCAATGGTTTTGTTAAACGCGTCATGAAACGCGTCCATGGCGTCGCCCGAGGTCTCCGCGTTGCCTGCCATCAGGATTGGAACGCCTTTATCGCGGAATTTTTCGATGAATTCCGGGCTTGCGGGCTTATAGCCACAGGCCAGAATGTATTCAAACCCGCCCTCGATACGCCGAATCGTTCCATCGTCACCCTTTACGGTAAGACCGTTCCCGTCAATGCTTTGAACCGTACTGTGGCGGATGATCTCGATTTCCGACCTGTCGAAGCGATTTTTCATGAAATGCCAGCGCGCCACGCCCAGCGTCGCTATGGGTTCGCGCGGGTCGTTGCCGACCAGAAGCGCCTTCTTCCCGTGCTCCAGGATCGCGTCGGCAACCTCGTAGCCAACGATTCCGTCGCCGATGACCACGTACCTGTCCGCGTCGAACGCATCGCGTTCAAGAAATTCGAGGGCGCTGTACACGCGCGCATTTTCGACCCGGATAGGGGGCCGAATCGCGGTCCCGCCCACGGCAATTACGACCAGATCCCATTCGCCCTCCGGGATGCCTTCCAGCTCGGTATTGAGGACAAACTTCACTCCCCGCAGGGGAAGCACTTTTTCGTAGTATTCAATGACGTTCATGTAGGATTTTTTGCCCGGTGCTTTGGAGGCCCAGTAAAAAGTTCCGCCAGGTCTGCTTTCACGCTCGAAAACCGTCACATGATGCCCTCGCTGCGAAAGAATGTTCGCGGCTTCGAGCCCGGCCACTCCGCCCCCGATGACGGCGATGGTCCGGCCTTTTGCGTCAGGGGAAATTCGTATGGTTTCTTCATGCCCCAGCAGCGGATTTTGCAGGCACGTCGCCATAGCCCTGTTTTGCTCCCTGCGGGTGCGGCAACCCTGGTTGCAGCCAATGCATTTCCGCACGGGAAAGTCCTTTTTTCCAACGGAGGCAACCCACTGCGGTTCTGCCAGCGCGGTGCGCGCTATTGCAATAAAATCGGCATCTCCGCTCTCGATCATGCGTTCGCCGACCTCCCAGTCGACAATACGCCCCACAACGATCACGGGAATATCCAGCCCCTCTTTCAGGTATTTCCCCATCCACGCCAGGTGTCCCTGTTCCACCTCCGAGGGCGGGCATTCCCACTCCTCGCTCGCGGGCATCCCGGCGGAAACATGTATCGCGTCGGCCCCCGCATCCTGAACGAGTCGACACATTTTCAGGGAATCCGGAAGCTCCCGTCCCCCGGGAATGCGCTCTTCGCCGCTGATGCGCAGGATAACCGGGAAATCCGCGCCGCAAAGTTCCTTCATGCGGGAGACCATCCCGGTGACCGTGCGGGCGCAATTTTCAAGGTTCCCTCCATACCTGTCGGTCCGCGTATTCAGAAGCTCGGACAGGAGAAGCGCCACCTCGTGGCCGTGCGCTCCGTGGATTTCCACGCCGTCGAAGCCCGCTTTTTTGGCGCGCAGGGCTCCTGTCGCGTAAGATTCAATGAGGCGTTCGATCTCTTCGGTGCTCAGGTCGAAGGGCGACTCCGCGAAATCTTTTCGACCGAACTGGATGCCGGAGGGATGAATCTGACAGAAAACCTTTGCGCCCTGTCCATGTATGGCGTCGAGCAGAGGCTTCCACTGCGCAATTCGAAGGTCGTCCGCAAGAGAACCGCGCGCCCTTTTGTTGGCCCCGTGGGGATTAGCCGGAATGATGAACGCCCCCGTGCCCGCACGGGCGCGATTTTCGAAAAACGCGATCATCCGGTCCGTCACTTCTCCATCTTTGCCGGAAAAATAAAGACACATCGACGACGTGAAAATTCTGTTACGGATCTCCACGGGGCCAATTCTGGCGGGCGTCAAAAGCCTGGGAGACATGCTCATTTCATGCTTTCTCCGGGGCAGCGGCCCGCTCCAGAATTTCCCTGAATTTTTTCGCGCAGCGGCTCGTGTTGAATATCCCGCAGGTACAGGGTTTGGATGCGACAAGCGCCGCGTCCTCGGGGGAAAGTTTGCCGCTTTTCACTTTGGCGATGACGTCCCTGACAAGATTCCTCGAAATGAGGGAATGCCCGCACATGGTGATCATCTCCAGAACGTCGTCCTCGGGCAAAGTCTCCGTGCG
>JAISQE010000202.1 GCA_031274425.1 Synergistaceae bacterium | reverse complement strand
GAATCTACAACGACATTCGTAAGAAACAATTTGTATAAAACTGTATTTACTCTATAATCCTTGAATAAGCGTCAACTGCGTCCGATCGCGCACGCATTCAATCCTCCAATTCCAATTCTCCGACCTCTTCGATGTTCACCACCTTGTGGACGGTGGAATATTCCTCCGGGCCGAGGCCGCGGTGTTCGTACTCCACCTCTCCGTTCTGGTTGTCGTAAGGGTCGCAGCGCCGGAACTTTTTGGCGGGGTTGAAGTCGAACTGAAAGTCCGAGTTCGCGGGCATACGGAACGGCTCTAAATTTCCGAAGTAGAAATTCCAGCGTTCCTCGGCTCCAGCTTGCCAGGCGGCTCCCCCGAAAGAGCAATCGGCGTACAGCCAACCGTAGGGGGTGACGTAAAACTGCGCCCAGTCGTGGTTGCCTATGGAACGGGGGTTCGCGTACAGTCCCGACTGCCATCGCGCCGGAACCCCCAGGGCGCGGCACAAGGTGATGAAGGTGAGGGCCTGGATGCCGCAGTCCCCTTTCAAACCGGTGGCGGCATAGGTGGGAATGGCGGGAATCGTGAAGTAGGAGCGCACGAAAGAGTAAATGAGTCGGGTCGTCAGGAAATCGTAAACGCGCCGCGCCCGAAGGAGCGGGTTTTTTTCGCCACCTGCGAGTTCGCCCGCCAGGTCGCGGATGTAGGGCGTGAAGACGACGTGCGGGGCCTGTTCCTCTGTGTAAAACGTGGGCTGCGCGTCGACTGCGGCCTCGGGGCGCGCCTCGACGTAATCCATACGGTTCACGTACTCGTACTCCACAAAGAACTCCTGGCCGGACTGGAGACGCTCTTCGAAGTAAACGGTGCGCTGGGGGTAGTCCGGAGCGGCCACAAACTTCGGCGCGGGTCCGGCGTCCAACAGTTTGAAGTCGTGTATCTGGGCGTACTCCACGGGAATGGGCAGGTGCACGCGCACCGTTTTCCCTTCTTCCACGGACTCCGGCTTCACGGTCACGGTGGTGCGGATGCGGATACGGTAGGCGAGGGTTCCCCGCCGCTTCATCTTCGCGATGGTCTCGTCCAGCAGGGAAAAATTGCCCTCCTTATCTTTCAAAAGGGAGGGGTCGGTCACGCGGGCGGTCAGCTCCTTGCGGGTTTTCGCCAGGTTCGCCACGATGTCATCTTTGAAGAAGGGCTTACCCTCGATGAAGATCCAATCCAGCGCGTCCTCCTCCCACAGCGCCTCCAGCTCCTCGGGTTCGAAGTCCCGGAAGGCGGAGGAGAGCAGCGACAGCGCCCGGTCGTAACTGTGGGGATAATGGGACGGTACGCGGGCCAGAATCTCTTTTTCGAGCTCCAGACGCTTTCGCAGCGCCAGGGGGAGTTGTTTTCGCAGGCGCTTGTCGATGACGTGTCCCGCGCGCTCAAAACATCCCGCCGCTTTGAGCCTTGCAATGTCCTCGGGAAGGTCGATGAGAAGATAACGTAAATCGGAATACATGAGCGTCTCGTGTCGGATTCAGCCGGCGAAGTGGCAAGCGGCATGATGACCCGGCGAGATTTCCCGCAATAGGGGAATTTCGGCCTCGCAACGCCTGCGGTCCCGACGGGCGCGGGGGCAGCGGCTGCTGAAAGGACAACCGGGGGGAAGGTTCACGGGGCTCGGCAGATCCCCCTTCAATTGAGCCCGGAGCGGCGGCGCGTCGAACTCGATCTTGGGAATGGACTTGATCAGCGCTTGCGTATAAGGGTGAGCGGCGTGAAAGTACACGTCCTCCCGGCCGGCGAGTTCCACCACGTAACCGAGGTACATCACGGCGATGCGGTTCGAGATATGGTAGACCACGTTGAGGTTATGGGAAATGAACAGGTAGGTTAGCCCCACCTTTGCCTGGAGGTCGACCAGCAGGTTGATGATCTGAGATTGAATCGAAACGTCCAGAGCCGACACGGGCTCGTCGCAGACCATCAGCTTGGGGGTGAGAGCGAGAGAACGCGCGATGCCGACGCGCTGGCGCTGTCCGCCCGAAAACTCATGGGGGTAGCGGCGCACGTAGATCGGGTCCAGTCCGCACATCTCCATCAGCTCTCGCACCTTCTCCCTGCGCTCGGCTTGGGTGTACAGGTTTTGGAACACGAAGGGCTCCGCGATGATGTCGCCCACGGTCATGCGAGGGTCCAAAGAAGAGTAGGGGTCCTGAAAAATGATCTGCATGTCCTTGCGCAGCGGGCGCAACCGTTTTTCGTCGTAATGGGTGATGTCCCTTCCGTCGAACTCTATTCTCCCGCCGGTCGGCTCCAGAAGTCGTATCATCACGCGTCCCAGCGTCGTCTTCCCGCAGCCGCTCTCCCCCACAACGCCCAACGTTTCACCCCGACGAATCGTAAGCGAAACGTCGTTCACGGCCTTCACGTAGCTCCTGCCGGTGCCGAACCGGGCGCTCTTCACGGCGTACCACTTGCGCAGGTTCTCCAGGACCAGCAGCGTTTCAGCCTCGCTCACATTTTTGTCCCTATTCTCGCTCACGCCGTCTCACCCTCTCTCTATAGAACCCAAGGTCCGGGGGCCGGACGCGTACAGCCAGCAGCGCACCCAACGGCCTGCCGGGGCCATGATCAGCTCGGGGCGCAGGGTTTTGCAAATCTCCATGCGGCGCTCGCACCGGGGGTGAAACAGGCAGCCCTCGGGCCGGTTGCTCAGGGAAGGCACCATGCCCTCAATGACGTGGAGGCGCTCCCGTCCGCTCTCCACGGCGGGCATCGACTCAAGCAGCGCTTTCGTGTAGGGGTGGCAGGGATCCGTGAAGACCTCTTTCACGCCGCCGTACTCCATGACCTTGCTCGCGTACATCACCAGCACATTTTCGCTCACCTGAGCCACGACGCCCAGGTCGTGGGTGATCATGAGCACTGAGGTGTTCATCTCTTTTTTCAAGTCGTTGATCAGTTCGAGAATCTGGGCCTGGATCGTCACGTCCAGGGCGGTGGTGGGCTCGTCGCAGATCAGAAGCTCGGGGTTGCAGCAAAGGGCGATGGCGATCATCGCGCGCTGGCGCATACCGCCGGAAAGCTGGTGAGGGTAGTCGTCCACGCGCTTTTCGGGCAAGGGGATGCCCACTTTCTCCAGCATTTCGATAGCGACCCGCCGCGCCTGCCTTCTGGACAGGCCCCGATGTATGCGCGGACTCTCCATGATCTGGCTTCCGATGGTGTACACCGGGTTCAGGGCGGTCATGGGCTCCTGAAAGATCATGGCGATCTTGCCTCCCCGCACGGCGCGCATTTCCTTTCCGCTCAGCTTCAAGAGGTTCTCGCCGTTCATCAGCACTTCGCCGCTCACGATCTTCCCCGGCGGGGTCTGAACGAGCCTCATGACGGAAAGCGCCGCGACGCTTTTGCCGCTGCCGCTCTCGCCCACGATGCCCAGAGTCTCTCCCTTTTTCACGCTGAAGCTCACGCCGTCCAACGCGTAGACGACGCCTTCGTCGGTGTAAAAGTAGGTGCACAGGTTTTTGACGTCCAGCAGGTTGGTGTTCATCAAGTTCTCCATTGCGGGCTTAGAGGTTTTTGAGCTTGGGGTCGAGGGCGTCGCGCAGGGCGTCTCCCAACAGGTTGAAGGCGAGCACGGTGAGCACCAGCGCAATGCCCGGGTAAATGCTGTACCCCGGGTTCGAGCGCAAATGCCGCCGAGCGACGCTGATCATCTCGCCCCAACTGGACTGGGGCGGCTGCACGCCCAAACCCAGAAAGCTGAGACTCGCCTCGTACATGATGTCGGCGGGAATCTCCATCGTGGCGATGACGATGATCGTGGAGAGGCAGTTGGGGATCAGATGCCGCGCGACGATGGCCAGGTTGCTTCCGCCGCTGGCTCTGGCCGCCTCCACGTACTCGTTTTCCTTCAACTGGATGACCTGCGCGCGGATGACTCGGGCGACGCTGGTCCACCCCACGAAGCCAATAGCGAAAAAGACGTTGATGACGCCCGTGCCGAACACAAACATGATGACGATGGCGAAAAGGATCTGGGGGAAGGCGGCGAACATCTCAATGACCCGAGAGATCACGGCGTCCGTTTTGCCGCCGTAGAAACCGGCCAGAGCCCCCAACACCACGCCGATGGTTATGGCTATCGCCTCGGCGACGATGCCCACCGCCAGGGACACCCGAGCGCCGTAGACGATGCGGGACAGGATGTCGCGTCCGAACTCGTCGGTCCCCAGCCAATGCTTCGGCGTCGGCCGCGACATGACGGCCTCGATGTCCTGGTAGGATTGGTCGTAGGGGGCGATCAGGGGGGCAAAAAGCGCCGTCAGCGCCATAAAGACGATGAAAACGAAACAAACCGTCGCGATTTTGTCGCGCCTCAGGCGACGGACGGCGTCGTGATAAAAGCTGGTGAACTTCACGGGGTTTTCCGAGGCCGGGAGCCGTTTTTCTATCTTCGCGTTTTCTATTTCCGTGTTTCCCATCTTCACGTTCTCCATAATTCAGGATTCTTTCGCTGCGCGAATCCTCGGGTCGATCAGGCCGTACACGAGGTCAATGACGAGGTTCATCAAGACGAACACTGCGGCGATGTAGATCGTGCAGCCCTGAATGACCGGGATGTCCCGTTTCATGATACCGTCGACCAGGAGCCTACCCAGTCCGTTAATGGCGAACACCGTCTCCACCAGGACAGAACCGCCCAGGATGGATTTCATGAGCGTGCCCAGGTAGGTGAGGATGGGAATGGCCGCGTTTCTAAACGCGTGCACCACCACCACGGCCGTTTCGCCAGCGCCTTTGGAGCGGGCGGTGCGCACGTAGTCCTGATTCAGCGCGTCCAGCATGTTGGTGCGCGTGAGCCGCGCCAGGGAGGCCGCGTAGATCATGCCCAGAGCAACGGAGGGGAGAATGTAGGCTTTGAAGGATTTCAGGCCCGAAATGGGCAAGACTTTCAGCCACAGCCCAAACACGAGCTGGAGGATAATGGCGAGCCAAAAAGAAGGCAGGGCCATGCCCAGCGTCGAGACGAGCATGATGAGTCTGTCCGCCGACCGGCCGCGGAACACGGCAGCCAGTATCCCCATGAGGATGCCTACCGCAATCGAAAAGAGCAGCACCCCCACGGCGATGGAGCCTGTGACGGCAAAGCCGCGCGCCAGCAAGGCGCGCACCGGCAGCTTCTGGAAATAGGAGTTGCCGAAGTCTCCGGAAAAAGAGTTTTTCAGGAAAGTCCAATACTGCACGTACAGCGGGTCGTTGAGACCCATCTGCTGACGTATGCGCTCTATGGTGGCCGCGTCCGCTTTCTTTTCCATCATCACGGCCACGGGGTCGCCCGGGGCGACGTTCACCATGACGAACACGATGAGCGTCACCCCCACGAGAACGACGACGGCCTGCCACAGACGGTTCAGGATGAACTTGAGCAAAAGAAAATCCATAAAAAAACTATAAACGCGAAAAAATGGCTAAGTCACTTGGAGATTTCGACTTCGTAGAAGCGAAGCAGGCTGTTGTCGTAAATCACACCGCTGACGCCGTCGGCAACCAGGTAGTAGAAAACCGGGTTGTAGAGCGGCGCTACGATGCGCTGCTCGTCCACCAGGTATTTTTCGAGCTCCAGGTAAATTTTCTCCCGCTCCGCTCCCATGGACGCGCGGCCCCGGGCCAGCATCTCGTCGGTTTTCGCGTCCTTCCAGTTGGAAGAAAAGAGCTGGGAGCTGGTGGAGTGGTAGAACGTGTAGGTGAAGTTGTCGGGGTCGGAGATGTCCTTGAACCAGGTGAGGAACGGAACCTGCACCTGCCCTGCGCGGCGCATGTCCACGTAGGTTCCCTGGTCGACGCGGTTCACGTTCAGCGTGACGTTCGAGGCCTTGAACTGCTCCTGGAGCACTACGGCGACTTTGGCGACCTCCTGGGTCTCGGAAACGTAAGCCTCAAGGGTGATGCCGTCGGGATAACCGGCCTCGGCCAGCAGGGATTTGACTTTTTCGGGGTTGTACTCGTAGGGGCGGTCCACGTGGGCGGCGATGCCCGGAGGGATCATGCAGTTGGTGGCCGTGCCGTTGCCGTCCAGGAAGCTCCTCAGCAGACCCTGGCGGTCGATGGCGTAGGAAACGGCCTCTCGGACTTTCACGTTGTCCAGGGGCGGCATGTTGACGTTCATGTTCATCGCGATGATCCCCATCAGGTCCACCCGCACCAGGTTCTTCGCGAATTCCTCCGTTTTGTAGGGAGCGACCACGTCGTTGTCCACGCGCACCATGTCCAGGTTCCCCGCCTCGTACTCCATCAAAGCGGTGCTCTGGTCCATGACGTAAATGAAAAGTTCGTCGATCTTGGCGGGTTCTCCGTGGTAGCCCTCGAATCGTTTGGCGTGCATGACCTCTTTACCGGAAAACTCCGCCAGCTCGAAGGGGCCCGTCCCCACAAAGGTGGTGAGGCCCCAGTTGGAACCGGCTTCCTCGCAGGCCTTTTTCGGGTAGATCATCATCTGCTCGCAGCCCAAAACCGCCAGGAAGGGGGCGTAGGGTTCGCCCAGCTCTATCGTGAAGGTGTAGTCGTCGATGACCTTGAAGCCCTCGAGAGTCTGCGCTTTGCCCTCCAGCATCTCGGGAGCGCCCTTGATCATGTCGCACAGCCAGGTGTTCAGGTTCTGGGTCTTGGGATCGAAAATGCGGTTGAAGGTGAACTCCACGTCGGAGGCGCGCAGCTCGGTTCCGTCGTGGAACTTGACGCCCTTTTTCAGCTTGAAAGTGAACAGGGTACCGTCCGCCGACATCTCGGGCAGCGCTTCCAGCAGCAGGGGATGGATGACGCCTTTGGAGTCGATACGGACGAGGGCCTCGCCGATGGGGTTTGCCGCCTGCATCACGTCGGTGGTGGTGTGCTTGTGCACGTCCAGCAGCTCCAGGTCGGCGAAGTGATAGGCGTACCGGAACACCTTGGGTCCGTCGGAGTCCGTTGCGGCAAAGGTCGCGGACACAAATGCAAAGACAAGCAAAAAAGCGAACGGTATTGCGCGTTTCATTTCGGTTCCTCCTTATGATATTGATAAATAATTTCTCATAATAGATTATCTCATAAGCAGAGCGACATTTTAATTACAAAACGTACTAGTTTTTGACCCGGGGGCTTTTCTCTCCTGTGCCTGCTCTTTCTTGCCCTGAATAAACATAAACCGCAACCCACCTTCTTCTCAAGCATGGTTGCGGTTTATACTCCGGCTTCACGATTGCCTATGTCCGTACTATTTGACGCTTATAGATTTTCCATCCAAAAACCCTACTCCAACAGCAATAGACCGAAGTATTTGGCGAATTCCGTTTTGTCTTTTAAAGTTTTCAAATGATAACCTTGGGCCCGAACGGTGGCGAATACGTCGATCCCGGCGCTTTCCATGGACGGTCTCGCGACCGTACACTTTTTGGGCGGCGCGGGTTTTTTGCACTCCGCACAGAGGCCGCAGGGTCCCGCCCAATAGGCGAAGGCTTTGTAATATCCCGTCTTGAACGCCGTTTTTTCCGCCTGCAACATCAATCGCTGAAAATCTCCTGTCGGAGGCTGTCCCTCGACGAGCAGCGCGATCTTATAGTCCCCGAATTTCGTCTGGGATTCCTCGTATCCCGGGCTATGGGGCGGACAACACTTTTCCCCGTAGGTCGAGCAGCCAAAGCGGCAGTGATCTTTCACCCAAGCGGCGGTGACCACCGTTGCGGGGTTTATTTTTTTCACGGAACGAATCGCCAGCTGTTTCAAATCGCCGATCAACCGGCTTTCTTTGGTCAAGGTCAGCTTCTCCAGCGACGCTTCGTTTTGGGAAGCAAAGACCACGGAATAATCGGCGGATATGCTCAACAAAGGCGTATGGAAGAGTTGAAGCGCCGTGCAAACGCCAATCAGCGCGGCATAGTCGAGAACGGGGCGCGCTTTATGCTCCAAATGCGCGCGATAAAGCGCTGCCGCGCCGCTAAGGCTATAATCGCCGCGATAGTGCCCGAGCACGGCGATGACGCCGTCCGCGGCACACCGCGCCGCGACTTCGCCGTTGAGATTGCCGCTGAATATCAAATCATAAGGTCCTGTTTCCGAAAAACACAGTCCTTCCCGAAGGGGCGCCGTTTTTAAAGGGAAGTCCCCGGTCAGAAAATAGGTTCCGTTCGTTTCTTTGAGCAACGGCAAGAGGCGTTCCCATAAAAAATCGTCGTTTACGCCTTTTGTGTCGTGAAAATAAAAGGGCGAAGACGTAACGAGGTATTTTGACGTCACCGGAGCGTTGTGGAGACAGCCTTTTTCCATGACGACCCATCCGGCGTGACAAAGCGCGTCGAGGAAGTATTCCGCGGCAGTCGCGTCGGCGCTTATCGATTCTTTTATTTCAGCCGTCGACCGGTTTTCTTCGATGGCGTCGAAAAGGCGGACGGACATAGCCCGCTCAAAGAGCGTGAAAGCTTCTTTCTGTCCGTAGAACGCGGCGATCCAATCATAATCGTCGTTCTGATAATCGATCTTCATCCCCGCTTCCTTCCCCCTATCCGGCCAAGCCGGATTTTTTCAGCGCGTCATAGGCCCATTTCGTAAGCACGGTAGAACAAGGCCAACAAAATGCAATCACGATCGAGATTTCCACAAGAGCGACTCTGACAGGGATATTGTAAATCACGATCAAACCGACGAAAACAACGGCGTTACCCAAAACGTTACAGACAAACTGGGCCAAGATGTGGTGGCTCCATTTTTCCATGGAAAACTTTTTGGCGACGAGAGAGACTCCGAGGGAACCCAAAGCGTTGGCGAAGACGAAAGCGATCCAAAGGGGACTGTAGAAAATCGAAGTAATGGCCTCCACTTCTCCGGCGACGACGCCCGCGGGCTGACGGTAGAGCAGCGCGACAAGGGCGGTGAGAAAGGCCCAGCAAGTGCCATTGATCAAATACATTCCGGCTTTGCCGGTGGGTAGCAAGTTATCGACGAAACCCGTGGCTTGGCTCGCGATGACAAAGACGATCCCGAAAATCACCGAGCCGACCAGCGCTTTGGTATCCGTTCTGAAAAAGTCGTTGTTTTGCGCTAAAACCTTGCGTTCCGACATGAGAGACGCCTCCTCGCGTTTTAAATATGAAAGTAGAAATTGAAAAGACAAAAAACGAAAATCAGCAGGGCGCCGCAAAAGACCTCGGCCGCCGAAGGGTGCAACTCCCTCGAGAACGTCCGCGTATCGCTTTTTCCGAACCCTCGCAACTCCATGGAAAGGGCGATCTCCGAGGCGCAGCGCGCCGCCCGGTAGAGAAACGGCATCGACGTCGCGAGCAACAATTCGATCTTGTTCTTGATTCCGTTGTCAGCGGCGCCGCGCACCATTTGGCTCTCTACGACGGATGCGTACTCCTCTTTCAACAGAGGCAAAAAACGCTCCGCCAACGTCGCCAGCATCGCGTAGCGATAGGGGACGCGCCAGCTTACGAGCATCAATGCGATGTCTTCCGAGCGCGTCCATGCCGCCATCTGAATCGCGGGGACGGACACGGCGACGGCGCGCAAGGCGCCGAGAAGAGCCGCCGCGGGCGCGCCGCTATAAACGTCGACGATCCACCAATGCCAGATCACGCTGCCTTCCCTGTTGAACAGCAATTGCATCAGGAAGATTTGCGAAGCGACGATCAAAAAGACAACCGTCAGTGGCCTGTATGATTTTAAATTCCCCACGAGCGCCAAGTGGCTCGCGAACGCCGACAAGAAGACGACCGCTTGGGTCGTCGCGCGCCGCGAAAGGATCGCGGTGAGCAAAAGCGCAAAGCACCAAATCAATTTTAAGCGGGGGTCGAGACAGTCAGACCGCCTCATACCACTCGCCCCCGTCCATGAGACGCGCCGCGAATCGAGCGAAGCGCGAGCGCGTGTATTGCGCCTCCAACCGATGACGATTCAGCAAAAAAACGCGGTCGGCGTAGGACGCGACCAGTTCGAGATCGTGGCTGACGAGAATCACCGTTCGACCGATGGCGCAAAAATCCGCGAGCCAATCCATGATCGAGCGGCTGTCGCCTTCATCGAGCCCGGCGGTGGGTTCGTCGGCAATGACGATTTCGGGATCGTGCGCCAACGCCGAGGCGACCGCCAGTTTCCGCCGTTGACCGCGGCTCAAACGCTGCGGATGGAGATCTTCATAGCCGGCAAGTCCGGCTTTATGCAAAGCCGCCGTCGTCTTACAGGCTCTTTCTTCTTCGCCGAGAGGTCGTTTCGACAGGGCGAAGGCCGCTTCGTCTCTGACCGTGTCGGCAAAAATCTGCAAATCGGGGTTTTGAAAGATGAACCCCATTTTTGATCTCAGGGCATAGGCCGATTTCCTTGTCATGACTCGGTCGAATACCGTTATCGCGCCTCGATCCGGATAGATCAGGCCCGCCAAGAGTTTCAGCAGCGTCGTCTTGCCGCCGCCGTTCGCGCCCATGACCGCTAAAAAATTCCCTCTCCGCGCGGTAAAAGAAATATGCTCGCAACCGATCGCTCCGCCCTTATAGGCGAAGGAAACATCGTCCACAACCAGCGTCGTTCCCCCCTTCTTTTGGGCCGATTCGGCCGGCGATCTTCCGCCCCGATAAGGCAGAGACGCCCGATAATCCGCCGCGGCGGTCTCCTTTTTGATCGTGCCGTTTTCCATTTCGACGATTCGGTCGGCGAACGCGGCGATGTCGACGCCTTTATCCGCCGCCATGATCACCGTAACCCCGTCTTCCCGATGGAGTTTTTTGATCAGGGCGTACATCTCTCTTTTTCCCCTTTCGTCCAACTCCGCTCCGGGCTGATCGAGGAGAAGGATCGGCGCCTTCGAGGCCAGTATTCCGGCAAACGCGAGGCGTTGCGTCTGCCCTCCGGAAAGACTCGTCGTCTTCCTTTTTTCGAGCCCCGTCAGGCCGACAAAGAACAGCGCTTCTTCGCTTCTTTTCGCGATCTCCTGCCGAGAACGGCAAAGATTCGCCATGCCGAAGGCCACTTCTTCTTCGACGGTAACGCCGACGATCTGATTCCGCGGCTCCTGAGACATATAGCCGACGTATTCCGAAACGGCGGGAAGCGAAAGTTCCGTGATATCGTTTCCCATCAGGATCACGCTGCCGTCCAAAACGCCGCCTTCGTATTTCATCGCGGCGCCGGTAATCGTGTGCAACAAAAGGCTCTTGCCGGCGCCTGCGGGCCCTTTGATCGCAATAAATTCTCCCTTTCGAACCGAGAGTTTCGACTCTTTCAGCGCGGCGCTCTTCGCGCCCGGAAATGTGAGCGATTTGATGACGAGTTCCAAAACTGTTTCCATATCGACCTCCGCAAAAAACAAAAGTTTCAGCTGTTTGGGCATTAAACCCAACAACTGAAACTTTGCCGTCGTTTCACGTTTAAGCTTTTATGGCAGGTCTTCTGACTCGCAGTTTTACCCGATCGCCGCGCCTTCCCGGTTACCCAGTGGCAAAATGCAGCTTTCGACAACCGTTTACAGCGGTGGGTCCGTTCGGGATTTACACCCGATTCCCTATTCTCCCCCCTGGG
>JAISQE010000136.1 GCA_031274425.1 Synergistaceae bacterium | reverse complement strand
GGATTCAGAACCCCCCAAACATTTTTCCCACTCCAGCGTCCCATCTTCCTTCAGTTTAACAACCCAGAATTCTTCGCCTCCATGTGTTTGGGACACATCTCCATCTCTGCTGAGGGTATCCCCCGCGAGAATATATCCTCTGTCGCTCGTCTGTCGAATAGACTCGGCTACGTCAAAGCGAGAACCGCCTAAGGATTTTTCCCACTCGAGCTCTCCGCCCGGCTTGAGTTTAACGACCCAAAAATCCCAATCTCTATGGTTTCCAGACACGTCGCCGTCTCTGGAATCGGAACGTCCCGCGACGATGTAGCCTCCGCCGTCAGTTTGTTGCGCCGACCAGGCAAGATCGTCGCCAGAGCCGCCCAAAGACCTCTGCCACTCAATCTCCCCGCTCACGGTTAGTTTTATGACCCAAAAATCATTGCTCCCATGGTTCCCGGAAACGTCGCCGTCTTTAGAATCAGAACCTCCGGCTACGATGTAGCCGCCATCGTCGGTTTGCTGGACGGAATGAACCGTATCGCGACCGGAACCTCCATAGGACTTTTGCCAATCCAGCGTCCCGTCTTCCTTCAGTTTGATCACCCAAGCGTCGAAATTTCCACGGTTTTGAGACAGATCTCCGTCAGAACTCATGGAATACCCCGCAAGGATGTAACCTCCATCGCGGGTCTGCTGAACGGACATCACACCATCAAGATTAGAACCTCCAAAACATCTTTCCCACTCGATCGTGGGCTCGGCCATGCAGGTCGATGCCGGCAAAATCACGAAACCAAACATCAAAATCATAGTTTTGAACATAACGCTTTTCCTCAACATGAACACCGCCTTAGTCGTTTTACAGGATTTTATAATACCAGTGCAATCATACTCTTTCTTCTTCCTGCGTCATTGGGGGCGAAATCTCAAATCCGGGAACATGAAGGTCACGATATTTTCACGGAACCGTTGCTCGTAGGCTTCCTGCCAACTACGTATTTCACGTAGTCATACTCTAAGAGAATACAACGACTAAAAAAGGCCTTGTTGTAAAATGTAGTTTGGATGAGAATAAGTATTCCAAAGGAATAAAAGTAACAGATGATGAATTAGCAGAAGTTTTAGTTGAGAAAGCAGAATTTCATGGAGACTGGAACTACAAGATTATTCCTCAAATATAATCTCGAAATGCGGAAGTTATTTCGTGACGAGCCCTTATCGAGGGCGCTGTTTTTTCCATTATAGCGGTTTGCGTAATCGTGAGCTCGAAAAAGAGGCCGGGCGCTCCTGTTGAGCAGATGAAACTTTGGATAGGGGAGAGCCGAAAGCTCAATACTCGTAAAAACCACGGACGTTCGGCGATAATTATATGATGAAGTGCTAAAATGATGCCCGAAACGGTATGCTACGAGAATCACGTAAAAACGTAAAAGAAGCGAAAGAAGGCGGGGAAATGAGCGTTTCGACGAGGGCGATGGACACGGGAGACTGGCAGGCGGTGGCGGAGATTTATCGACAGGGCATACAAACGGGAGACGCCACTTTGGAAGCGGAGGTTCCCGCTTTCGAAAAATGGGATGCGGCGCATAAGAAAAACTGCCGTATCGTCGCCGTTCTGGACGGCGTCGTGGTCGGATGGGTCGCGTTGTCGCCCGTGAGCGGTCGCCGCGTCTACGTTGGGGTGACGGAGGTCAGCATCTACGTGTCGGAGGAACACCGCGGAGAGAAAGTCGGGCAAATACTGCTGAACGCCTTAATCGAGGAATCGGAGAAAGAGGGGTACTGGACGCTCCAGTCCAGCATCGCCGAGGAAAACGTCCCCAGCGTCGCCCTTCACCATAAATGCGGCTTCAGAACGGTGGGAGTCCGCGAGCGCCTGGGGCGCGATCCCGAGGGGAAATGGCGCAATCTTTTGCTGTTGGAGCGCCGGAGCGGCAAAGTAGGTTTATAGCGGACTGAACGATCGTCGGCCCAAACGACGACAACAGCGCGAGAGCTCGGATATAGTGCTTTAACAAAAGAACGTACTGGTAAAAATGAGTTAAACCCTTAAAAAAACTGTTTTTAGCTATTCTAACTTTAGGTCTTTTATTTCAATTCACTAT
Organism: Synergistaceae bacterium; assembly: GCA_031274425.1. Taxonomy (GTDB): domain Bacteria; phylum Synergistota; class Synergistia; order Synergistales; family Aminobacteriaceae; genus JAISLU01. The sequence continues at coordinate 4,885 of JAISQE010000136.1, read as the reverse complement.
ATCGGGCGTCTCGCGCTGTTTCGTTTCGAAAGTATTTGGTTCCTTTGTTTACTTTGATTTACTTTAGATTTACGCTTCCGGGGTCACGATTCCAATAAACTGCTTTTTGCCGTCTTTGATCTCGACGATGCCCAACTCTTTTTCGGCGTCGTGGGTCGCGTTCATGGTGGTCAAGCCCGTGACGGTGGGAACGTCCTTCGTCTGCTCCAGCGCGTCGCGGATTTTTTCCGGGTCGGCGCTGCCGGCGCGTTGGATGGCGTCGATGACGAGGATATAAGCGTCATAACCGAGGGCCGCGTTGACGTTGGGATCTTTGTCGGGATGCTCGGCCTTCCAGTTTTCGGTGAATTTCTGGGCCACGGGGTTCATGCCTTCCATGGAAGGATCGTAGGCGAAGGTCGTGTGCAGGAAACCCTCGACGGCGTCGCCGCCCAACGTGACGATTTCGGGGTTGTCCATGGCGTCGCCGCCCATGAAACGGAAGGTCGCACCCAGCTCCTGGGCTTGTTTCAAGATGATGGCGCCCTCGGTAAAGTAGGCGGGAGTGAAGACGACGTCGGGAGCCTTGGAGATGATCTCGGTCAACTGTGCGGTGAAGTCCTGTTCGCCCGACTGGTACTTCATCTCGGAGACGATTTCCCCGCCCAACTTGGTGAAAGCCTGTTTGAAAAAGTTGCTGAGGCCGACGGAGTAATCGTTGGCGACGTCCGTCAGAAGAGCCGCTTTTTTGAGCCCCAGGGTTTTAAAGGCATAGGTGGCCGCGCCCGCGCCCTGGAAGGGATCGATGAAGCAGGCGCGGAAGTAGTACTTTTTGTTCAACGTGACGAGCGGATTGGTGCAGGAGGTCCCCATGACGGGGATCCCCGCCGTTTCCGCGACTTCTCCGCCGGCCATGGCCAAAGAGGAACCATACGTCCCGATAATGACGCTGACTTTGTCCCTTTCGATCAGCCGCGTGACAGCGTTGGCGGCTTCGACCTTGTCGGACTTGTTGTCCACGACTATCAGCTCGATCTTCTGCCCCAGAACCTCGGGGATCTCTTTGAACGCCAACTGCGTGCCCTCCAGTTCGAGTTGCCCGCCATAAGCGTTGGAACCCGTCAGGCAATTGTAGACCCCGATCTTGATCGTCTCCGCCGCGAAAGCGCCCTGCGCCGCAAACAAACACGCCAATGCCGCCCAGAAAAATTTACGCATAAAACCCACACTCCTCTCAAAATTTAATCGCGTTCACGCGAGAAAAATCACATCGCCCTACGAAAAGCCGCCGAGGTCAAAGCGACACAGAAACCCCCGGTCCCAAAGGCCAGCCCGCCAGGTACCAGACGATCAGAAGCGCCGTGAATCCGATGAAGTAAAAGATCGTGTAGGGCATCGCCATGGAGATGACCGTGCCGATCCCCACCTCCGTGTCGGCGTCCTTCTTGTACTGCTCCAGCAGGCCGATGACCACGGGCAGGTAGTAGGACAGGGGCGTGATGATGTTGGTGGGCGAGTCCCCCACCCGGTAGGCGATCTGGGTGAGGGCCGGGGAGAATCCGACCTGGGCGAACATCGGCACGAAGATCGGGGCCAGGATCAGCCATTTGGCCGAACCGCTCATCATGAAGAAGTTCAAGAGCGTCACGAGCACAATGAACATCAAAAGCAGCGGGATGCCGCCCAGGTTCCATGCCTTGAGCCAGTCCGCGCCGTTGACGGAGAGAACCACGTCGAAGCGGCTCATGCGGAAGAGCTCCACGAAGAGGGACGCCGGCAGCACGACGACGATGAATCCGATGCTGCCCGCAATGCCCTTCGCCATCAGCTTTGGAATGTCCTCGCCCTTCTTGATGGTTCCCGCGCCGATTCCGTAGGCGCTTCCCACGAAGAAGAACAGGAAGAACAAAATGGGCATGACGCTACTCAAGAGCGGGGACGTGGGAAGGAGAGAGCCGTCCTTTGGGTTGCGGAAGAGAGAGCCCTCGGGGTAAGTCAGCCAAACGATCAGCCCGATGTAGAGGACGAGGGCCAGGAACGCGCACAGAAGGCCGCGGTTCTCCGCGGGGGTCAAAGCGTGCTTTTTGAGTTCCTCCTCGTCGCGGCTCCCCTCGTTGTCGCCGAGAAATTTAACGGTGTATTTTTCGGTGACGTAGACCGTCAAGATAGTGAGCACGATCGTCGCCGTGGCCATAAAGTAGTAGTTGATCAGGACATGGGTGGGCGTGTCCGCCGGAATGTAGGGCACGCCCTCGATGGCGGATTTCGTGATGCCTGACAGAAGGGCCTCCGTTCCGGCGATGAAAAAGTTCGCCGTAAAGCCCCCCGCGCCCGCCGCGTAACCTGCGGCGATGCCCACCCAGGGGTTGCGCCCCAGGGCCTTGAAAATGGCCGCCGCGATGACGGGGGTGAAGATGATCCCCGCGTCCGAAGCCAGGTTGGCGTTGATGCCCACAAACGCAACGACCGCCGTCACCAGGAAATTCGGGGCGCCCAAGATGGTCTTGCGCATCAGGGCGGAGATCATGCCGGTCTGCTCCACGATCCCGATGCTGAGCATCATGGTGAGGACCAGCCCTAGTGGGGCGAAATTAACGTAAGTTCGGACGAAACCCGCCAGGAACGTGCGCAGGGAATCGTAATTCAAAAGGTCGACGACGGCCACCGTCGCTTCCTTCGGAGCCTCTCCCGCTTTTGCGGCCAGATAGGTGACCGAGACCCCTTTTTGGGCCAGCCAGTGCGACAGGAAAAGGACGATCAGGGACAACAGGACGAAAAGCCAAAAGGGATGGGGAAACTTGTTTCCTATGAACTCGATTCCCTTAATGAAACCCTCGAATTTGCCCTTTTTGGGGGCGGATGTTGCTTCGCTCATAATGACTACCTCCGTTTCGTTTTTCAATGATAGAACCGCGTGTTATGAATGTTTGTGTCGCGCCGTGATCATCCCCTTCCCGTCATCGTCTCAGGAAATCTATGGCGCAGGAGGCCAGAAAACGCATACCCCAGGGGAAACACGCCTCGTCGGGGTCGAAACGGGTGTTGTGCAGCACGGCCATCTCCGCCGGCGGTTTTCCGGCCGGGCGGCAGCCCAGCCACGCCATCAAAGAGGGGCGTTCGCGCGCGAAAAACGAAAAATCCTCTCCCCCCAGGTCGGGGTTGTCGAGAACCACGAGGCGCTCCTCTCCCAGAGAGCCCGCGGCGGTTTCCGAGGCCAGTCGAAAAAGCTCCGGCGCGTTCAGCGTCGGCGGATAACCACGCACGTATTCGACTGAGGCGTCGCCGCCCAGAGCCCGCGCGTAGCCCTGTGCCGCGCGCTCGATCAGTCCGGGCAGCCTGTCCTGAGTAGCGGGGTTCAGGGTGCGAACCGTGCCCTCCATCTCCACCTTGTCCGCGATGACGTTGTAGCGGTACCCGCCGCTGATCGTTCCGATGCTGACCACCGCCGAGTCGAGCGGAGCCACCGTGCGCGACACGATGGTCTGAAGCCCTACCACGATCTGAGCGGCGATCATAATGGCGTCGATTCCCTGATGTGGAGCGGAGCCGTGAGACGTTTTGCCCGAGACCCTCAAAAAGATGCGGTCCGAAGCTCCCATCAAAGGGCCGGGGCGTGTGATGACCGTCCCCGTCTCGAAGCCGGGCCATACGTGCAGGGCGAAGAGGGCGTCGACGCGCGGGTTCTCCAGCGCGCCGGCCTCGATCATGCCCGGCGCGCCCCCCGTGGGGTTCAGCTCCTCCGCGGGCTGAAAGATGAACTTTACGCTCCCCTCCAGCTCCTCCGCCAACTCGGACAACACGCAGGCCGTCCCCAGCAACATGGCGGTGTGCGTGTCGTGCCCGCAGGCATGCATGACGCCCGGTACCACCGAGGCGAAAGGCAGGCCCGTTTCCTCCTGCATCGGCAACGCATCCATGTCGGCGCGAAGCCCCACGACCTTTCCCGATCCCGGTTTTGTCCCCTTCAAAAGCCCCACGACCCCGTGTCCGCCGACGTTCTTCCTAACCTCCATGCCGAGCCCCGTCAGCACATCCACGACCAACGCGGCGGTTTTTTCCTCCTGAGTGCTCAACTCGGGATGACTGTGGATGGCGCGCCGCCACTCCACTACCTTTCCGTCGTATTTTTCGACAAGCGTTTCAATTTTGCGATATGCGGAAAAAACCTCCATGGAAAAACCTCCTCGATCATTAGGATACGCTCATTAAAAAGCGAACGGGTTATCGGTATTCTAACAGATTGCATAGTAAACTCGGGAAACCAATGTTTAAAGGCTCCACGCCCCCGAAAGGGAGTGAGAGCGTGGAGACGGCGACAACAATAGCCCGTATTAGCGTTGCTAGCGCGAATACGGGCCACCAAAACTACTCCGCCTCTCTATTATCGAGGGGAGTTTTTATGTCAGTGTGTTTAGGAATTGGCGCGCCTGGCGGGATTCGAACGAGTATCCTAAATGGTTGTGTATAGTCCGTATCCTTAAAAATAGATTCTGAATTTGCCCTGTAGAGAAAAACCGCTGAGGTCGTAATCCTTTACCTCGGAAACGATGTTATAGGCCGCCTCCACGTTAAACCAGCGGGTGATGTCCATTCCCAACGTAAACCGCCCGCCAAAGGCGCTCCGCCATCCGGTGTCGACGCCTGCCGAGCGATCTTCGAATTTTATTCCATAGCCCGCGATGCCGATTCCCACATAGGGTCTCAAACTGCCATGTTCGCTTAGGCTCCAGCGCGCCTGAATGCCGATGGGAATGATCCAAGCGTCGTTGTCGCGCTTTTCTCCGTGGTAAAGGCCGAAGTAGGGAACGAAGCTGAAACCCGCCACCTCTTCTGCCCCCCCGATCAGGGTTTCCATGTTCAGGGATACCCCAACACCCCACCAGGAACTTCCGAATGCGTTCTGAGC
>JAISQE010000114.1 GCA_031274425.1 Synergistaceae bacterium | reverse complement strand
TACAAGACCACCGCGCGGATGGACGAAGACGCGCAAGTGTCCCTGCCAATCCCCTAAATTTTTAGTTTTTGATTTAAAATCAGAATAAGAACTCAAAATGGGGGTGTTCATGGTGCATCAGTCTTGCCGGAATAAGGAGAACGATTATGACTAAGCGCGCAATGCGGACGATGGACGGCAATACGGCCGCGGCCTATGTTTCTTACGCGTTCAGCGAGGTGGCGGCTATTTTCCCGATCACTCCCTCCTCACCTATGGCGGAGTTGGCGGACGAGTGGTCGGCGGGCGGCAAAAAAAACCTGTTCGGCCGAAGGGTGCGGGTGGTCGAGATGCAGTCGGAGGGGGGCGCGGCCGCCGCGGTCCACGGGTCGCTGCAGGGGGGAGCCCTGACGACGACCTACACGTCGGCTCAGGGGCTTTTGTTGATGATCCCTAATATGTACCGTATCGCGGGGGAGCTTTTGCCCGCCGTTTTTCACGTCAGCGCACGGGCTTTGGCCAACAACGCCTGGAGCGTTTTCGGCGACCATCAGGACGTCATGGCGACCCGTCAGACCGGGTTCGCGATATTGTCCTCCAGCAACGTGCAGGACGCGATGAACCTTGCCGCCGTGGCTCATTTGACCGCCATCAAGTCCCGCGTGCCTTTTTTGCATTTTTTCGACGGGTTCCGCACCTCCCACGAGGTTCAGAAAATCGAAACGCTGGAATACGAGGAGCTGGGGAACCTTCTGGATCAAGACGCCGTCAAGGCTTTTCGCGATCATGCCCTGAGCCCCGACCATCCCGTTCACAGGGGGATGACGCAAAACCCCGACGTGTTCTTTCAGATGCGCGAAGCGGTGAACCCCTGGTATCGCGCTCTGCCCGCGACGCTGGATCACTACCTGGGAGAGATCAACAAACTGACGGGACGCGATTACGCGTTCTTCAACTACTACGGGGCCCCGGACGCGACGCGGGTCGTGGTCGCCATGGGGTCGGGCTGCACGGCCATCGAGGAGACCGTCGACTGGATGAACGCTCGGGGAGAAAAGGTGGGCTTGATCAACGTCCACGTGTACCGTCCTTTCTGTCCCCAGCGGCTGATCGAGGCGCTGCCGAAGACGACCCGCAAAATCGCCGTCCTCGACCGCACGAAAGAACCGGGCGCGGCGGGAGAGCCGCTTTACCTGGACGTGCGCAACGCGCTTTACGACCTTGCCGTGGCGGGCCCCGCCGCCGAGGGCTTTGCCGTTTTACCGCTTGTGGTGGGAGGGCGTTACGGCATCGGGGCCAAGAATTTCAGCCCGCCCGACATCCTGGCCGTTTACGAGAACCTGGCTCTGGACGCGCCGAAAAACGGGTTCACCGTCGGCATCGACGACGACGTCACCCTGACCTCTTTGCCCCGTCCCGGAGAGGACTTCGACCCGGCCCCGGCGGGGACCACGGCCTGTAAATTCTGGGGGCTCGGCTCGGACGGCACCGTCGGGGCCAACAAAAGCGCCATCAAGATCATCGGGGATCACACGGACCTCTACGCGCAGGCGTATTTCGCCTACGATTCAAAAAAATCGGGCGGCATCACCATCTCCCATCTGCGTTTCGGAACGACGCCCATCAAATCTTCTTATTATATACACAAGGCGGATTTCGTGGCCTGCCACAACCCCGCCTACATCGGCAAGTACGATCTTTTGGACGGATTGAAGCCGGGAGGGCGCTTCCTTCTGAACACGCAGTGGAGCCCCGAGGAAATCGAAAAAAACCTCCCCGGCGACATGAAACGATTCATCGCCCGCAACGGAATCGAGTTTTACTCCATCAACGCCGTCAAGATCGCCCAGGAACTCGAACTTGGGAGCCGCATCAACATGATCATGCAGGCGGCCTTTTTCAAAGTCATCGACCGGAGCGCCGCTTCCAATACATCTAAAACACCCAACACATCCATCATTCCGATCGAGGAGGCGGTGAAGTGCCTGAAAGAAGCGGTGGTCGAATCCTACGGCAAACAGGGGCAGAAGGTTCTCGACATGAACTTCGCCGCCATCGACCGGGGCGTCTCCGACGTCGCGAGGGTCGCCGTCCCGGAAACCTGGAAAGATGCGACGTGGAGAGACGAAACATGGAAAGACGCGGCTCTCCCGACGAAGAACCCTTCCTCCGTTCCCGAGTTTATCGCGAAGTTCGTGGAGCCCGTCAACCGGCAGGAGGGAGACCGGCTGCCCGTCAGCGTCATGAAGAACTGTGAAGACGGGACGTTCCCGCTCGGCACGAGCGCCTTCGAAAAACGAGGGATCGCGGTGAACGTGCCCGTGTGGAAATCGGAAAACTGCATTCAATGCAACCAATGTTCTTTCGTCTGCCCTCACGCCGTCATTCGGCCGCTCTTGGCGGACGAGGAGGAGCTGGCCGGGGCCCCGAAGGCCCTTCAGACGAAGGCGGCGGCGGGTTTTCCCGGCAGAGCCTTCCATCTGGCCATTTCCCCGCTGGACTGCACCGGATGCTCCAATTGCGTCGACGTCTGCCCCGCAAAGGAAAAAGCCCTCGAAATGCGTCCGCTGGCGTCGCGGTTGCCTGGCGACGCCGAGCTTTGGGACTTCGCGGCCTCCCACATTTCCTACAAAGCCCTTTCGGAGGCGCAGTCGCGCACCGTCAAGGGAAGCCAATTCTCCCAGCCCCTGCTGGAGTTCAGCGGAGCTTGCGCCGGCTGCGGCGAAACCCCTTACGTGAAGCTCTTGACGCAGCTTTTCGGCGACCGGATGTACATTCAGAACCCCTCCGGCTGCACCACGGTTTGGGGCGGGAGCAGCCCGGCCATTCCTTACACGGTCAACGCCAAGGGGCAGGGCCCGACTTTCGCCTATTCCCTCTTCGAGGACTGCGGGGAGTACGGCTTCGGGATCCACATCGGCGCCACGCAAGTGCGCGACCTCGTCGCGGAGAAGGCCGCCCAGGCCCTCGAAAAGGAGCTTCCGCACGATTTGAAAGACGCGATGGCGGATTGGCACGATAAAAAGGATATAAGCTCGGGAACGCGCGAACGCGCCGCTCGCCTCGTCGCGGCCCTGGAGCTTCATAAGGGCTCCGACCCGTTGCTGAACGAAATTTACGACCGCCGCGACTTTTTCGTCCGTAAAGCGCAGTGGATCGTCGGCGGGGACGGTTGGGCCTACGACATCGGATACGGCGGGCTGGACCACGTCGCGGCGTCTGGAGAAAACATCAATATTCTGGTGGTCGACACGGAGGTCTACTCCAACACCGGCGGACAGTCCTCCAAAGCCACTCCGGCCGCAGCGATAGCGGGGTTCTCGGCCAGCGGCAAGAAGACCTGCAAAAAAGATCTGGGCATGATGATGATCCCTTACGGCAACATCTACGTGGCGCAGGTTGCCATGGGGGCGGACAAGAACCAGACCTTGAAGGCGTTTCTCGAGGCGGAAGCGTACCCGGGGGTGTCGGTCCTCATCGCGTACTGCCCCTGCATCAACCACGGGATTTCCGCCGGGATGGGAAAATCCCAGGAGCAGGAAAAACGCGCCGTAGAGGCCGGCTACTGGGGTCTCTACCGTTACAACCCCCTCTTGAAAGAGCAGGGGAAAAACCCCTTCATCCTGGACTCGAAGCCCCCCAAGGCCAGCTTTCAGGAGTTTTTGCGGAGCGAGGTTCGTTACGCGGCCCTGTTCCGCCAGTTCCCCGACCTGGCGCAAGAGCTTTTCGACAAGTGCGAGCGCGACGCGATGGAGCGGCTGGCGGCCTATCAGCGCCTGGCGAACCAGCCCGAAAGGATCCCGATCGAGGCGCGATAAAATGTAAAAGCCCAGGTGGACGGAGCCCGTTCGCCGCGGAAGAACGACAAAAGGACGCGCGTTGCTTGACATAATAAGAATTACAGATGTATAATACCCAAGAATCAAGCGTTCCACGATAGCTCAATCGGCAGAGCGGGTGGCTGTTAACCACTAGGTTCCAGGTTCGAGTCCTGGTCGTGGAGCCATTTCAGCAAAACAGATAAGTATCGGGTAGGAGGCCGCTCATTAGTTGAGCGGCCGTCCTCCCACACCACCGTACGTACGGTTCCGTATACGGCGGTTCGTGTTCAGTTTTGATACTCTTTCAGCTTCATTTCCAAAGACACCAGTCCAAGTTTCCTGAAGTAGCTTG
>JAISQE010000172.1 GCA_031274425.1 Synergistaceae bacterium | reverse complement strand
AACACCTTCCCACGGAGTCTTTCTACGCGATTTTTGCCATTCCATTTTACCCACTCCTTGAACGATGTGAGCGGATCACAACGCTGAGGAGAAAACAACACTATGCACATAGGGATTTTTTCCTTATACGTTTCATTATACTGTCGCGTCGTGGGTAGATATGATTTTTGGTGATTCTTGGTGGGGGTGGAAAAAGAAAAAACCCCTGGAAGATCAGGGGTTTTGGGGCTGGGTGGGTGTTGGTGATTTGTTTGGATGGTGCGAAGGAGGGGACTCGAACCCCTACACTCGAAAGTACCAGATCCTAAGTCTGGCGCGTCTACCAGTTCCGCCACCCTCGCGTGATGCGTGATGTTTCGAAGCCCTCAGGCGTCACAAAAGCATGAATCGAAAATATCCTCCAGAAAATATCTTTCAACATGCCCTTGTCCCTTCAGCATGGACAAATTGTACCCTTTTTTTATTTTTTTGGCCAATACTCTGTTCATACTCTATTTATCCGATTTTTTGCGCGACCGCGTCCCCGACGGTCCGGCATGAGGCGGCGCCGCCCAGCTCTATGGGTCTCGCGGGCTCGTCGCTCTCATTCAGGTAGGACGCCACGGCTTCGTCGATAGATTTCGCGCCCGCGCTCTCCCCGATGTGGTCGAGCATCATCGCCGCGCACAGGATCGCCGCGAGAGGGTTGGCCTTACCGGTCCCGGCGATGTCGGGCGCGGACCCATGAACGGGCTCGAACATGGACAGGCCGTCTCCGATGTTGCCTCCCGCGCCAAGTCCCAACCCGCCCGTCAGGGCCGATAGGAGGTCGCTGACGATATCGCCGAAAAGATTCGGGCACAGAATGACGCCGTGGCGCGCTGGGTTTCTGGCCAGATGGTAACATAAAGCGTCGACGTTTTGTATTTTCAGGGCAATGTCCGGGTACGCCGCGGCCGCGCGCTTCGTCTCCTCGTCCAGGAACCCGTAGAGGAAGGGGACGGCATTGGCTTTGCTGGCGAGGACCACCTCTTTTTCTCCCCGTTTTTTCGCCAGATCGAAGGCATAGCGGGTCACTCGCTGAACGCCGGGGCGAGTGATCGCGCCGATTTGCAGGGCCGCCGCGCAATCGGGGTCGAATTTCGCGGTCAAGCGCCCGGAGAGATTGTACAGCCCGCGTTCCGCCTCGAACGGAACGTCGACGCCCCCTTCTGGATTGGCGGAACCTTCCGAATTGGAAGAGGGGGCTTCGCGCGTCGTCCCGATGCCCATGTAAAAGTCCTCCGTGTTTTCGCGCACGACGACGGAGTCGATACGAACGCCTTTCGGAAGGGGGATGGGACAGGGAACGCTTTCGTAGCTGCGGGCCGGGCGCAGGTTGATGTACTGATCGAAACGGAAACGCAGTTTCAGCAGTATTCCGCGCTCTAGAATACCCGGCTTCACGGACGGATCCCCCACCGCTCCCAACATCATCGCGTCGCAGAGCCCCATTTCGGCGAGAGCGGAGTCGGGAAGGATCTCGCCCGCCTTGTTGTAATGCGCCGCCCCGAAGGGGTATCGAACCCACTCCGTCTGAAAACCGTGCCGTGACCCCGCGGCTTCGACGGCCTTTACCGCTTCGACCGCGACCTCGGGGCCGATTCCGTCGCCGGGCAGGAGCGCGATCTTGTAGCTTTTCATGTTCTCGCGCCCTCTAGTTTCTTGCGCACCCAGGGGACCAGCCCTCCCGAGGCGATCAACTCGCGCAGAAAAACGGGGAAGGGGCGCGCTGTCCAGGTTTGGCCGCCGGTTTTGTTGGTGATCGTTCCTTTTTCCAGGTCGACTTCGACGATGTCGCCCTTTCCGATGCCGCTCACTGCGTCGGGGCATTCAAAGATCGGAAGCCCCACGTTGATCGCGTTGCGGAAAAAAATGCGGGCGTAAGAGGCCGCGACGACACAAGATATCCCCGCCCCGGCGATGGCGATGGGGGCGTGTTCGCGGCTCGAACCGCAGCCGAAGTTGTTGCCCGCGACGATGATGTCGCCCTTTTGCACGTTCTTCGCGAAGGTTTCGTCGATATCCTCCATGCAGTGGGGGGCCAGTTCCTTCGGTACGCTGGTGGAAAGGTATCGCGCCGGGATGATGACATCCGTGTCGACGTTGTCGCCATATTTCCAGACTTTGCCCGTTAAGATCGTTTTCATCCGTATCCACTCCTAAAATTTTTTTATTCGCCGGCTAAACTTCGCGCGGGTCCGCGACCCGGCCGAGGATGGCGCTTGCCGCGGCGACCATCGGCCCCGCCAGGACGATTTCGCTTTTCGGGCTGCCCATACGTCCGACGAAGTTGCGGTTGCTGGTCGAGACGCAGCGCTCCCCCGCGGCCAGAATCCCCATATAACCGCCCAGGCAGGGGCCGCAGGTGGGGGTGCAGACCACCGCCCCGGCCTCGGTGAGAGCGCGGATGTATCCCCTGTCCAGCGATGCGTTGTAGACCTCGTAGGAGGCGGGAATGACGATCAGCCTCACGCGATCGTGCACCTTGCGGCCCTTCAGAATGCCCACCGCCTGCTCGATGTCGGTTATCCGCCCGTTGGTGCAGGAACCGATGAACACCTGGTCGATGTTCATGTCCTTGCACTCTTTGGCGGGCTTCACGTTTTCCGGGAGATGGGGAAGCGCCACAACGGGCTCCAACTTGTCCAGGTCGATGGATATTTTTTTCGCGTAGGAAGCCGTTTTATCGGGGAGAACGGGGTTGTGTCCGCGTTTCGCGCGCTTTCCCACGTAGGCCGACACCGTCTCGTCGGGGACGAACAGCCCGGCTTTTCCCCCGGCCTCGATGGCCATGTTCGCCATCGTCATGCGCCCGTCCAGCGGCAGTTTGGAGAGCGCGCCCCCATGAAACTCGAGCGCCATGTAGCGCGCGCCCTCGACCCCCAGTTTTCCGATAGCGGAAAGAATCAGGTCTTTGCCCCCGACCCAGGGAGAAAGGTTGCCCTCGAAGTCGACGCGACAGGTCTCCGGCACGCGCAGCCACGTCGTGCCCAGCGCCCAGGCCGCCGCCAGGTCCGTGGAGCCGACCCCCGTCGCCAAAGCGCCCAGCGCCCCGCCGGTGCAGGTGTGGCTGTCGGCGCCCAGGATAATCTCCCCCGGCAAAATATACCCCTGTTCGGGCAAAAAGGCGTGCTCCACCCCAACGCGGCCCACCTCCCAGTAAAGCATTCCCTGTCGACGCGCGAACTCCCTGCTGATCTTCGACTGCTCCGCGGAGGCGATGTCCTTGTTCGGGGTGAAGTGGTCAGGCAAAATCGCGCAGCGCTGCGCGTCGAAAACCTTTTCGGCCCCCATATTGGCGAACTCCTTGATCGCGGGCGGCGCGGTAATGTCGTTCGCGAACGCGAAATCGACCTTCACCTCGCAGATGTTTCCCGCCGCGACGGGATCCTTGCTGTGCGCGGCGATAATAGCCTCCGCCATGGTATAAGCGCTCATTTTAAACTACCCCCTCATTCGTAATGATTTTTGGCCTTTTTTGCAAGCTCGACGCCTTTTGCGGACGCCAGCACGTGAAGACGGTTGACCCCGTTGACGAACGCCTTGACGGAAGACTCTATGACGTCCGTACTGACGCCTCTTCCCGGTGCCGTGACCGCGCCGGACCTGAGAACGACCGTGGTCTCTCCCAGGGCGTCCGAACGGTCGCTGGTCGCTTTGATGTTGAAGCTGAGCAGCTCGGGCTCCAGATCGATGGCCCGGCGAATCGCCCGGTAGGCGGCGTCGATGGGGCCGTTGCCCGTTGCGGCGTCGCTGATGTCGCCTTTTCCGTTGCGCAGCGTGACGACGGCCAGGGTGGGGCCTTCACCGGTTTTGACCGAGCAATGTTTGAGGTCGTACAGGTTTTCGCCGGAGGTCAGCAAGATCTCGTCGGCGATCAAAGCGGCGATGTCCTCGTCGGAGACGTTTTTCTTGCTGTCGCAGAGCTTTTTGAAAAGCCCGAACGCCACCTCCCCCTGCTCGGGGGTCAGGGCGTAACCCAACTGCTCGATGCGGTCGCGAAAAGCATGACGGCCGGAGTGTTTGCCCAGCACCAGCTCGCTTCCGGACGCGCCCACGTCCTCGGGCTTCATGATTTCGTAGGTCAGCGGGTTCGCCATGACTCCGTGCTGGTGGATGCCCGCCTGATGCGCGAAGGCGTTAGCGCCGACGATGGCCTTGTTGGGAGGAACTTGTATTCCCGAAAGCCGAGACACCAGGGCGCTGGTGGAATGCAGCCTCGTCGTGTCCAGGTTCGTGTCGAGGCCGTACCGGTCGGAACGAGTTTTCAGCGCCATGACGACCTCTTCGAGGGAGGCGTTGCCCGCGCGCTCGCCCAGACCGTTGATCGTACACTCGATTTGGCGGGCGCCCGCCCGGACGGCGGCGAGGGAGTTGGCGACGGCAAGCCCCAGGTCGTTGTGGCAGTGCACGGAGTAGACGAACTCCGGCCCCACGCCCTCGATGATCGACCGGCAGAAGTCCCCAAACTCCTCGGGCGTGGCGTAGCCCACGGTGTCGGGGATGTTTAAAGTCGCGGCTCCCGCCGCCGCGGCTGTTTTGAACGCCTCTATCAGGAAAGGCAGCTCCGACCGGCTGGCGTCCTCCGCGGAAAATTCCACGTCCTCCACCAACTCCCGCGCCAGGGAAACGGCAAACCGGATTTCCTTCAACACCTCGTCGGGCGTCATCCTGAGTTTGTGCTCCATGTGGATGGGGCTTGTGGCGATGAAAGTGTGGATGCGCCGCCGCGCCGCGCCCTTCAACGCGTCGGCGCAGACGCGGATATCCTCCTCCTTCGTGCGGGAGAGCCCCGCGATGACGGATTCCGGAACCTCCCGAGCGATGGCCTCGACGCAGGTGAAATCCCCGGGCGACGCCGCGGGAAACCCGGCCTCGATGACGTCGACGCCCAGCTTCCCAAGATGGCGGGCAATCTGCAGTTTTTCCGCGACGTTCAGGTTCCCCCCAGCCGCCTGCTCCCCGTCGCGCAGCGTGGTGTCAAAAATGCGAATCCTGTTTTCCGTGTTACCCATCACGACCACCCTCTTATAAAATAAACGAAAAAGAAGCGGGGACCCGAACCTGCCGTCCGGATCCCCGCTTTTCGTCTTGTCTTTCGCTTTTCGACTCTGCTAAACGCCTAAAAGCGCCGATCCAAAGAAAAGGGAATCCGCGTGCGTGCAAAGTCCGAGGAGGAGATTCAGTTCAAAGCCGACGACATCTCTGCCGCTCGGCCGTTCCATTCGCTTCGTCACGTTCGTTTGCCCCTTTCCCAAAATTTTTCCTGAAAACAGTTTGGAATTCTAAAGCGAATCGCAATGATTGTCAAGTGCCTTGCTGTCGATCGTCACTCGTCTGTGA
>JAISQE010000158.1 GCA_031274425.1 Synergistaceae bacterium | reverse complement strand
TTTCCACTCAGCCATTTCAAATGGATTCAGCGGAAGCGGCAAAAGCGACGCCCTTTCCTCCGCGAACCATGTTGCCCGACTACCGTCCTTTTTTTGAAACGCTTTGTGGTTGAAGGCGTTCTGAGTTGTTTTATTACCTCCGTGACATCTTTGCCGCATTCTAGAATTTCCTCCGGCGTCGTACCGGTCGGATTTGCTCCTCCCTTCGGAGTCTGCGCGCGGGCTGTCGGAATAAAAATCGAAAAAAAATGGAAACTCCACCAGAAGCTTCCAAGATCACCTGCTTATTTTGATGCAATTCGCGTGAAAATACCGTTAAAACGGAGGTAAATTCCGCGTACAACATTGAAAAGCGCAGGCGTCCTGAAAGCGTGTCATCGGCATTCGCATATTGCTACAGACCCTTTCGAACAATCTCATCTTCGTCACCCTTTTCTTTGGCATATTATAAATATATATTACATAGCTATTTAATAAGAATTAGTATGCCGTAATGATACCCCATGATTTCATGTGTGTCAACTCCTACGGCGATTCAGTCCAAGGCAGACGCATCAGGCACTGTAAAGGCTTGCTGTCACTTAAGTGTTTGATTTAAGCGTGAAATTTTTAATTAGAGCCAGGATAATCTCGGAGTCCGTGTAACCTTTGTTCCGCAGGCATGAATATTCTTGTTGAGAATTTCAGTTTTTAGCAAGTCTTCCACAGTAACCTCGTTTTCCGAGAGACAACTTTGCACCTTTTGGTGAATACCTATCAAGTTCATAAATACCTTACAATACTGCTTTCAGTTATACTTTCGCAAATTCATCTCGCGAATTAGGCAATAGGCTGGACATTTGATGAGGGCGCGTTTTATAATCAGGCGGCAAATGATATTAGCTCGATGCGGGAGGGGCGTTTCGTTCAATTGCCGATAAAAATTGTTTGCCTGGGAGACAGCCTGACTTACGGATTCGGCGTTTCCCGTCGGGATACGTGGGGTTCTCTGGTCGCTGAACGGACAAAAATGGAGCTCGTCAACTGCGGCGTCAACGGCGACACGACGGGAGGGATGCTGGCGCGTCTTCGAGACGAGATGACGATGCATTCTCCCGATAAGGTGTTGCTGATGGGCGGCAGCAACGATATTTTTATAAGCGGAACGGCGGAGTCGGCCAAGGCCAATATGTCGGCCCTGGCGCATCAGGTGATCGCTCTCGGCGCCGTGCCCCTCATAGGGACGCCTCCTCCGATCGACGCCCTTAACATTCGACCCGACTGGGCGACCCTGGCGGATGCCGTCCACGCGCAGAACGTCGGCGACGAATACGCGGAATGGCTGCGCCTTTTCGCCGGTGTTTTCACGATTCCGGTCATCGATTTTCGATCGGCTTTTCAGGCGTTTTCCGACGCGGAGCGGAATCGCGAACTTTACATCGACGGCCTGCACCCAACGCCGGAGGGACATCGCCTCATGGCCGACGTGTTATGCCGCGGGCTCTCCGGCGAACGATGAAATCGAGTATCCGTACGAGGTAGCCGACGATGGAGCGTTGCGTTGTATTGGTTCACGGATTCATGAGGCAAGGGTGGAACATGCGTTATCTCTCGCGAGAACTGAAACGCCGGGGATATGTCACGTTCGCCCCCAACCTGCCGACCACGTTTCGGGACGTCAGGGCGTGCGGCGAACTTCTGGCGGAGTACCTGGACGCCCAGCGCCTGCCGGAGGATCGCGTCGTCCATTTTGCGGCGCACAGCATGGGAGGGCTGGTGGTCCGTGATTATCTGTCCCGGCACGTCGTCGAGGGGTTGGGGAGGGTAGTTCTGATGGGAACGCCCAACAAGGGCTCCCGTCACGGCAATCGGGCGCTGCGGGTCGCGCCGCGTCTGCGTCGCCTTTTCGGAAGCCTGCCGGACCTTTCGGAACCGGGGCCCGAAATCTCTCCGCCGCTCAACCTGCCCGCCCCCGAGGTGGGCATTATCGCGGGCACCCGACCGGACCCCGTGAGAAAGATGCTCCTGCGGGGGGACAACGACGGGCTCGTTACGTTGGAATCGGTCCGGGGCGTGAACGTGAAGGTGGCGGACGAAATCCTGATGCCGTGCCCTCATGAATGGCTTCACTGGCGATCGGATACCGTGGAGGCGATCGTCTCGTTTCTGGAGACGGGAAAGTTCAAAAAAGGGTAAGCGAAACCCCAAGGGGCGGGAGGCCCGACGACGCGGCGATCGTCCGGCCTCCCGCCTTTACTTCAAGTACTTAAGCCCTCAAATCTTCAAGCCTTGAACGTTCGGGTGAATTGGGCGATGCGCTCTACGGCGATTTTAAGATTTTCCAGGGAATTGGCGTAGGAAAGCCGGATAAAGCCCTCCCCGAAGTCGCCGAAAGCCGTGCCTCCAGCCGCCGCCACTCCCCCGTCTTCCAGCAGGCGGCTCGCAAATTCGGCGGAAGTCAGCCCGAACGAGGAAATGTTGGGAAAAGCGTAGAAAGCGCCCTGGGGCATCACGCAGTGGACGCCGTCGATTTTGTTCAGCGCCTCTATCAGATAGTCGCGCCTTTCTTTGAAGGCCGCCACCATTTTTCGCACGGGGTCCTGGGGGCCTTGCAGCGCCTCGATCGCCGCCCACTGGGTCATGGACGCGGCGCAGGAGTTGGAGTTGGCCATCAACATCGTCATGTGATCGGCCAGTTCCTTGTTCATCACGCCGAAGCCGAGCCTCCAGCCGGTCATGGAGAACGTCTTGGAAAACCCGTCCAGGATGATGGTGTGATCCTTCATTCCCGGCAAAGAAGCGATGGAAAGCGGCTGACCTTCGAAGACGATCCTGTCGTAAATTTCATCGGACATGATATAGATCCCCTTGCCGCGCACCATGTCGGCGACGGCCAGAATGTCCTCTCGGGAGAGCATTCCCCCCGTGGGATTGCCGGGGTTGTTGATGACGATCAACCGGGTTTTTTCGTTGATGTCGCGCTCCAGTTGCTTCAGGTCGACGCGGAAGTCGTTTTTCTCAAGGAGCGGCATGGGGACCGGCTTCGCTCCGGAAAATTTGATTACCGATTCGTAGATGGGAAACCCGGGATTGGGGTAGATCACCTCGTCGCCGGGCTGGGCCAACATCAACAGGGTATAGAACATAATGGGTTTGCCGCCCGGCACCACCACCACATTCTCCATGTCGGCCTCCACTTTTTTATACGCGCGGCAATGCTCCGCGATAGCTTCTCTCAGCGGAATGATCCCCGCCGTGGGAGTATAGCCGGTTTTTCCTTCGTTCAAGGCTTTGCAGGCGGCGTCAATGATGTTCTGCGGCGTCTTGAAGTCCGGCTGTCCGATTTCCAAGTGAACGACGCTCTTGCCTTGAGCCTCCAAAGCGTTGGCCCGAGCCATGATACTGAAAGCGGATTCCGTGTGCAGCAGGCTCATCCTGTCGGCTACGCGATTCTGTGCCATATTTCATATCCCCCCTGTGTTTGATTTTCTCAAACTCCAAAATGTCTTTAAGATCGATTATCCCCTATATTCTCTGTAATAGGGTTTCCCCAGCGCCGTGGGTTCGCTTTTGTCGCGATTGCGCGAACAGGCGAGCACGACGATAACGAGGACGTAAGGGATGACCAGCGCCAGCTCGTAAGGAAACTTGGCCCCATAGAACTGGATCAGGCGCTGCGCCGCCACGGCGAGGCTGAAAATCGCCGCGCCGACGGCCACGCCCCAGGGCGACCAGCGTCCGAAGTACACGAGGGCCACGGCGATAAAGCCTCGCCCCGCCGTGATGTTGTCGGCGAACATCTTCGCCTGACAGACCGACAGATAAGCGCCGGCCAGCCCCGCCATAGCCCCGCCCAAGACGACGCACTGATAACGGACGCGGGAGACGCCGATGCCCAAGGTGTCGGCGGCGCGGGGCGTCGTTCCCACAGCGCGCGCCTTGAGGCCCCAGGCCGTCTTGAAGAGCAGCCATCCCGACAAGGGGATCAGGAAAAACGCGGCGTAGTCCATCGGGTTCAGCACGGCCAGTACGGAGCCGACGTAGGGAACGCCCCGGAGCGAGGATAGGTTGAGCGACGCGATGCCCTGAATCGGCGTGGGGCCGCCGACGTAGACGCGAAAAAGCGTTCCCGAAAGCCCCCAGCCCAACATGTAAATTCCTATCCCCGCGATTCCCTGCGGAGAACGAAAGGTCACGCAGACCAGGCCCATCAGCAGGCCGAAGGCCGCGCCGACCAGGAGTGCGGCCAAAAGACCCAGCCAAGGTGTTTGCAGTTTCAGGTCGATGAAAAAAGCGACGAACGCACCCATCATCATGATGCCCTCGGCCCCCAGGTTGAACATTCCCGCACGCTGGTCAAACATCTCTCCCAAACCCACCAGCAGGAGCGGCACGGCCATGGGGATGGCGGCGGCCAGAACGCCGGAGACCAAATCCGCCCACTCCACGTCAATGCACCTCCTCTTTCCAGCCGAAACGGCCCAGAATTTTCTCCCTTATGCCCCGATGGGTGATGAAAAGCGCGCTCGATACGACCGCCAGAATGATGAGCCCCTGTATCGCCAGGATGATATGGGCCGGAATGGTGACGGCCCGCTGCATCATATCCGCGCCCACGATCAGAAGGCCGAAAAGCGCGGAGGCCGGGATGATCCCCAGGGGATGAAGGCCGCCGAAAAGCGCCACGACGATGCCGCTGAACCCGTAGCCCGCGGAAAGCGCTTCGAGCGCGCGCCGGTGGACGCCGCAAAGCTCCACGGCGCCGGCCAGCCCCGCGAGCCCTCCCGCGAGAAGCATCGCCAGGAGCAGGTAGCGCGACACGTTCATGCCCGCGTAGCGGGCCGCCAAGGGCTCGGCCCCGCAGACGCGCATCCTGTAGCCCAGGGTGGTTTTCCATAAAAGCAGATAAACCAGCACGGCGATGATTATCGCGTAGATCAGGCCCGTGTGGAGCCTCATGCCGGGGATCAGGCGCTCCAGCCACGCGTTGCGCGTCAGCTGCGCGGTCTGGGGAATACCCGTCCCGTAGGCCAGTTCCTGGGGGTCGATCAGCGGCGCGCGCAAAAGATACGTGTAGAGCTGTATGGCGATGTAGTTCAGCATGACGGTGCTCAAAATCTCGTTGACGCCCAGGTAGGCCCGCAGCCAGCCCGCGATGCCGCCCCACAGCGCGCCGCCGGCAAAAGCCGCGAGAAAAATCAAGGGAACCAGCAGAAACTTCGGAAGCCCCGGCAGAGACAGACCTATGAAAGCGCCCGACACGGCGCCCATCAAAATTTGCCCTTCGCCCCCGATATTCAGGATGCCGCTCCGGAAGGAAACGGCGACGCCCACGCCCACCAACATCAGGGGCGCGGCGCGCACCAGCGTCTCGGTGACGCCGAAGGCCCCCCTCAGAGGTTCGGTGAGCATGACTTTATAGGCCGTTATCGGGTTGCCCCCGGCCACGGCGAAAAGCGCCGCGCCGATCAAAAGAGCGATCAGGAGGGCGACGAGAACGACAGCGATATTGTAGATCACGTAAGTTTTTTTCATGTCGAAACCTCCTCGAGTTCGATGGAGCGCTCATCGGGGCATGAAGGGCTTTCTATCTCCGAAGGGCTTTCTACCCCCGCCATGAGGAGCCCCAGCTCCTGTTTGTCGGTTTTGCGCGCCTCCAGCACCTTCATGACGCGGCCCTCGTAAATGACCCCGATCCGGTCGCACAAGGCAAGCAGCTCGTCCAATTCCTCCGAAATCAAAAGCACGGCCGTCCCGGCCTCGCTGATGCGCAACAACTGTTCGTGCACGTTTTCCGTCGCGCCCAGATCCAGCCCCCGAATGGGGTACACGGCGACCAGAACCTTGGGATTGCGCGTGATCTCGCGGGCCAGGATGACCTTTTGGATATTTCCGCCGGAAAGGGAGGCGCAGTTCGTCTCCATGTCCGGCGTCTTGATCCTAAAGGAAGAGATAAGGTCCGAGGCGAAACACCGGGTTTTGTCCATGCTCAGAAAACAGTGCACCGACATCTTGTCCGTGTCGTAATCCTTCAGGATCAGGTTCTCCCGGATCGAAAACGGGGGAATGGTCCCCTCGTGAATGCGATTTTCGGGAATATAACCCATGCCCTGCCCGATAATATGAAGCGGAGAGCAGTTGGCGACGTCGCGGCCGTCCAGCAGGATGTTGCCGCTGTCGACCCTGCGGAGGCCGTTTACGACCTCCGCCAGCTCTCTTTGCCCGTTGCCGGAAACCCCGGCCAGGCCGAAAATCTCGCCCTTGCGCACGCTGAAGCTGACGCCGTTCAGGGCTTTGACGCCTCGGTCGCCGCGGGCGTGGAGGTCCACGATGTCGAGCACGGGCTCCCCGAGGGGTTGAGGCGCGCGCGCCGCCGCCTGACCCAACTCTTTTCCGGCCATGCGCCCGGCCAATTCCGAGTCGGACAGCTCGCGGGTCGGCCCGTCGTAGACTTTCCCGCCGCCTCGCAGCACGATGACGCGATCGCTGACCTTTCGGACCTCGTTCAGCTTATGGCTGATGAAGATGACGGAACATTCTCGCTTCGTCATGTCCCGCAGCAGATCCAGGAGTTCGTCGGCCTCCTGGGGCGTCAGGGCCGCGGTCGGCTCGTCCATGATCAGGAGGTTGGCGCCGAGCGCCAGAGCCTTCACCAGTTCGACCCGCTGCTGTTCTCCAACCGAAAGCTGCCACACGAAGGCGTCGGGGTGAATCGCCAGGCCGTGCTTCCGAGAGACGTCCACGATCTTGCGGCGCACTTCGCCCAAGTTCAAAGCAAAGGTGCGGTCGTGGCAGAGCCCCAGGGCGACGTTTTCGGTCACCGTCAGGTTCGGCACCAGCATAAAATGCTGATGCACCATTCCGATGCCTAGGGTGAAGGCCTGCAGCGGGCTGTCGAACGTCACTTCGCTCCCATTGATCAGAATCTGTCCGCTGTCCTGCTTGTACAAGCCGTAAAGGATATTCATCAGAGAACTTTTCCCGGCGCCGTTCTCTCCGAGCAAGGCCAGAACCTCGCCCGCGTGAAGTTCGAGATCTACGGAATCGCACGCCAGAACGCCCGGGAAGCGTTTTGTGATTCCCTTCATCTCAAGGAGTTTGATCTGTTCCGCCATTGCCCTCGCTCCTCTCCCGGGACACCCGGTGCTGGGCCCCGATCAATCGATCTCGATTTTCAAGGCGCCGCTGGCGATATCCGCTTTGGCTTTTTCGACCTTCTCGGCGACGTCCGGCGGAAGCGGAAGGTTGACCTGCATTTCGATATAGCCGTTGCCAAAAGTGAGAGGGATGGCCCTTCCGCCCAACACGCCTTTTTCGCGGGAGTCGATCATCTCCTGCACGACGATCTCGAACCTGTAGACCTGCGCCGCCAGAACGGTCTTCGGCGCGATGTCCTTCATGTTGAGGTCGGTGGCGATCCAGTAGACGCCCTCCGTTTCGGCCGCGGCCTTCACGGCCCCGACGCTCTGCTGCGAGGATCCGCTGAGGAAGTCCGCGCCGCCCTTGATGGCCGTTTTGGCGATGTCCCCGGCCCCCACCAGGTCGTTGAAGGACCCCGTGTAGGCGGTGCGGACGACGGCCTTGTCATTGACGGCCTTGACGCCCATTTCGAAGCCCTTGTTGTACTTGATGGCGTCGCCCGCCTCGACGGGGCCCACCAGGCCGATGACGCCGCTCTTCGTCATAAGGCCGGCGATCATGCCTCCCAGATAAGCGCCTTCCTGGGCCTGGGGGTCGTAAGCGAAGATGTTGGGATGGTTGGTGGCGTATCCCGTGCCGTAGGCGAACGAGGTCTCGGGGAAGTCGGGGGCGATGTCGTTCAGAAGACTTTGATATTGAGTGCCGTGGGCGATGATGATGTCGTAGCCCTGCGAGGCGTACTGGCGGATGGCCGCGGCGGCGTCCACCGGGTTGCCGAGGCGCTCGCTGATGGAAAGCTCCAGGTTCGCCTCGCCCAGTTTTTTCTGAACGGCGACGATCCCCTCGTACATAGCCTGGCTCCAAGCCATGTCGTCCCGAGTGCTGGGGACGACGAAAGCGATCTTGATCGGCGCGCTCCACGCCCCCGTGCCCAGCAGACAGACCAACAAAAACGCCAAAACCACACTTTTCCATTTTCCTCTCGATACGTTCTTTTCCGATGCGTTCTTGCCCGATACATTCCTTTCAAACATGTGTAACCCTCCTTAAAGTGTGTGATATAGAGCCGCCTCGGCAGAGCTGCCTCGGCGAGTCTCCGGCTTTATCGCACGAGCCGGGCGATAGCTGCCGCGACGCTATTCGTCCAGATTCGTCATTTTGTTGAAGGCGTCGATTTTTTCGTCGACGGCGTCGGCCATCCTGTGGATGTTTTCCCAGTAATCGCGGTCGTACCACTGGGCGTTCAGCTCATCGGAGGTCTTGCCCTGCTGCTCCACCCAGGTGTAGTACTTCAGGTTGTGGATGCGCTTGCGGTCGTAGTACGAGAGCTCCTGCATTCCGTCGACGCCCATGCCCAAAACCCATCGATTGTGGTCGACGGCCGCCTGTCGTTCCGTGTAAGCTCCTGTCGCCTGGTTCATCTCCGCAAGGCGGGAGCCGTACATCTCCATGGAGTCGGTGAACACCGTTAAAATAATGTCGTGCTCCGCGAGTTCGTAGTACTTTGCCATTTTGATCGCCATCGCCACGTTGGCCGCGCCGGAGATGCCCATCAGGGACAATTTTTCGACGTCCGCGTCCTTCACCCCGATGCTTTTCAGGTATTTTTTCCCCTCCAGCTCGTTGCAGAACCGGATCATCGCCATGCAGGCGCTGTCGTCCACGGCGAACACCAGGTCGGTGTTCTTGACGTTGTGGACCCAGGGCACGTGCTTGTCGCCGATTCCCTCGATACGATGGTCGCCGAACCCGTTCCAGATCAAGGTTGGGCATTGGAGCGCCTCTCCCACCCCGAACTTCGAGTGAGGAAAAACCTCCTTCAAGTAGTCGCCCGCGGCGGTCGTCCCCGCCGACCCGGAGGTCACGACCGCGCCGGCGAAACGGTCTTTCGGTCCCCTCACCTCGTTGAAAAGCTCCTCCATCGCGCTGCCCGTGACCGTGTAGTGCCACAGGTGGTTGCCCATCTCCTCGAACTGGTTGAATATCATGGCCTCGGGGCGAGTGGCGCGAATCTCCGCCACCTTGTCGTAGATCTCTTTGACGTTGCTCTCCGTGCCGGGGGTGGCGATGATCTCGCCCGCGACGGTCTTGAGCCACTCGAAGCGCTCCTTGCTCATGCCCTCCGGCAGAATCGCCACCGACTCGCAGCCTAGGAGCTGCGCATTGTAGGCCCCTCCGCGGCAGTAGTTGCCGGTCGAGGGCCATACGGCCTTGTGCCTCGTCGGGTCGAACTGTCCCGTCACCAGGCGCGGCGCCAGGCAGCCGAAGCTCGCGCCGACCTTGTGGGCTCCCGTCGGAAACCACTTTCCGCAGAGGGCGAAAATGCGCGCCTTCACCCCCGTGATCTCGCGCGGCAGCTCGAAGGCGTTGACGGAGCCGAAGAGCCCCCCCGAGCTCTGGGGTTGGTTCTTCCACGTGATGCGGAAAAGGTTCGCCGGGTCCACGTCCCAAAGCCCGGTTTGTTTCAGCTTTTCTTTGATCTTGGCCGGGGTGTGGGCGTCGGGGTTCTTCATCTGCTTGAACGTGGGGATCAAAACGTTGCGCTTCCTGGCCAGCTCCACGGAGCGTTTCAGGTTGTCTTCATTCATCGTCAGGTCTATCATGAGTCAGTCCTCCCAAAATAAGTTTGAACGTTTGATTCAAGACGCCGATAGTCTTCCGGGGTGTCGACGTCGAAAAAACAGCTTTCGTGACCCGGCGTCCACTGGACGTCGTCGGCGTAGCGAAAAAGCGTCGCGCGGGCCGCCCCCGGGCGTAAAAAACGCTCGCGCCACAAAGGTTCATAAAAACCGGGATGTCCTGGAACTCCATCTCTTTGCGGCACGAGGGCGCTTTTGGGGGAATCCAGGAAACGGCGTTTCAAATCCTGAATCTGCGATGCCGTGATCAGGGGCTTGTCCCCTAGAAAAAGCGCGAAGGAGGAACCATCGTCCAGCGCCTTGAGCCCGCGGCGAAAAGAACTGTCCTGCCCCCTGTCAGGATCGGGGTTGATGAGGTAAATCACTCCGCGGACCGGGGACAAGAGGCCCTCCGTTTCCCGCGAAACGACGGCGATGGTTTTTTCGAACCCGCAGGCCGTCACGGTCCGAAGCACCCGGTCAAGGATCGGTTCGCCCCCGAAGGGCATCAGGAGTTTTTGCCTCCCCATCCGCGTCGAACGCCCCGCCGCCAGGACGACGGCCTGTACGGGGTCGCTCAAAAACCTCCGCCTCCCAATACGGTCTCTTCAAAAAAGCGGCGCGTCAGATTGCCCGTGATGTTTTTCCGGTAGGCGGCCTGCCTTCGGGGGGAGATTTCCTCCGAAGCCAGACGCGCGGCCCTGTGAATGAACGGCGCGTCCAGCGTTTCTCCGATCAGCGCGGCCTCCGTTTCTTTGAGACGCCTCGGAATCGGGGACATGCTTCCCGCCGCCAGGCGCAGCCGGCGCACTTTATTTCCGTCGAGTTCCAGATAGGCCGCCAGGGACGCCCGGGAAAGGGTCAGGGCCTTACGGGAGCCTCTTTTGAAAAATACCTGCTTCGACCCGGCCGCGGGGATGGGGATCAGGATCTCCTTGACGAGCTGGTCGGGCCCGATGGCCGTCCGGCGGTATTGGATCACGAAGTCTTCGGTCCGGACGCGTTCTTCCCCTTCCGCGCTCGCCAAGAGAGCGTACGCGTCCAGGACCAGAAGAACCACGGGCAGGTCACCCGCGCCGCTGGCTGTGCAGAGGTTCCCTCCGACGGTGGCGCGATTTTGGACCGCGGGACCGCCACAGCGTCCGGCACAGTGGGCGAGAGCCGGCAAAAACTCGTTGATCAGAGGGTCGCCCTCCAGTTCGTCGTTGGTGGCGCAGCTGCCGATGTGGATGAACCCGTCGTCTCCTTTGTAGATTTTGTGCAGCTCCGGCAGGCCGAAAACGTCCATCGCGCGCTCGTCCGTCGCGCGGCCCCCGCGAAGGTCGACGACGATATCCGTGGCCCCCGCGAGGATCGGCGTCCCCGGATTCCGTTTCAGGATCTCCAAAGCTTCGTCCAGCGTGGCGGGAGAAAAATACCTCGACGACTCCTCCGAGGTGAAGGAAGGGCGTCCGCCGGCCGCGGGTTTCGGCCGGGGTTTCGGCTTGCGTCCGTAGCTCTCCTTTGCCGCTCGGATCACGGCGTTGTAGATTTTTTCATACCCGGTGCAGCGGCATATATTGCCCGAAAGCTCCCGGCGGATCGCGCTCAGGTCGGGGTCAGGGTTTTTTTCGAGCAGATCGTGAGAGGCCACGATCATGCCCGGCGTACAAAAACCGCAGTGGATAGCCCCTTCTTCGTTGAAGATGACCTGAAGCTCGCTGGGAGCCTCCAGCGTGCCGATGCCCTCGATGGTCAAAATCTCGCTCCCCCCGACCTGCATCGCCGGAACCAGGCACGAGGTCACGACCTTGCCGTTCATGACGACGGAACAGGCTCCGCATTCGCCCTCGCCGCAGCCTTCTTTGGTCCCCGTGAGGCGAAGGTCGTCTCGAAGAATATCCAGGAGCCTCGTCATGGGGTCCACGTCCACAGATCGCAAAATTCCGTTTACGGTAAGTTCAATACGCATCCAAATCCGACCTCGTTTTTTCGCTTTCGCCTTCGTTTTCGGCGCGCTTGTCCATCAGCAAACCGAAAAGATATTCGCCGGTTGCCGGAATTCTATCGGCAAAAACGCCGAGGGCGTTGTCGAGCGCCGACAGAAACGCGGGAGCGCTGCCGTTGCAGGGCATTTCTCCCATGCCCTTCGCGCCGAAGCCTCCGGCGGGGCAGGGATCCTCTATCGTCTCGATGGTCCATCTGGGGGTGTCGAGGGTCGTCGGAACCAGGTACGAACTCATGTGCGACGTGCTGTATCGGCCTTCGGGCGTGATCGTGAGGTCCTCGATATGGGCCCATCCGATGCTTTGCAGAACCCCGCCGGCGATTTGCCCCGCGGCGAGCGAGGGATGGATGACGCGGCCGATCTCGGCGACCGCGGCGACGTCGATCGGGTTGGCCTCGTAGGTGTCCATGTCCACCTCGAGTTCGACGACCGTGGCGAGCCAGGAGTAGCCCTTGTAAGCGTCTCCCGAAAATTTCCCGTCGTCCCAGAGGTTTTCCGACTCCGGCCCCTTGTAAGTTCCCTCGGAACTCAGCTGGCCTCGCTGGGCGACGAAATTTCGGGCGGCCTCCAGGATCGGAACCGTTTTGCCCTTGACGGCGTACTGTCCCTTTTCCCATTCCCACAGGACCTCGGAGGCCGAGCAGTCGTTTTCCTCCGCCAGAAACTCCCCGAGTTTCGCGGTCATGTTCAGGCAGGCATCGTAAGTCGTCGCGCCGACGAACATCGTGGTGCGCGAGGCGACCGTCGGGCCGCTGTTGGGGACGAGGTTCGTGTCCGCGGGCGGAGCCGTCACGTTCTCCAGCTCCACGCCCAGCGTCTCGGCCGCGATCATGGGCAATATGGTGGCCGACCCCTGCCCCATCTCCACGCTGCTGGAGAGTACGCGGAACCAGTCGTCTTCGAAATCGATTCGGACGATGGAACCCATGCTGTCCTCGCCGCTTCCGGTAAAGCCGCCGCCGTGCATGACGACGGAGAGGCCGATTCCCCGCCGGACGCGCCTGTTTTGCTCCCGCTCCGCCGCGTAGCGCGCGCGCTTTTCGCGATAGCCGGACAGAGCCGCGGCTCGGGAAAGCACGGCCTCGGCGTTGACGCCCTGCTCCATCCTTTGGCGATAGGGGAATGAATCCCCGTTATGGAGCAGGTTTTTGACGCGCAGATCCAGGGGGTCCATACCCAGCAGAGAGGCGGCCTTGTCTATATGGCGCTCGACGGCGAAAAACGCCTGAGGCGCGCCAAAGCCGCGAAAGGCCCCCGTGGGCGGCGTGTTGGTGGCGACGGCCCGCCCGCGAATTTTCACGTTGGAGACCTTGTATACGCCGGCGGCGTGCAGGGTGGCGCGCTGCAGGATCACCCGGGTCAGCGTCGTATAGGCCCCGCCGTCTAGCAGAACGTCGATTTCCATGGCCGTGATCGAGCCGTCTTTTTTTAGGCCCATTTTGTGGCGCGTTTTCGAGGGGTGGCGTTTGGGCGTGACCTGGAGATCCTGCTCGCGATCGTAGATCAGCTTGACGGGGCGGCCGGCCTTCATTGCCAACAGACCGCACCATACGGCCATCATGGAGGGATAGTCCTCCTTGCCGCCGAAGCCTCCCCCCGTGGCGGGCTGGCGGATCAGGACCTTTTCTTTCGGAAGCCCGAGCGCGTGAACCGCCGCGTTATGGACGTAATAAGGGCACTGAACCGAGAGAACGATCTCGATCGTCCCGTCTTCATGAGGGATAGCGACGGCTCCCTGGGGTTCCAGGTACATTTGTTCCTGAAGCCCGGTCTCGTACGTGCCCTCGACGATCACGTCGGCCTCGGCGAACCCCTTTTCCACGTCGCCGCAGTCGACGTGATACTCGTCCAGGATGTTGTCCTCGCCCCAGACCTTCACTTTCGCCTCGAGCCCTTCTTCCGGCGTCAAGGCGGCGGGCAGGCGTTCGATCTCCGGTTTGACCGCCGCCAGCGCCGCGCGAAGCGTTTTTTCGTCCGGAGCCGCTATCAGCGCCAAGGCCTCCGTAACGTAAGAGACGCGTTTTTCTGCGAGGACCGGATAATCGTCGCGCACGATATGGACGAAATTTTCGCCCGGAACGTCCCCAGACGTCGCGAAAACGACTTTCGACCACTCGAACGCGGGGTCTTTGACGAACCCCTTGAGGACCCCGCGGGGAACGTCGGATCGGACGATGCCCCCCACCCAGTGTCCCGGGACGTCGTAATCTCCCACGAAACGCATCCGTCCCGTCGCTTTATGCATGCCGTCCAAGCGAGGCACGGACTTGCCTATCACCCTGAATTTGGACATCGAAATCTCCAGCCGATACCCGGCTCGACCCAGAGGGCTTATTTTCCCCTGCCGCCCATGGTCAGAGCCATGACGGCCTTGGCGGTGTGCAGGCGGTTCTCCGCCTCGTCGTAAACGATGGAGTGAGGGCCGTCGATGACGGAGTCCTCGACTTCGTTGTCGCGATCGGCGGGGAGCGCGTGCATGTAGGCCACATCCCTGTCGGCCGTGGCGATCTTTTCCTCCGTGCACTTCCAGGATTTGTGGGCCATCAGCTTGTCGTCCACCACCTTCACCGCGCCGGTGGCCGTCAGGCCGGTCTGGTCGGTCACCCAGTTGCCCCAGTTTTTCGGGATGACGATGTGCGCGTCCTTGTAGGCATAGGCCTCGTCGTCCGTAACGGTCACGCTGCCTCCGAATTTTTCGGCGTTGGCCTTCGCCTCGGCGATGACCCAGTCGGGCAGCTCCCAGCCCTTGGGGTGAGCCAGAACCACGTCCATACCGAAGCGCGGGAAAAAAAGAACCTGGGACAAGGGCACGGAGATCGGCTTTTTGTGGCTCTCGGCGTAGGCCCAGATAATCGAGACCTTCAGCTTCTTCGTGCAGCCGAACTTCTCTTTGATCGTCATCACGTCGGCGATGGCCTGCATGGGGTGGTAGAGGTCGCATTGCAGGTTCATGATCGGAACGGGAGACCACTTGGCCATCTCGTTCAGGTATTTGTTACCGTAGCCCCAGTTGCAATAACGACACGCGATGGCGTGCCCCATGCGGCCGAGGATAATGGCCGTGTCCTTCGCCGTCTCGCCGTGGCTCACCTGCATGGTGCTGGTGTCCAGGAAGTGGGCGTGCCCGCCGAGCTGCGTGATCCCCGCCTCCATGGAATTGCGGGTGCGGGTCGACTGCTCGAAAAACATCAGAAATATCGTTTGATTCTTCAAGCCGTCGTTGATTTTGCCCATCGCGAAGTCGCGCTTCAGCTCCATAGAAACGTCCAAAAGCGTGTGGACCTCGTCTTGGGTCCAATCGCGGAGCGTGACAAAATGTTTCCCCCTGAATAACGTCTGCATTGAAATTTCCTCCTAATTTTAGCGATATGTTTTTTAAGCGACGCGTTTCAAATTTTGAGCGGCGGTCAACCGCCGATTTTTTTCTCGATTTCCTTTTCGACTTTCTTTTTTCTGTACGCGGTGTTTTCCAAGGGCAGGCTGTTGCGAAAAACTCCGTCGAAGCGGCGGTAGGCGAGGGCTATGGCCGGAGCGGGCGGCACCAGAACGATTTCGCCCACCCCCTTGGCGCCGAACGCGAGGCCGTCGTCCTTCTTCGGGTCGAGCACCACGCGCTCGATAACGGGCATCTGGTTTGCCCGCCATATTCCCAGCGAGCCGTATTTCGCCCGAGGAACTCCCTTTTCCAGCTTCAAGTCCTCCGTCAGAGCGTAGCCCAACCCCATAGCGACGCCTCCGTCGATTTGCCCCTCCACCGAGTTGGGGTTGATCGCCTGCCCCACGTCGTGATACGCGTAAAACCTGGCGACTTTGCCCTGTTCGTCCAGGACCGCCACGTGGGTGGCGTAGCTGTACCCCACGTGACTCACGGGGTGAGGTTTGTCCGACCCCATGGGGTCGCTCACGAAACTGTATTCATTGTAATAGTCTTTGCCCTCCAGAGATCTCAACTTCTCCTCCGGCGTCTCGCCGTCGACCAGAGCGAGGTCGGTTCTCAGATCCTCCGCGCAAAGGCGCGCGGCCTCGCCGGTGAAGACCGTCTGACGCGACGCCGTCGTGGTCCCCGAGTCCGGCGTCGTGAACGTATCGGGGCGCACGTAATCGATCGCCCCGATGGGAAGGCCCGTCACGTGCGAAACGATTTGAATCAGGGTGCTCGCCAGCCCCTGGCCGATGCAGGCCGCGCTGGTGTAAACGACGGTTTTGCCGTCCCGAATCTCCAGCCGCACCCGCCCCACGTCCGGGTTGCCTACCCCGATCCCGCTGTTTTTCAGCCCGCAGGCGATGCCCGCGTAAAGGCTGGACTCGTAGGCCGCTTTCGCCGCCAGCAGGGTCTCCTTGATGGAGGTATTGGGCGGCACGATCTGCCCGTTTCCGAGGACGTCCCCCGGCTCCACGACGTTGCGATAACGGATTTCCCAGTAGGAGAGCCCCGTTTTTTCGGCCAGCAGGTTCATCTGGCATTCCACGGCAAAGGCCGACTGCGTGACGCCGAAGCCGCGGAACGCCCCGGCCGGAGGGTTGTTGGTGTAGACGCCTATGCCCTCGATATCCACGCTGCCCACTCGGTACGGTCCGGTGGCGTGGGTGCAGGCGCGTTGAAGCACCGGGCCTCCCAGCGAGCTGTAAGCGCCCGTATCGGTGCGAATGCGGACGCGCTGCGCCGTGATTCGCCCCTCGGCGTCGCAGCCCGTGGTGTAGTCCATGAACATGGGATGGCGTTTGGGGTGGACGTTGATGCTCTCCTGCCGCGCCAAGAGCATCTTGACCGGGCGACCCGTTTTCCACGCCAAAAGAGCGGCGTGGTGCTGGACGGACAGGTCCTCTTTGCCGCCGAACCCCCCTCCGACCAGGGCGCTGACGATCCGCACCCGGTTTTTTTGCGCTTCCGGCACGCCCAGCATCTCGACGATGCCGTGATGGTCGTCGTAGACGGACTGATCTCCGACGTAAACGGTCAGGCTTCCGTCCTTCCCTGGAACGCCGATGGCGCACTCAGGCTCCAGAAAGGCGTGTTCGGCGAAGGGAGTCGAGTAGGTTTCCGCGACGACGAAGGCGGACTCGGACAGGGCCCTTTCCACGTCCCCCCGTTTGACGGCGGTGTCGACCTTGAGGACGTTGCCGTTGGGGTGGATTTGAGGGGCGTCGGGGGCAAGGGCCTCCTCCACCGTCAGGACGGGGGGCAGCTCCTGGTAGTCCAGCTCGATCCGTCTGGCCGCCGCGACGGCTTCCTCTCTCGTTTCGGCGGCGACGATGGCGATCGAGTCCCCGATGTAGCGGGTCTCCTCGCCGAGCGCGATCATAACGGGCCAATCGCGCGCGATATGGCCGAGATAACGCTTTCCCGGCACGTCCTCCGCCGTCAACACCGCGACGACCCCCGGCATTTTTTTCGCCTCCGACGCGTCGACGGATTTGATCAGGGCCCTTGCTGTCGGCGAACGCAACGCCGCTCCGTACAGCATGTCAGGGAAAATCATGTCGTCCACGAATTGTCCCGTTCCCTTCACCTTTTCCGCAACGTCCACGCGCGGCATTCTCTCCCCCACGCGGTAGGCCCTGTCCCCGGCGCGGGGCGGAGAGAAGTTTTCCCTGAGCGCCCTGGCGGCAAGCGCGATGGCCTCGACAATTTTGGCGTACCCGGTGCAGCGGCACATGTTGCCGCGAATGGCGCCGCGAATTTCCTCCTCCGTCGGATCGGGAGCGGCGTACAGGAGGGCTCTGGCGCTTATGACCATGCCGGGGATGCAAAAACCGCA
Source organism: Synergistaceae bacterium (assembly GCA_031274425.1). Lineage (GTDB taxonomy): Bacteria > Synergistota > Synergistia > Synergistales > Aminobacteriaceae > JAISLU01. The sequence continues at coordinate 36,320 of JAISQE010000158.1, read as the reverse complement.
CTGAACCGCGCCGGCCTCGGCAAAGGCCCAGGAGAAGACGTCTTGTTCCCGCTCCGACAGGCCCTCCACGGTCAGAATGTTTTTCCCCTGGGCTTTCTCCACGGTCAAAAGGCAGGCGCGGGTCGCGACGCCGTCGACCAACACCATGCAGGCGCCGCAGGCTCCCTCCCCGCAGCCGTTTTTAGCCGCCGTCAGCCGCGCGGTGCCGCGCAGGAAAGCCAGCAGGCTCCCGCCTTTTTCCGTAAACCAGATTTTCCCGTTGACGTTCACAGCGAACATACTCAAACCCTCCCGCGGAGAGCGGACGAAAACGCTTCAGTCTGCTCTCACATGCGTCCCGGCTTTCCCGTCCACCGCCATACCCAGAGATTCCGGGTTGGTGATGACGGCTCTCCGAGTTTTCGCGTTCCCCTTTTCCATAAATTTCTTTTCCATAAACTGGATAATCGCCTCGATCTTGGGCAACATGCTGCCCGGGGCGAAGTGGCCCTCTTTTGCGTATTTTTTGAGCTCGGACAGAGTGACCCTTTCGAGAGCTTTTTGTTCCGGTTTGCCGTAGTTGACGTAAACCTGCGGCACTCCCGTGGAGATCACCAACAAGTCGGCGTCGATCTCCGAGGCCAGCAAGCTCGACGCGAAATCTTTGTCGATGACGGCGTCCCTGCCCTCGAGCATTCCGTCCTCTCTGCGGACGACGGGGATGCCTCCGCCTCCGACGGCTATCAGGCAGTACCCCTGTCGGATCAAGAGCTTGATCATTTCCAGCTCGACGATCTCCTTCGGCCTGGGCGAGGCCACCACCCGGCGATAACCGCGCCCGGCGTCGTTCATCATCGCCCAATCCGGGTTTTCTTTTTTGATGGCCTCCACCTGCTCTTCTTTGTAGAAGGAACCGATGGGCTTGCCGGGGTTCTTGAAAGCGGGGTCGTCCCGGTCCACGACAACCTGCGTCACCACCGTCACGGCCGCTTTCCCGATTCCGCGCGCCCGGAACTGGTTGTCCATCGCCTGCTGGATCTGGTATCCGATCGCGCCCTGCGTGTCCGCGCCGCAACTGACCAGCGGGACGTGGTGCATGCCCGCGACCTGATTGGCGATCTCCGACCTGCGCAAAATGAATCCGACCTGAGGCCCGTTGCCATGCGTGATCACCACGTCGTACCCCTTTTCCGCGATGTCGGCGATATGGCCGGCCGTCGTGACGATGGCCTTGTACTGATCTTCCACCGAGTGCTTTTTCTCGTCGACGATAAGGGAATTTCCGCCCACCGCGACCACGGCGATTTTGTTCACCTGCGTCACCTCCTGCCGATTCCCGCGGCTACTTTCTGACGAGATTCGCCGTTTCTTTCGGCATCTTGTCCGCGTACTTGCCGACGTAGGTCAGGGGCACCGCGGCATAGACGGCGGCGCACTCGACCAGGTCCTTTTTCCAGGTGATCTCGTTGGGGGCGTGGGCCTGAGATTCCTTGCCGGGGCCGTAGCCGATGCAGGGAATGCCGAAACGCCCCATGATCGAGACGCCGTTGGTCGAGAAGGTCCATTTGTCCACCACGGGATCCCGCTGAAGAACTCCCTTGAACGCGTCGACCAGAGTGTGGGTGACGGGGTGCTCGTTTTCGATGACCCAGGTGGGAAAATAGCATTCCGTCGGATAAAACAGGTCGGTGTACGAAGGGCGCTCGTACATGTACATGGAAACTTCGGCCTGAGCGGCCTTGACGGAGGGCAGCCTGCGAATCTGGTTCAGGGCGTACTCGCCGTCTTCGCCGACGGTCAGGCGGCGGTCGATGGAGATCCAGCAGCTATCCGCCACGGCGCAACGGGACGGAGAGGTGTGGAAAATCTCGGACACCGCCAGGCTGCCCTTGCCGAGAAACGGGTCGTCCTTGAGGTTCTCGTGCAACGCGCGGAGTTCCAGAAGAATGGGGGCCATCTTGTAGATGGCGTTGTCTCCGCGTTCGGGGGCGGAACCGTGACAGCTGACCCCGGTCGTTTTCACCCGAATTTCCATGCGCCCGCGCTGGCCTCGGTGAATCCGCCCGTCCGTCGGCTCGGTGCTGACGACGAACTCGGGGCGCAGCTTGTCCTCGTTATAAATATACTGCCAGCAGAGCCCGTCGCAGTCCTCCTCCTGAACGGAACCGACGACGACGAGAGTGTAGTCGGCCGTCATGCCCAGGTCTTTGATGATCTTGCCCGCGTAGACCATGGACGCCATGCCGCCCTCCTGGTCGCTGGAACCGCGGCCGCCGATGATTTCGGCGTCTTCCATGCCCTTGTAGGGGTCGAATTTCCAGTTGTCGCGGTTACCTATGCCTACGGTGTCGATGTGGGCGTCCATCGCGACGACGTGCTTGCCGTCGCCTATGGTGCCCAGGATGTTTCCCATCGGGTCGATCTCCACCTTATCGAAGCCGACCTTTTCCATTTCCTCTTTGATGCGCAGGACGACGGCCTTCTCGTCGCAGCTTTCGCTGGGAATGGCGATCATATCCCGCAAAAAACGGGTCATGTCGGGTTCGTATTTTTTTGCCAGTTCGTGAATTTTCTTGAAATCCATTCTCGAAATTCCTCCTTAAATCACATGCGAGAACTCGGCGGAAGCCGATAGAAGGTGGGACGCCGAGGCCTTGATCCCGTTGTACATCACGGCCATCTCCACCGCGTCGCGCAAAGAACAGTCCTTCACGTGTCCCCTCGGCGTAAGGGTTCGGACGGCGAATCCGTTGTCCAGTTCCAGGGAGAAGCTCTCGTTCTCGTAAAAATATCCCGAGGCCGCCACCGTAAGGCGGCTTTCCATGCCCCCTTCGCGGCGGCGGAGCGTGTTGCCGTCGATTTTGAAGACGTTGTCGTCCTGGGACACGAAATCGGGCTCGTTGAGCACCAGCCGGGGCTTGTCCCTGTAGGGCCGCCCCTCGTGGACGCAGAACGTGGAGCAGTTGCCGCACTCGTTGCAAAAGTCGTCGACGTGGAGGACTTGCCGCGCCTGAACGATCTCCACCCGCTCCACTCCCAGGGTCACCGCGGTTCCGTTGTGGGCGCGAATTCTAGGCACGTCCACCCGGATCGGCGTCACCTTGTAGGCGACGTTGGCGCGATTGGGGCAGACCTCCACGCATTTGTCGCAAAAAGACGCGCACTGCAGGCAGCGCCTCGCCTCGGAAACGGCGTCCTCCGGGGAGAACGTCCGTTCCGCAAGCTCAAAACCTTTGCGGTCCGCCAAAGGCAGGCGGGACTCCTCATGCTGACGGCTTTTGTGGGCGCGAAGAGCTTTGACCTTCAAGATGTCCTCCTCGGTCAAGACCGGCAGCGGGGCGACGGGGCCCGAGGGGATTCCCAACTGGGCGCAGATGGCCTCGGCGGCCTTCGCACCGTCCGCGCAGCCCTGGATGACGATCGCCGGGGTCCGAACAGCGTCGCCGCCCGCGAAAACACCACAGACCGACGTCATGCCGTTGGCCCGAACCTCCACCGCGCCGTTCTTTTTGGTGATCACGCGGCTGTTCCGAAAAAGGCTCTTCTCGGGGCCCTGGCCGATGGCGATCACGATCGAGTCCCCCTTGACGACGAACTTCTCACTTGTGGGGACGGGGGCGCGTCGGCCGGACGCGTCGGGGTCGCCCAAGCGGCATCTTTCGCACTCCAGCCCCGCGACCCTGCCGTTCTCGACGACGACTCCGCTCGGCGCCGCGAGTTCGATCAGCTCGTTTCCCTCGTGAAAGACCAGGTCCCGCTCCTCCTGAATGGCCGGCATCTCGGCGCGGGTGCGTCGGTAGACCACCGACACGGGGTTTCCCGTCAGGCGCGACGCGGTCCGGGCGACGTCCATCGCGGTATTGCCGCCTCCGACGACGATCGTTTTTTTGCCGAGCGCCGGTTTTTCGGCATTCGGGGAGGTTCCCGAGACCTCCATAGCCGCCACGGACTTGAGCAGTTGCATGGAGGTGAATACCCCAGGAGTGAACGTCCCCTGGGAGGTCAGCCCAGGAACGTCGAAGGGCGCGTCCTCGGGGAAGCCGCAGGCCACGTAGACGGCGTCGAAACCCTTTTCGAGCAGTTTCTCCGGGGCCTCGGAGATCTTGTGGTTCAGCTCAATCTTGACGCCCAGGTCCGTGACGCGCCGGACGTCCGCGTCCATCGCCTCCCGAGGCAGGCGAAAGGTCGGCGCCAGCGCCATCATGCCCCCCGCTCGGGGCATCTCCTCGTAAACCGTGACCTCCATCCCGGCGAGGGCCAAGGACATTGCCGCGGCCAGACCCGAGGGCCCCGAGCCGACGACCGCAGCCTTGTATCCGTTTTTCTCGATTTTCAGCGCCGCCTTCAGGTTCTCCGAGGCATTCCCGTGTTCCGCCGCGAATCGCTTGAGCGCCCGGATGGCCACGGGGCTGTCGTAGTTGTTGCGCGTGCAGGCGCTCTGACATCGATGGGTACAAACGTGCCCCGTCACGCCCGGCAGAGCATTTTTACGGAGGATGCTGGCCAGGGCCCCGTCGAAATCCCCCTGAGCGATCTGCCAAGCATAGGAGGGCACGTCCTGACACACCGCGCAGCTTTCCATGCAGGGAGCCGCCACGCAGTCGAAGAGGCCGAGGCTGGATTTGACCTTGGGGATCCCCTCGAAAGCGCTTTTCTTATAGCGCGGGTCGGATAGGGCGTTTTTTGCCGCTTTGTCGAGGGCCTCGGCGCTCCCGCGCGCGTAGTCCTTTAAATTTTCGACCCCGGCTTTTTTCATGGCGGCCTCGAGGGCCTCGATGCAGGAACGAAACTTCGCGTACCCCCCAGGCTTCAGGAGGTCGGACGCCATGGTGACCGGCAGGGCCCCGCAAGCGAAGATCGTCCCCACGTTCAGCTCGTCGGCTCCGGCGGAGTACGACACGGGAAGGTCTCCCCCGAAATGTTTGGAAAGGCGGTCGAAAAGTTGCATGGTGATCGGGTAGAGCGAGCGTCCCGACATGTACATCTCCTCGCCCGGCATCGCGCCGCGGCGGTTGATCATGGCGAAGGTGTTGGTCAGCTTGACTCCGAAGAAAAGCCCCAGCTCCCGCGCCCGGTTTTTTAGCGTGGAGACGATTTCGACGGCGCGGGGGTACTGGAGGTCGTGGTCGAACGTGGAGTCGTGAATCTCGATGTCCGTGTAGGCCAGGTCCTCGTGGAGGATCTTCATGGCCTCGCTCTTGCCCAAAAGCGTCGGGTTGAGCTTTAGGATCAGGTGAAGCCCCTTTTCTTCCAGGAGATAGAGACCTATTTTTTGGATTTCCTCCGGCGGGCAGCCGTGCATCGTGGAGAGCGTGACGCTGTCGATCAGGCGGCTGGGGATCTCGATGTCCGCGAACCGAGGGAAGTCTTTTGCGAGAACCGCCCTGTATTTTTCGATGAACTCCGACGCGTCCGTCATGATGCCCATGAATTTCTGCATACGAGAGCTTTTGATTCCGTCCAGGTTGTAGCCCACGCTCATGTTGAAAACAGTCCCGAAGGGAAGTTTTTCCCAGCCCAACAATTTTTGCAGCACGTGAAGCAGCGTCCATCCCTTGATGTACTCCCGCACGGACTGCTCCAATTTCAGTTCCTGGGACCATTCGGCGTTATAGCCCTCGTCCTCCATATCGATGCAGGGGCGGCCGAACTCCAGCTCGTCCATGATCTGAACGGTTTTCAACTCTATAAACCGCGCGCCCCCCAACCAGCTCGCGACAATGTTCTGCGTCAATTGGCTGTTGGGGCCGGCGGCGGGCCCGAAAGGCGTCGCGAGCTTTTGCCCGAAAATTTCGGTGGAGTAGGGCGCGTTCTCCTTCGGAACGTAAAAAAGCGACTTGTGAATGCCAAAAATGGACCCCGTCGATTCGTGCTCGTTCACGATCCATCGAAGCAGCGTGCCGAACGGTTGCGGCCTCATGATATGCGACATAAATCGATCCCCTCCTTTTCGGAATAACCCATTCGAGGACACCCCCGGCCCTCAAACGGCTTCCCAGACCTTGGCTCCGACCTCCCTCGCTTTGGCGAAAATGGCTTTCTCGTCCAGCTCCGTCAAGCGGCGGTCCCGCATCAGCACCTTTCCGGCCGCGACCGTGGCGACGACGCTACGCCCTTCCGTGCCGAAAAGCAGGTGTCCGTTGATGTTCGCGTCGGAAAGCGGGGTGGGTGGGTTGTAGTCGGAGACGATAACGTCACCGGAATAACCGGCGGCCAGTTTGCCCACCGGCGTTTTGAAATAACGGGCGCAAATTTTCGCGTTGTTCTCGAAAAGCATCGTCGGGATCTCGCCCCACGCGACGTTGGGATGCTTGTTATGATGTTTCTGGAGGGCGTTGGCCATCTTATAGGACTGTAGCATATCGCTGACGTACCCATCCGTGCCGAGCCCCGTCAGGATGTCCCGTTCGCATATTTTCAGGAGGGGCGCGCACCCGACGGCGTTGCCCATGTTGGACTCGGGGTTGTGGATGATGGCGGTGCCGGTTTGCCCGATGACGTCGAGTTCCTTGTCGTTCAAGTGAATGCAGTGGATGAAAAGGGATTTGCCGCCCGTTATGCCGAAATCGCGGAAGCGCTCGACGACGCGTTTTTTGTACTTCGCCTCGGAGTCCTCCTGGTCCGCCGGCCCCTCCGCCACGTGGACGTGATATCCCGCGTCCCGGTCGCCCATTGCCTCGCGACACAGGGCCAGAGTCTCGTCGCTCAGGGTGACGGACGCGTGCAAGCCGAACATGCCGGCAACCCTGTCGTCCTGGCTTCGGGCCGCATGGTCGATAAAATCGACGTTTTCCTTGATGCCCTGTTTCATGATCTCCGCTCCGTCGCGGTCCGACACCTCATAACAGAGCGAGGCGCGGATGCCAGCCAGGCGCGCGGCTTTTTCGATCTCGAACAGGCTTCCCGCGACGTGCAGAGGGGACGCGTGGTGATCGATGACCGTAGTGCATCCGTTTTTGACGCAGTCCACCAAAGCGGTGATCGCGCTGTAGTAGACCCCTTCCAGCGTCAGAGCCTTGTCCAGTTTCCACCACAAGCGGTCCAGAACCTCGGCGAAATTTTGAGCTGGCGGGTACTTGCCCGGCATCCCCCGCGAGAACGTGCTGTAAAAATGCGTGTGGCCGTTGATGAAGCCGGGCATGATGATATTTCTTTCGGCGTCGAGAAACCGCGCGCCGGGGTATTTGCCCTTCATCTCCGCCGTGTCCCCGACCTCCGCGATGAGGGCCCCGTCGACGGCCACGCAGCCGTCGGGCAAAAAAGGATTGTTTTCGTCCCGTGTGATCGTCGGGCCATTTCCTATGAGCAGCATATCGAACACTCCTTTCGATAAAAGTTTTATAATTGCCGGGCCGCCTCAGGTCAATCGAGCGATTCGCCCAAACATCGGCGGCGCATTCCATTTTTCCCCGAAAATTCTCTTCGCTGGTCTCCACTGAGGTCGTTCTTTACTTTTCACCTTTATCTTTCATCTTTATCTTTCAAATAACGGTATACCGTTTGTTCCGAGACCTCCAGCTTGTTGGCGACCTCCGTCACCGCGCCTTTCAGCAAAAAAATGCCCTTTAGCTGCAGTTGTTCCACCAGACTGCGTTTTTCTTCCAGCGTCATGCGCATCGGCTCCACCCCGCAGCTCTCGATCATCTGGGCGATCACGGAGGGCATATAGTCTTCCGAAAGGTTGAAATGCATGGATTTTTCCTCCCGGCCCGCCGCCTGGGGCAATTTTTCCATGTTGTTGATGAAGCCGTCGATGATATTGCGGGCTTCTTCCAAAGCGGAAAAATCCATGTTCAAGGCCAGTAGCCCCATCAGTTCGTTTTCCTCGTCGTAGATCAAAAAAGACGACAGGCGCAATATCTTTCCACTTTCTTCGAGGGTGCCGTAATAACTGGCCACGTAATTTTTATTGGGGTTTCGGCTTTGTTTATGAATGACCTCCAAGGCGTAATCGGATAACGAATCGCCGATTTTCCTGCCTGTGATGTGATTGTTTCGGATGGCGATGATGGAGTGTTCTATGTTCCGAAGATCATGGAGGACCACTTCGCATGTGCTTCCAAAGGCGTCCGCCAGAAAGTCGACCAAAGGAACCCAAGCCTGCAAACTTTGCGCGTGATTCACGGACCGTCTCCCCTTTTTTGCTTTTTCACGGACGCGTCTTCCGGAATTGGTTCAAACGCTTCAGGGTTTCTCCAGGCATTGATTTATTTATTTTAATTTGAGGTTTTTAACAGGATGATAAAATAATAACATCTCGGTAAAGAATTTACTCGCTTTACTTAATAATGTCAAGAAGCGATGCATGTTCCGATTTTTTAGACTTCTTGCGACGCGCGCATGAAGGAGCCTTCTCGGCCTCGGCCCGTTATCCCGATTCCGTAGTATCCCCTCAGGTGGGAACGCAGATAGCGCGTCCATACGGCAAGAGAAGCCGGATCCATCAGGTCCGCCTTGTTGAGGCACAAAATACGTTTTGTCTCAGGCGGGGAGTTTTTCATGTACATGTCCGGGCTTGTCAGCAATTTCAAAAGAAGGGGAGGGGTCAGCGTCTCGTTTCTTTCCCCCCCTAAAAATCGCCGCACGATTTCGAAACGGGCGACCGTCCGCTCGTTCATCGGTTGCAAAAAAGCGTCGACCCCGACGACGATGATTTGATAGTCGAAGGAGTCCGGCAGGGGAGGTTCATGGATTTCATAGCCCTTCAGCGGCAAGCGCCGGGCTCCGTCGGCCTCCGCGAGAACATAGGAAGCGCGTCGACTCCGGTAGAGCGCCGCGACGGCGTCCGGTGCAAAGCCGTGGTACTTGCCGTCCTTGAACTCGCGAAATAAAAACAGCCGCTTCTTCTCCAACAATTTGTTTTTTATATCGGCACTGCCGGAAGAAATGTCCTCCAGCAGCGCCTCTTGAGGGGGAACTTCCGACTCTCCCATTTTCGTCGTCGACGTCACGATGACGGAGTTCGGCGTCAAATGCCGGGCGAGCCGGAGCATCAGCGTCGTCTTGCCTCCGCCGCCCGTGAAGCATATAAGGCTTCTTTTCGGAAAATCGATGGAGGCCAACATGGAAGCGAACATGAACGCACCTCCTCTTCGGGGCCGAGCTTGAAGGCGAGCGCCGCTTCGAGGACGCCTCCGGCGATCGCGAGGGATTTGTCGGATATCGAAAAACAATTTTCACGAACCGCGCGAGGGTCGATGTCCCCGATCTTCATGTGAGCGGCGACCGGTGTGGAGGGATGAATGAGGCCGCGGACAACCCCGCTGATCCGGGCGGCGATGGGTTTTCCGCTTATTGCTCCGATGATTTGCCCGTCTTCCACATGGTCTCCGATCGCGACCGTGAAGCCGGCCAGCCCCTCCGCTGGAGAGCGCACCAGTCTGGTCGTGGTTTCGCCTCCTATTTCGCCGGGAGTTCCGGTGTTGGGAGCCGCTTCTCCGTTTTCGATCACGCGCCCGAGATTGTGTCCGCGCAAAGTTTCCACGACGGCATGGGCGTCCCGAGGGGCTCGAAATCCAGGGCCGATGGCGATGACGCGAGGCGCCATGTCTCTCGTGGTTCCGCAGTTTTTTTTGGCCATGATGGCGTCGATCAAAAGATCCGGCTTCAGCGCCGAAATCGACCGCCCCCGGGGATCTATCAGAACGCCCACGTCCCCGTCATCGGGCATGTCGCGCGCCGACGAAATCAACCTTGCCGTCATTCCGCCAATCGCGTGCGTTTTTTCAAAAACCGCCTGCGCGACGGAGACCGGACGCCGTATGACGGTGGGGTGGGGCGTTTCCAGGGTCAGGACAGTAAAACCAACTTTCCACAACCTGTAGACAATCCCTGTGGCCAAGTCTCCCCCGCCACGGACAATCGCTAGCGGCACTGCAGTCCCCCCCCTAAAAATCAAATCTGCCTGTTTGGGTCGAGTCGCGCGAGGAAAGTAAGGGTTGATAATTTTTTGTGACGACAAGAAATTATAAACACGGAGTGACTCAATGTCAAAATGACGTCATATTGAAAGGTATGGTTTGGGAGGCGCGGAAATATAAAAAATATGAAGATGCGGCATATTCGCGTCGCATCCTATTCATCCTATTCATTCGATTTCTTCGACTTTTGCTTGATGGGCTCTCGAATAAACCTTTTTCGTCGCCTTTTCCCTGCGTCGCTGGCGTTCTTTCCACCATGCGGTCTCCAAGGCTTTGACGAGTTCTCCGCGTCGTTCACGCCAAAACCGTACCGCCGTTCCTTCGGGCAACGCGCTGAGATCGGCGTCGATGTCGACGGGTTGCCTGTGTAACGTAAACTTTTTGCCGTCGTAGGAAATGACGGAACCGTCGTCGAAGGGAATGTATACCCTCATCCTTGCTCCTCACTCGATCTTTATGGTCAAAGGCAGCTTCGCGCTCATATATTGCGCCACGTCTCCATCGCTGTAAAAACTTTCGCGCGTCGCGTCGGCTTTGAATCCCAAGTTTCTGTAAAGAGTCAACGCGGCGACATTCGAGACGCGCACCCTCAGGACAAGGGAGAAAAAGCCCATGTCGCTCGCGCACTCGGCCGCCGCCACAACCAACTGGGTTCCAAAACCGCATCGTTGATGCTCCGGCAACACCACCAAGTTCATCAGCAATCCGTTTCCCTTTTCATCGCCAAGGACGGCGTAGCCCAACAACTTATCCTGCGCCGCCGGAGCGAAAGCCCCAATATAAGAAAGCCCCGTATCGCCGATAACGAGATCGCGGGTGATGACGCGTTCTGACCACGGGTGAGGCGAGGTTCGCTCCACCTTCAAAATGCGTTCGAGGTCCGTTTTCGCGCAAAAACGAATATCCGCTAAAATCAATAGAGTCCCCGATTTATCGTTTGATTCCTATCCGCGCCCACGCCGATTACCTTTACCGGCGCGCCGGCGTGCTTTTCGATGTACCGAACGTAGTTTTGCGCTTTTTCAGGCAGGGACTCGAAGGTCGTGCAGTTGGAAATATCCTCGCTCCAACCCGGCAGGGTTTCGTATATCGGGCGGCATTCCTCCAGGACATAGGAACTGCCGTTGAAATGCGTCGTCTTCGCTCCGTTCAGGTCATAAGCCGTGCAGACTTTGATTTCGTCGAGCCCCGTCAGCACATCCAGTTTCGTCAAGGCGATCACGTCGCTCCCGTTCAGGCGTACGGAGTAGCGCACCGCGACCATATCCAGCCATCCACAGCGACGAGGTCGCCCCGTCGTGGCCCCGAACTCTCCTCCCTGCTTGCGCAGGAATTCCCCGATCTCTCCCTTGTCCTCCGTCGGCATAGGGCCTTCTCCTACTCGGGTGGCATAGGCTTTGACGACGGCGATCACGCGATCGACCCGCGACACCGGCACCCCCGTTCCAGTAAAACCGCCCGCGGCGGAAGTCGAGGAACTGGTGACGTAAGGATACGTTCCGTGGTCGATGTCGAGCAACGTGGCCTGAGCTCCTTCCAACAGCACATGCTTGTCGTCCTTGATGGCCTCGTGCAGCAGCTCCACCGTATCTCCCACATAAGGAACCAGAGCTTTGCCCCATTCCAGGGCTGGGGCAAGAATTTCATCCAGCGCCAAGGGTTTTTCGTTATAAAGTTTCGTCAGAATTCGATTTTTCTCCTCCAATATCATGGTCAGCTTCTCCCGAAGGCGATCCCCATCCAGCAGATCTTCCACCCGAAGGCCGCTGCGCGCGTATTTATCGACGTAACAAGGTCCGATACCGCGTCCTGTCGTGCCGATCATATGCCCTTTTCCGCGAAAAGCTTCTTGGGCTTTGTCGAGAATTTTGTGATAAGGCATAACCACGTGAGCGGAGGGGCTGATTACGAGGCGTGCTCGATCCTGACCGCGCTCCCGCAACTCTTCTATTTCTTTCAGGAATTGTTCGGGTTCTACGACGACGCCGTTGCCGATCACGCAGAGCTTTCCAGGGTAAAGCATGCCCGAGGGCAAAAGGTGGAAAACAATTTTCTCTCCGCCCACGATGACGGTGTGCCCGGCGTTGGCGCCTCCCTGGTAACGAACGAATACGTCGACATTCGCTCCCATCACGTCGACGACTTTACCTTTGCCCTCGTCTCCCCATTGAGCTCCAATGAGTACGTCCACTCTATTTTTCACAATACTTCACGCTCCCTCAACTCTGCTGCCGAGCGTTAGAAGCCGTAGTCGCCGGTTTCAATATTTTCTTTTTCAACTCGGAAATCGCGCGCTGCAATTGAGCGTCCTTGACGTAGTCCTTGTCCAACTGCCCTTCCACCTCGATGACTGGGGTGAGCCCCACATGGTCGATAACTTTGCCCAAAGGCGTGTGGTAACGCGCGATCGTCACATAAATTCCCGAGCCGTCCGTAAGGTTGAAAAGCGTTTGCACCGAACCTTTGCCGAAGCTCTTTTTACCGATCGTAACCGCCCGCTCTCTGTCCGCCAAGGCTCCCGCCAAAATCTCCGACGCGCTGGCGCTGCCTTCATTGATCAGAACGACCATCGGCATATCGGTCAAATAGTGGGAGGAGTCCGCGTAATACTCCTCGTTGGACTTCTCGACTCGGCCCCGCGTCCCCACAACCAGCCCGCCGTCCAAAAACATGCTGCTGATGTTGACGCAGACGTTGAGCAGCCCCCCGCCGTTGTTACGAAGGTCCAAAATCATCCCCTTGGCCCCCTGAGCGATCATCCCCTGTATCGCGTCCGCGGCTTCCACATCCGTCTTTTGTTTGAACTGCGTCAGCCTCAAATAACCGATGTCGTCGGACAGCATTTCGTACCGTACCGATTTGATTTTAATGACCTCGCGATTGAGTTCGAATTTCAGCAGCTCCTCCTCGCCTTCGCGGCGTATCCAAATGACCACGGAGGTGTTCGGTTTGCCTCTCAGACGCTTCACCACCTCCTGAGAATCCCAGCCCAACGCGACCTCGTCTCCCACCTTGACGATCTGATCCATCGGCTTCAACCCGGCTTTTTCGGCGGGAGTGTCCTCAATGGGGCTGATGACCAGTATTTTACCGTCCCGATCTCCGATGTACATGCCCACCCCGCCGTACTGGCCTTCCATTTCTATTTCTTCGTCCTTCAACTGCTCGGGGGACACGAAGCGCGTGTAGGGATCCTTCCAAGACTCCACCATGCCCTTGATCGCGCCCTGGACAAGATGATCTTCGGTTACCGGTTTCGCCTCCGCGTCGACCTGATAGGTCTCGATGATCGCTCTCGCTTGGCGCACCAACCACAAAGACTTGGCGCTGAAAGGGGATATCCTTTCGAAATCGGAAATATCCGCGGCTCCCGCCGAGGTTGTGGCAAGGTTTCCAATCCTCAGCGAAACCAACGCGACCAATACGGCCAAGAATCCGCACAACAACTTTTTGTTCTTAAAAAAACTGTTTCCACCCATCGCGGAAAAGCACCTTCTCCCCTTAAATCGACACGGCTATCCGGTTGCACCTGTCCGCCGTTTCCTCAATTATTTTCTCATAAAAACATCAAAATATCCTTGCTTTGAGCTTGACTTTAAAACGGAAATCCAACTTTATCCAGAGCAATTCCAGAAAACTAGGCTTTCTTCAGATAATCCAGCGGATTCTTAGCGGATTCTTTCACGCGCACCTCAAAGTGCAGGCTGTAACTTTCCATCGTCCCCGTGTTGCCCACAGTCCCGATAACCGTCCCCGACTGCACCGCGTCCCCTTCTTTCACTCGGGTCGAGGCTAGGTGAGCGTAAACCGTGGAAATGTTTTGTCCGTGATCGACGATGACCACCTGACCAAAACCTCGAAGCCACCCCTCGAACAGCACCTCGCCGGGCGCGGCCGCCCTGACGGGGGCCCCCGACGAAGCGCGGATGTCTATTCCCGAGTTGAAGGACTTCGTTTTGAAAACAGGGTGCACGTGCGAACCGTAAGGCCTATCGATCGGCCCCTGAACCGGCCAGTCCAACATGGAACCGCGAGCGAGGCTGGGATATTTGGGGGCCGGGGCGCTTCCCTCGTTTTTAGTTTTTTTGTCGGGTTCACGGGTCTTTTTCCTTTGCATCAGGGCAAAGATGGTGCGTCCGATTTCTTGTTGGGCCTGTTCCATTTCTTTCGCGGCCGCTTCCGCTTTTTGCCGCTCTCGCTGGACGCCGGACAAAATGACGTTGGTCTCGTTGATGGAGGAATTGTACTTCTCGCGCTGGGCGTTCAGTTCCTCGGTTCGCGTCGTCAGTTGTTCTTTATTTTTCTCCAAGCTGCGCTTGCCTTGTTCCAACTCGTTCATTTTGCTCAGTAGTTCGTCGATCACGACCTGGTCGTATCGCGAAAGCCGGTCCAGAAGATACGCGGACGCGACGGCCTCGTGAGTGTTTTCTGCGGAAAGCAGCAGGTTCAGCCCTTCACGAGAACCGTATTTGTACATATTGACCACGCGAACCCGCAGCTCGCGGATCAGATCGTCGACCTGACGGGAGGTCGTCGTTATTTCCCGATCCAGCTCCGTCATCGATCTTTGGAGCTTATTCGATTGCAATTCCAGGAGTTTGACTTGCTGCTGCGCCATTTTAGAGTTCTGCTGCAAATCGGTGATGCGCCCCAGCAGGCTTCGCGCCTGTTGAGCTTTTTTTTGCGCCGTTTCATTGTATTGTTGTATTTTTTTGTTCAGTTCATCCCGCGCCTTCTCCTGCGCCGCGATTTCCCCGTCCAGATCCGTCGCTGGAGCGCCCCATCCGTCGCACGGGAAACAAAAAAACGACAACGTCAAGACGACCGCCAAAGTTTTGTTCATCGGCCCCGCACTCCTTCCAAAATTTTCATACCTAATTTTCATACTCAATTTTTCATGCCTGACTCCCTCAGCGTTTGAGATAATCCAGAGGGCTTTTCGCGGTGCTGCCGATACGAACTTCGAAATGGAGATGGTAGCCTGTCGTCGTCCCGGTGTTGCCCACCGCCCCGATGACGGTTCCCGCGTTCACCACCGTTCCCTCCTTGACCCGAGTGGAGGACATGTGCGCGTAGACGGTAGAGTAATCGCGTCCGTGGTCGATGATGACGACCTGTCCATAGCCCCTCATCCACCCTTCGAACAACACTTCTCCCGGGGCCGCCGCTTTGACGGCCGTTCCCCGAGGGGCGGCGATGTCCAGGCCGGAATGAAAAGACTTCGTCTTGAATACGGGATGTATCCGCGAGCCAAAAGGACTGCTGATCGGGCCGCGCAAGGGCCAATCGAACATCGATCCCCTTCCCTGCGCGATCCTTCCTGCCAGGTAATCCGTGCTGCCCTTGCCTCCGGCTTTTCTCGCCGCTTCGTCGCGTTCTTTCCTCTGCCGCATCAAGGTCAAGATGGTTTGCCCCACCGCCTTCTGGGCCTCTTCCATCTCCTTGGCCGCTCTTTCGGCCAAAGCTTTCTGGCGGCGGATATCATTCAAAAAAGTATTGGTCTGCTTGATTGTGGAGTTGTACTTGCTACGCTCTTGCTCAAGAGACTTCGCTTGTTGTTGCAAGCGATCGCGATGATCTTCCAGGGTCCGCTGCGACAGCTCGATTTCCTGCTTTTTATCCTGGAGCTGCTCGATCAGGAACTGGTCGTGCTCGGCAAGCTTCCCTAGAAGATAGACGGAATCGAGGACCTCATGCGTGCTCTCGGCCGAAAAAATCAAAAGAAGCTCCTCGGAGGTACCATACTTGGAGATATCGATCATGCGACGCTTGAGGGCGAAAACCAAATCGTTGATCCGGTTTTTCGTCTGATCCATTTCCCCGTTCAAAACGACGATGTTTTTCTGGAGCTTGCTGATTTGATACTCCAAAATCGTCATTTCCTGCCGGGCTTTCTCCGTGGCTTGCTGAGACTGGTCGATACGCACGAGCAAATCGTTTTCTTTGACCTTCATCTGACGGATCGTGCTCCGGTACGACTCCAACTTTCGATCCAGCTCTTTCCTCCGACGCTCCTCGGTCGCGATCTGGGCGTCGATATCCGCCGCCGGAGCCGCCCATGCCGCGCACCCTACGGGCGCCGTCAAAAGGAGAAGGAGAATCAGAGAAAAAAACGACCTGAAAAAACCGCCCTTGCGCAACCCCCACCAGCCCCTTTACAGCGGTCTGGTCGTGGAGTTCATGAAGCGCGTCACCACAATGCAACTGCACACCCAGCCCAACGTGGCCCCAAAACCGACGAGCAGCACCCCGAACTGGCCGATCGTACGCAGGTCGCCCACCAGGCTGAGAAAAGGCAAACTCTGCTGCAAAAGGCGTATTCCGGGGAAATAAGCCGACGTGATGCCCGCCACCGCGATGATAGAACCGAGAAGAGCCAAAAAAGTCCCCTCCAGAACGAACGGCGTCGAAATATAACTGCGGGTCGCCCCCACCAGAAACATGATGGCGATTTCCTCGCGCCTCGAATAAAGGGAGATATGGATGGTGTTGTAGACCACCAGGGAGGTGATCATGATCGACAGCGCGAACATCGCCACCGCGGCCTTGGAGGCAACCCTCGATATGGCGGCGACTCGTTCCACCACCATGCCCGCGTAGACGACGTCCTCAATTTCCGGCATCGCCATCAACGTTCGCACCAGGTGGGGAACCTCCACCGCGTTTTTCACGCGGATTTCGAAATTCCATGGCAGGGGGTTTTCTCCGATCAGGTCGAGGGCATGAGATTGGCTTCCCATTCTGGCCTGGAGCTTCGTCAGAGTTTCCTCGGGCGACAAAGCGGTAAGGGAGGTGACGGCCTCCATCGCGCGAATCGTTTCCGCGATCTTCCCCACCTCGCTGCCTTTTTTAACGTAGGCCTGAACGACCAGCTCGCTTTCCAGTTTTTGGAGCAAGTTTTGGATATTCAAGGAAAAAAGCGTCGTAATGCCCAGTATCCACATCATGACGGCCGCCGTGATCAGCGTCAATATGCCTAAAAACCAATGCCTTACCAGCAGACGCCCGGTGTCCCGCAGTATATAGCTAAACGTCGTCATCCGGCGTATACCTCCCCGAGTGTTCGTCCCGAACGACTCTGCCGGAGTTCAACTCGATGACGCGCTGACGGTAGGAGTCCACGATGTATTGATTGTGGGTGGTCATCACGACCGTCACCCCGGCCGCGTTGATCGCCAGGAGGATCTTCATGACGTCCGCGGACGTGCGAAAATCCAAATTTCCCGTCGGCTCGTCCGCAACGAAAAGCGACGGCGAATTGGCCAAGGCGCGCGCGATCGCCACGCGCTGCTGCTCTCCGCCCGAAAGCTGGGGTGGCCTCATGAAACGTCGACGCCACAATCCGACCTGTTCGATCACCTTGTTGGCCCGATACTCCACCATCTTGGAGGGAACGGACATGGCCTCCATCACGAAGGACACGTTTTCCAGCACCGTCAGGTGAGGAATGAGCTTGAAATCTTGAGCGACCAACCCCACGTCCCGACGATAATACGGAATATCGCTGGGGCGCATTTTTCGTAAATTCGTGTCTCCGACCGAAACGGAACCCTTGGTGGGGAGAACCTCGCGAGTGATCATGCGAAGCAAAGTCGATTTTCCCGAGCCCGTAGCCCCCACCACGTAGACGAATTCTCCTTTGGCGATCTCCAAATGCACGTCTTTCAACGCAACGATATCGGGTTTGAATACCTTCGTCACACCCGAAAATTTTATCTTCATCGGGACGTTTCCCTTTCTCAATAAACTACATAAAACTACGAACTCAATTACCTGCGGCGCATCGTCCACGCCAAAACGGCGGCGCTGACAATCTGATCCGCCGTAAGGCCGTAATATTCTTTCAGGTCCTCCGCCGAACCGCTCTGCCCAAAACCGATTTTGACTCCAACCGGCTGCACCGGGACGGGATATTCCCGCGCGGCCAACCCCGCCACCAGTTCGAAAAGGCCCCCCGGCAAAAAATGTTCTTCCGCCGTCACGCAACATCCCGTTCGCTGCAAAGAGGACGAAACCAAACGCACCGGAAAAGGGCGCAGACAATAACAATCGATGACTTCCGCGCCGATATCCTGCTGATCCAAAACTTCCGCAGCTTTCAGAGCCTCCCCTACCATGATACCACAAGCGCAAATCGTTATCTGGTTCCCCTCCCGCAAGATTCGCCCTCCTCCGATGCGGAAATCCATGTCCTCGGGCCCGTAGATCGAGGGCTGCTCCTGCCGGGCAAGGCGAGTGTAGGAGGGACCTTTCATGTTCGCGACTCTGCGGAACAACGCGTATGCCGAGGTGTAGTCGGAGGGGACGAGGATCGTCATGTTATGCAATGCCCGCATCAACGCGATATCCTCGAGCATCTGGTATGTCGCGCCGTCCTCGCCCACCGTGACGCCCGCGTGGCTGCCCGCCAGGTGAACCGGCAAACCAGGCAAAGCGACGGCCGAACGTATTTGTTCGTAAGCGCGCCCCGCGAGAAACGAAGAACACGCCGACGCGTACACGCACAAGCCCGCGATGGACATGCCGGCGGCCGTCAAAACCAGGTTTTGCTCCGCCGCTCCGATATTCAAATAGCGGTCGGGATATCGACACCCAAACTCGGATTCTTCTCTAAAGAAACCCAGGTCCGCGTCGAGCACAAACAGATCGGGACGAGAATCCGCCAGCGACAGAAGAGCGTCCTTATATGCCTCTCCCAAACTTTTTTTCGGTACCGCCATCGTTTCGTCCCTCCAGTTCTTTCAATAAGTCGTCCGTCGTTTGAGAATCCAACGCGACCTCGTCGGTCGGCGTTTCCCGTTCCAACGAAGGAATTCCTTTGCCTCGCACCGTCTTCGCGATCAATAGGCGCGGACAATCGTCCGGCAACGACTCGAAGGCGCTGTTCAGCGACTGCATGTCGTGCCCGTCCGCGCACGCGGCGGCCCAGCCGAAAGAATTGAACTTCTCCGCCAGGGAGTCGAGAACCCAAACGTTTGGAGACTCGCTCATGGAGCGAAAGTCGCTTTTATCCACGATGACGGTCAAATTGCTCAATCTGTGACGCGCGGAGGCGATCAAGGCCTCCCACACCGATCCCTCCTGCAGCTCCCTGATCCCCATCAGGCAAAAAACGCGGGGCTGGGGAGTCCGATTCCTGAACGTCAACGCCAGCCCCAGAGAGATCCCCGGCCCTATTCCCATCGCGCCGCAGGAAACATCGACGCCGGGCGTCCGGCGAGAATCCGCGAAAGCTTGAAGCGTGCTGCCCAACCGGCGGTATCCCCATAAATCGTCCCGGTCGAAAAAACCGCGTTCCGCCAGCGCGGCGTACAATGCGGGGCTGGCGGACGCCTTGCTGAGGACAAAACGGTCTCGCTCCTCCCAAAGGGGTTCGCTCGGGCGAACCGAAAGCACGGAGCCGTAAAGCCACACGAGGATATCCGCGGCGGAAAGCGACGACGCCATGTGCCTGGTCCGGGCAACACCGAGCATACGGACTATGTCGCATCTGACGTTCAGCGCACGAGCCTTGAGTTCTGCCAAAACAACAGCGTCCATCACAAAACACCACTCTTTTGTCGAACTGAAAAGCATAAACATTCATTCTTAGATTTTATCGGGGAGAAACGACAATAGCAAATCACGTGAAAGGGAAAGATGAGAAAGATTGGGAAAGAATAGGGAACATCGACATTATTTCCATTCCGAATTACTTCCATTTCGAATCCTAAAGCCGTTCCGATTCCAAGATATTTCGGCAAAGGACGTCGATTTCTTTCCGAAGGGCTTCCGGCGAAAACACGGCTGCGGGCAATTGCGGCGGGGGCAACGGGCCTCCGCGCCACATCGGGATGTTGCCGTCCGACGCGAAGGCCTCCACCTTGGGGTCGTAAGGCGCGACAACCAAGGGCGTCGAAGTCAGGGTCGCCAATATCGCGAAATGCAATCTCATCCCAACCGCCGCCTTCGCGCCGTGAAAAACGCGAACAGCATCCAAGAACGTCGCGACGCGCTCGATGCGCGGCAAAAAAAGGAGTTTCTCGTCCGTCAAGCGGCGCATCAGACATTCGTCTTCCTCTGACAGCGCGACTCCCAGGACATCGCCCGTAAAAGCAGAGGCGTAAGCGGAAACGGCCTTGGCAAAACGTTCGGGCAGACCGTCGGCGCAGGGCCGCAGGTTCACCAATAATTTCGAGACCTGGTTTCCCGGATTGTTCTCGAAGAAAACGCCGCTCAAGGAAAATGCCAGGTCATGACCCAGCTCGACGTTCGCGTTCAATCCCAAGGTTTCGCAAAGCGATAACGTCGCCCTATCGCGCACCTGCACCACGCGGCAACGTTTTAGGGCGTCGCGGGTCAGCCATCGGGCAAAACGCGAGCGCAGGGGGCCGACGGACTGGCCCAGGGCCCAGGGCACGGCGCCTTGAAAGGCCGCCCCTCGTACGAGTCCCCAATAGTAGACGCACGAACGCAGGCTGGTCGCGTCCTGAAACAAGCCCCCTCCTCCCAGCAAAAACGTTTCGCTTCGCCCCAAGGCGCGATAAACCTGCGGGATTTTCCATCGATCGACGGCGTCGACTCCGAACTTTCGCCGAGAATCGTCGGGATTGTTGGATAGCGCCACAATACGCTCGCGCGCGACTCCGCAACGCAAAAGCGCGGCAATCGATGCCTCGAGTAAAAGCTCGTCGCCCAGGTTGCCGAAACCGTAGTAACCGGCCAGCGCGACCCGATAACGCCTCGGGGTTTTCATGTCACTCCGCATGTCACTCCGTCAGAAAACAAAGTTTCCGCCACAGAGGTAAAACGGCGTATTTCACGACGAACACCGCGAGGACGCCCACGATCGCCCCCACCCACAGGCCGTGAAATTCGCGCAGCAAAATGAAAAACAACGGCGTGTGGTAGTGGCAAAAGCTATTCACCACGGAAGAAAAACCCAACACCACCCCCACGCGGAAGATCTCGCGATAACGCGCCCAAAGTCCGGAGTTCACCGCGAAAGTATAAAGCAGAAGACAGGGATAGCCGACGAAAACTTCTTTATTGCGGGGACGCGCGATCAAAAAGCGCTCGAGCGTTTCGCGGACCTTGGCCTCGAAGCCGGGGATGAACTGGACATTATCGCTGCGAAAAAGGGCTAAAGCCAGAAGCGCCAAAAGGACGAGGCCGAGAAAAAACTCCCCCCAAAGCGGAGGGCGTGAAAGGAACCCCGCCAGGGACTCGGGGTGGACTCGGCGGCGCATATCGTGCAGCGCCACCAACAGCGGGGGCAGCAGCAACGTGAGCTTCACCCCCGAAAAGGTCCTGAGCCGCAGCATATAAATGGGTTCGCTGAAAAGAGCCGCTATAGCGAGCCCCCCTACGGTCGCGAAAAGGAATCCCTCCGGAAGCGTTCTCCAAAAACGCCGGCCGTCCGCGGCGGTAACGTCCATAACGATCAACGAGGCCTCCGTCGTCACAAAGGCGGCCGAAAACGCGCCCAGCGCTCGGGCAAAAGCGGCGATTTTCCACGCGGCCAACGCGAGCGCTACGGCAAACGCAACGAACAACACGGATTCCGCGGCAAGCAAAGCTCTCTCTTGCGTCCCCTTCATGCGTTTCAGGTAGCGGCCCAGGGACAACAAAAAAACCATGGAGCACGCCAAAGCCGAGCTCCAGTTCATGCGCCATCCCGGGCGTTGGGCAAATACCGGCTGAGGCCAAGCTGCCTGGAGGCCGCGAGACTGCAAATCCTCCACCAGGCGCGCCACCTCCCCCCCGAAACTTTCGAGGGAAGAACTCACGTTGCCGGAGGCCGCGGGCCGCAGCACCAAAAGACGTACGGACCGCTCGACCGCCGCGCGGACGAAACGGTCGTGCAGGGCCGCCCTGTCGATCCTGCGGACGAGCAATTCCTCATTCGTCACGCTGTGCAGAGGGATGAGCCTGGGGAATGCCAACCCATTGAGCTGAGAAGCGCCGAGTTGGCGGGAAAATTCGGTTTGGGCGACGGAAACGTCGTGTTCTTTCAAAAGGGAAGCCAGAGGCATAAGGTCGGGATATCCCAGCGCGATTTCACCGGAAGGCGAGACGATAACGACGCCCGGATACTCGGATAAAATTTGCCGCGTCGTTTCGAGGGACTGGCGCAACTGCCACGTCGGCGCCGGAGCGACGCGATAGAAGATGGGCATGCCCGCTGCCGTGCCCGCTTTCAACCCCTCGAAGTCCGGCCCGATTTCGTATTGAACGTCCTCCGCCGTGTACTCCTTGACCATCAAGCCGACGACGCCTTTTTTTTTCAAAAACTCGAGCGTGGTCTCCGCCGAAAGTCCCGCTTCCTGAGCCATGGGAAGCATTTCACGATAGTCGACGACGATCGCGACGTTTCGATTGTCCTGTTCCAGTTTCAGGCGGGGCAAAAGACCGTACACCGAGCAGATCAAAACGACGCCCGTCACTCCCGCCGCGAAAACGCGCGAAGGCCATTCCCCAACGCCTTTCAAAAAATTCATCTCTGAGCCTCCACTCCCCATTGACAGGGTAAATTCAGGCCCATTTCCTCAATCATCGTTCCCAGTCTGCATAGCGGCAACCCCACCACGTTGAAATAATCCCCCTCTATCGAGGAGACGAGCAGCGATCCCCGACCCTGAATGGCGTAAGCTCCCGCTTTATCCCTACCCTCTCCCGTTTCGACGTAGGCGCGAGCGGCAGCGTCGTCCAGTGGGCGAAAACGCACCCGAGTTCGTTCCAAGCCGGTCGACATCCGTTTTTTCCAACGTATCCCCACCCCCGTGAGGACCTCGTGAACCCGTCCCTGAAGGCGTCGAATCATCCTCAGGCTCTCGTCTTCATTCACCGGTTTTCCCAGCACGTCCCCATCCACCACCACGATCGTATCGGCGGCGACGACCAGAGAGTTTTCGTCGCTGTCGGCGGCATGGGCCTTCGTGGCCGCGAGCCGTACGCAGAGTTCCTTCGGGAGCTCGCCGGCGCGGGGGCTCTCGTCGATTTCAGGAACAAGGACCTGGAAGTTCCAACCCAGACCCTTCAAAAGCTCGCGCCTTCTGGGGCTGCCGGATGCCAATATGATCTCGAGATCTCCCATTTTATCTTTAACCCCTCTTTGCCCCCATACGCCGCGTGTTTTAAAAATCGGCCGCAATGTCGGACACCACGGCAACCACGCCCAGAAGAAAACAATAAACCCCGAAATAGGGCCATTTCCCCGACAACACCAATCGGCGCAGAAACGCCAAGGAGAGATAACCCAACAGAAACGCGGCGAGCGCAGCCAAAAAACAACCGTCGGGCAGCGCCAAAGACGGATGACGCAGAATGTTGGCAGTCTCCAGGAGGCTCGCTCCGAGAACCGCCGGAATCGACATCAAAAAGGACAGACGGAATGCGTCGCGGCCCGTCAATCCCATAAACAACGCTACGGCCAAAGTAGAACCCGACCTGGACAGGCCGGGAAAGACGGCCAGTCCTTGGGCGAGCCCGACAAACAGCGCCGCTTTGAGGGACAACTCTTTTTGTCGTTCCGGCACGAGGGGAACGAGGCACAAAAGCCCGGCCGTCGCCAGCAGACCGACTCCCACAGCAAAATAAGAGGACATCGCTTCCTCCACCACGTCCTTGAGGGGCAACGCGACGACCGCCGTCATCATCGTCCCGACCAGAAGCAGCCAACCGTAACGCCAGCCCTCCGCGTCCCGCGCTTTTTTCGAAAACAACCCCCCGCACCACTGTACCAAAACCAAGGCAACCTCTTCACGGAAAAAAAGCAAGATCGCCAACACCGTGGCGCAATGGAGAATAAGGTCAAACAAGAGAAGATTACCGGCGGGCATCTCGAAAAAAGTTTGCAGCAGAGCCAAATGCCCCGAGCTGCTGATCGGCAAAAACTCCGTCACGCCTTGCACCACGCCGAGAATCAGCGTCTGCCATGTAGGCGTCATGTATGTCCACCCCTTTATTTTCTAGAAAAATTCTTTTTCGAGCCAGTTTTTGGAGCTGCGGTTGTCTCCCGTCAGGGAAATCAGGGGCATCACGACGGCATAAGAGGCGCTGCGGCGCCGGACGACCTCGCGGACGCGATTTTTGATTCCCTTGCTCACCGCATCGATATCGATTTTGCGGTTCCCGGAGAACTCCTTCAACACCCTTTGGGCGGCGGCCCGTATTTCGTCCAAAACATCGTTGTCTTCGTCCTGGGTAAAAAAGCCGAGGCTTTCTACGGCAATGGGGGCCAAAAGAGCCCCGTCCTCTCCGAGTGCCAGCGAAACGACGATAATGCCGTCCTCCGCCAGCTCGCGGCGTTCTTTCATGACGCGGCTCTTGATCTCGCCGACGGCGTTGCCATCGATCACCACGGCGCCGGACTGCACGCGGTCGCGGGTATGCGGTCGCGCGCCTTTTTGAAAGGTCAGGACCTCTCCGTTGGTCATGACGAAGATATTCCGAGTCGGTATTCCCACGTCCTGAGCTAACTGGGAATGGCGCACCAAGTGCCGATATTCCCCGTGAATGGGAACGAAATACTGCGGACGCACCAGGTTCAGCACGATCTTGAGTTCTTCCGCCGAGGCGTGGCCGGAGACGTGCGTCAACTTGTCCGCTTCGTAAACAACCTCGCAGCCTATGGAAAACAGACGATTGATCGTGTTGTTGACCAGTTTTTCATTGCCTGGGATGATCGAGGCCAGCAAAAAAACCGCGTCCCGCTCTCCCAAGGCGATTTGTTTGTGTTCGCCGCGGCTCATCATGACGAGACCGGAAAAAGGCTCTCCCTGGCTGCCCGTGGTCATGACCACCAGCTGATTTTCCGACACCTTCCCGATATCCTCCACGGGCAGGATCATCTTATCGTCGATTCTGAGGTAACCCAAGTTTTTTGCCAACTCCACGTTGCGAACCATGCTGCGCCCCAGGAACGCGATTTTGCGATTGAAGCGCGCCGCCCCGTCGACCACCTGCTGGATGCGGTGGACGTTGCTGGCGAACGAGGAAATGATGAGGCGCCGTGTTCTGTAGTTTCTGTAAAGGTGGTCCAACGTTCCTCCGATCACGCGTTCCGAGGGAGTAAATCCCTTGCGCTCGGCATTCGTCGAATCGGACAGAAGCAAGAGCACGCCTCTGTCCCCCTCCTCGGCGAAAGCTCCGTAATCTGTGGTGCGTCCGTCGATGGGCGTGGAATCCAGCTTGAAGTCGCCCGTGTGTATCACTCGTCCCAAAGGCGTCTCGATTGAGACCGCGACTCCGTCCGGTATCGAGTGACTGACCGCGATGAAACGGATCTTGAAAGGGCCGAGCTCCACCACGTCGCCCGCTTTGACCTCTTCCATGCGGGGCTTCAGCAGGGGCATGTCCTCGCTCAGTTTGTTTCCCACCAACCCCAGCGTCAAACGTGTCCCGTAGATAGGGACGTTGAGCCGCTGGAGCACGAAAGGAAGCCCGCCGGTGTGATCTTCGTGTCCGTGGGTCAGCAGAATGGCCAGCACCTTTTCCCGATTGGCCTCCAGATAGGAAATATCTGGAACGATAAAGTCGATTCCCGGCAGATCCTGGTCGGGAAACATCAGTCCACTATCGATAACGACAATATCGTCGCCATATTCGATGACGTACATATTTTTTCCGATTTCCCCCAACCCTCCGAGAGAGGTAAACTTCAATTGAGGGGTTTTCATTTTGCCCGTCTCAGACGCGCTCCGCCTGCGATGTGGTTTCGTAGTCATCTACACACTTTGCCTCCAGACATAAATACGCATAATCAACTTGTCTGCACACATTATACTCGTCTTGAAATCATGATAATCGTTCTCGCCCTTCGTTGGAAAAACTCTTCCTGACGAACTCGTTCATGGCGGTCAAAGTCGCGCCGCGGAGCGTCAACGAATCCACGTCCATCGAACCTTTTAAGATCAAAAGCCTCCCCTTGAGGGGCAACAGCAATTGTCCATAGACCCGTTCGGATACGCTTTCGACAAAATCGTCGGGAAACTGAGACCCCATTCCCCCGAGCAGGACAAAATCCGGGTCGTAGATGTTGACGAGGTTGGCGATGCCTATCGCCATATAATCCGCCATCTCGTCCAAAATGGTCATGGCCTGAGAATCTTTCGCCCGCGCCATCTCCATCAAGGTGTCGAAACGATCGCGAAAGTCCCCCTCCAACGGGGCGTACCGCGTTTCGTAGGCTTTGACCACGGAATCGATGGAAATATAAGTTTCGAGACACCCTTTGTTCCCGCAATAACACGGGGCTCCGTTCGGGGAAACGATCATGTGTCCAAGCTCGCCCGCGATGTTGTTGCTTCCGTGATAAAGCTCGTCGCCGATCAACAGAGCGCCGCCAACTCCCTGCGCGATATAAAGGTATATCCCGTTTTTCATTCCCGCCACGCTTTTATTCAAGGCCATTTCCGTCAACAAACCCAATTTTGCCTCGTTGACCGTTAAAATATCCAGCTTGCGCGTTTCCATCCAGGGGAGGCGTCCTCGCAACTCGGCCTCGAGGTCGACGTCGGACCACCGCATCCGCGGGATACTGCGCAGGATATTGCTGCCCCACTCCACGAGACCGGGCACGGCCACGCTGATGGAGACAAGGTTGTCCAGAGGGCCTTTTTCGAATTGCGCGTCCAGATGCGCGGCCAGCGAGTCAAAATAAACGTCCACCGACTTGTCCTGGGGCGTCCGAAAAGAGGAGAAATTATCCACGCTGTTGTCCAGATACCCCCACCCCATGCAAATTCGCTGTACCGTCATCTCGACGACAAAGGACATCGCAACCTCTTTCACGATTTCCAGTTTGATGGCGGGGCGTCCCGGATGAAAATGTCCATCGAGGCCCACCTCTCTGACCCAACCTCTCTTTTGTAGGTCTCGTATAATTTTTGTGACCGTGCTGGGATCGAGCCCGACCGCTTCCGCCAGATCACGGCGACTGATGCCGGGATAAAATCGAATCATGTTCAAGACGACCTTTTTGTTGCTCTGCCCCATCTTTTCCGCATTGTACGTTTTAATTTTCATGAGCCTGCTCCCAAATCATTATGCTCCAAAAACTATATCACAAAGAACGCGCCTTTCTTGTTTCCTCAAGCTCTTTTCCTTAAGCTTCGATGTCGACGCTCCCATGCGGAGATAATTTTTTGCGGATTTTACTTGACAAACTCCCGGTCGGTAATAGCATAGCCATGAAGAGAGATACGAATTATGAAAATATATAAAAAAAACGGAGGACGCAAAATGAGCGAAAAGACGTCGGTTGCCGTCAACGCGGGGGATTCGGCAAGGATAACGAGGGAATATTTCGATTCGCTGCTGGTGGAGTTGCGGACGATCGACGCGGTGAAGGCGTCGACCGAAATGGAGCTGTTCGGCGAAACTTTTTCCACGCCCGTGATGGTGGCGGCTTTGTCCGGCCTGGACAGAACCCGCCCAGGCGGCATGGTGGACACCGCAAAGGGCGCCGCCGCCGCCGGGGCCGTCATGTGGACGGGCATCGGCGGCGAGGCGGAGCTGGAGGCGCTGATCGCCACAGGCGCGCAAACCGTCAAAATCATCAAACCCTACGCGGACCTGGATCTTGTTTTCAAGAAATTGGAGCACGCGGAAAAAAGCGGAGCTATCGCGGTGGGGATGGACACCGATTATGTGTTCGGCGGCAAGAACAACAAAGGCTTTGCCATGGAGCACCCCGTCGCCCCCAAGACCTTGAACGACATCAAGAGCTTTGTCGAGGCCACGAAGCTGCCCTTCATTCTCAAGGGGATTCTGAGCGAGCGGGACGCCGGGAAGGCGATGGAGGCCGGCGCCGGCGGCATCGTCGTTTCTCATCACGGCGGCGGCGTGATGGATTACGCCGTGCCGCCGCTGAAGGTTCTTCCTCGTATCGCAAAGATCGTCGGCAAAAAAATACCGATTTTCGTCGACTGCGGCGTCACGAGGGGGATGGACGCGTTCAAAGCGTTAGCGTTGGGGGCGACCGCCGTCTCCGTCGGAAGGGCTGTCATGGCGGGGTTGTCGAAGGACGGCGCGGACGGCGTGCGGAGGGTTCTGGAGGACATCACCGAAGAGCTGCGATGGGCGATGAACCTCACCGGTTCCTCCGAGCTGGCTCGCATCGATCCCGAGGTGATATGGAGCTGACCCGCGCCTGGCGAAAGCGTGTCGGAGCCCGGGCGGCGGCGGGCGTTTGCGTAAACCCCCCGTCGCTCTTTACGCCTTCTCGCCCAGCAGGTATTTTTTTGCGTAACGCTTGGGGGAGGTGCCTGTCAATGCCCCGAAGGTCCGAATGAAATGCGCGTTGTTCCGGAACCCGACCCGTTCCCCCACCTCCTGAACGCGCAGTCCCTGCCGCAACAATTCCCTGGCCTTCAGAACCCGGCAGTGGATGATGTACTCCATCACGCTGAATCCCGTGGCGGATTTGAAGATGTGACACATGTGGTACTTGTCGATGAAAAAGTGGGCGGACAGGTTATCGAGAGACAACGGTTCGGCGATATTGGCCGGTATGTATTTGATCAGGGGCGCGATTTTCGCGAAATCGAAATTCGTGCTCTTGTTTTTGCTGTTTGTTTCCGCGTCCTCGAACAGCGAGAAAGTCGCGATCAAAAAATCCAACAAACGAGCGGTCCTCTTGATATCGCCGCAGAAGAACGAGCCGCAGGGCCCCTCCAACTCTCGAAACATCTCCGTCAGGGCATGGGTCTGCTCATCGTTCAATTGTTTGTTGCGCCCCGACACTTTTTGCGTGAAGGCGACGAGGTCGCTCCGCTGGGTGGAGAACTCTTGCAGGGTTTCCGGGGAAATGTGCAGCACGTACCTTTTGTAGGGATCGTTCACGACGCTTTTGTGCAGCGTCGCTTCCCTTAGAAGGAACAGGGCGCCTCGCCGCAAAGGGTAAAATTCGTCTTCGATAAAAAAATTTCCGCTGCCCGACAGGGACAACAATATCTCCACGTCTTCGTGAAAATGAAGGCGATGCATCTGCCACATGTCGTCCCTGTTGAAACGAAGCTGATATTTGGGTTGAAGCAAGGTCTTACCTTCACCGCCGTCACTTCACCGATTTTCGACCTCATTATGGAAACGCGAGGCGCGTTTTCATGGCGATTACTATAGCGCACTTTTGCAAGATATGCAAACATATTGCCAAATTATCGAGATAATCATACTTTATTTTTGTGCTATCGTTATCCAATGGGGGATACGCAGTGGGAGACATTCGGTTTTATGCCGACGATATTCGAATAAATTGAGGAGGTCACGTAATGAGTAAGGTTTATACTCTTCACGACGCTATCGCGAAATTCGTACACGATGGCGATCACGTTGCGTTTGGCGGTTTCACCACGAACAGGAAGCCCTACGCGGCGGTTTATGAAATTCTTCGCCAGCGTCAGAAGGATTTTATAGCCGAGGGCGGGCCGGCCGGAGGCGATTGGGACATACTGATCGGCGCCGGGCGGGTGAAGGCGTTCATCAACTGCTACACGGCGAACTCCGGTTTTTCCAACGTCAGTCGCCGATTCAAGAGCGCGATAGAGCAGGGTACGATGCTGTTCGAGGACTACTCCCAGGACGCCCTGATTCTCATGTTCGCCGGCGCGGCTCTGGGGCTTCCCTACGTTCCGGTCCGCGTCATGTTGGGGTCGGATCTGATCAACAAGTGGGGCATCAGCAAAGAGGAACGACAAAAAATCGACAAGCTTCCGAACGAAAAGTTCGTCATCCAGGAAGATCCGTTCGATCCCGGCCAGAAACTGGTGCTTTTGCCGACGCCGAAATTGGACACGGCCGTCATCCACGTGCAAAAAGCGTCTCCGGACGGAACCTGCCGTATCGAGGGCGACGAATTCCACGACGTGGACATCGCCATTGCCTCCAAGCACTGCATCGTCACCTGCGAAGAACTCCTCAGCAACGAAGAGATCAAACGAGATCCCAATTTGAACAAGATCCCCGGTTTTGTGGTGGACGCCGTCGTCCACGCCCCCCACGGCGCACATCCCTCCCAGTGCTACAACTACTACGACTATGACGCCCAATTCCTGAAGGACTACGACACGGCCAGCAAGACGGCGGAGGACTTCGAAAAGTTCATCGAGACATGGGGCTACGGGCCCAAGACCCACGAGGAATACCTCAACAAACTTGGGGCGGAACGCCTGATCAAGACGAGGGTCGTACCGGGTTTGGGGTACGCGCCCAAGGTTAAAAAGTAGAGGAGGGGAAACAATATGGCGGATTACACCAACTACACCAATCGTGAAATGCAAGCCGTCTCCATCGCGAGGTCGGTTAAAAACGGACAGATCGCCATCGTGGGAACCGGGTTGCCGCTTATCGGCGCGACCCTTGCCAAAAAACACTTTGCCCCGGACTGCATTCTGATCGTGGAGAGCGGTCTGATGGACTGCGATCCCATCGAAGTTCCCACCAGCGTTGGAGATTGCCGTTTTATGGCCCACTGCGCGGTGCAGTGGCCCAACGCCAGGTACGTCGGCTTTCAAGCCAACGAGTGGCAGCACGGCGGCGACCGGATGATCGCTTTCATCGGAGGCGCGCAGATCGACCCTTACGGCAACGTCAATTCCACCAGCATCGGCGATTACCACCATCCTAAATCGCGCTTCACTGGAAGCGGAGGGGCGAACGGAATCTGCACCTTCGTCAACACCATCATCATGATGCAACACGAGGCGCGCCGCTTCATCGACAAGGTGGATTACGTCACCAGCCCCGGTTGGATCGACGGCCCCGGCGGGCGGGAAAAAGCCGGGCTTCCCGGCAACCGCGGCCCGATGATGGTGGTGACCGACAGGGGAATCCTGAAGTTCGACGAAAAGACGAAGCGCATGTACCTTGCGGGATACTACGAAACCTCCTCCGTCCAGGAGATCATCGAGAACACGGGCTTTGAAATCGACGTTTCCCACGCCGAAAAAATCGCGCCTCCGGAGCCGGAAATCATCCGTATGATCCGAGAGGAGATCGACCCCGGCCAGGCGTTCATCAAGGTGCCGGCTTGATAAAATTTCGGAAAAACAAATTGAGTTAGACGAACGGCGTGCCGAGGTATCCAGAAAATCCGGGCACGCCGTATTCAAAGAAAGGTGGCTGAACAATGTCAGAGTATTCCATGCCGACCTATTTTCAAAATATGCCAACGGCGGGCAGACCTTTGGCTTCTGTAAACGCGGAGAACCAGGCCGCGTTGAAAAAGGTGGAACAGGAAATCCGCGATCTGGCGAGCAAAATGTACGCCGAGGGGAGAAGCGACGCATCGCTGAACGAGTCCGGGCAGATGACGGCAATGCAGCGAATCCAAGCGCTGGTCGAAGAGGGGACCTGGTGCCCCTTGAACAGTCTGTTCAACCCGGAGGAGAACCCGGAGGGCTCCACCGCCATTCTCAAAGGGTTGGGGCGCATCAGCGGAAGATGGGCGGTGGTCGTCGCCTCGGACAACAAGAAGCTGGCGGGCGCTTGGGTGCCCGGTCAGGCGGAGAACCTGATCCGCGCTTCCGACACGGCAAAAATGCTACGCATTCCTATGGTTTATGTTCTCAACTGCAGCGGCGTCAAATTGAGCGCGCAGGAAAAGGTCTATCCCAATCGGCGGGGCGGGGGCACGCCCTTTTACCGTAACGCGGAGCTGGAGCAGCTGGGCGTTCCCGTCATCGTCGGCATTTACGGCACCAATCCGGCGGGCGGCGGCTACCACAGCATCAGCCCCACCATTTTGCTGGCGCACAGCAAGGCGAACATGGCGGTGGGAGGCGCCGGCATTCTCGGAGGGATGAATCCCAAGGGCTACGTGGACTTGGAGGGCGCGCATCAGCTGATAGAGCTGGAGGCGAACTTCAAGGCGGAGCCCCCCGGGACGGTGGCCGTCCATTTCAACGAGACGGGATTTTTCCGCGAGGTCTACACGGAGGAGCTGGGGGTGCTGGAGGCGATCAAAAAATACATGCGCCAAATCCCCGCTTACGATCTGGAGTTTTTCCGTATCGACCAACCCAAGGAACCTCTTTACAACGCCGAAGACCTCTACAGCATCGTGCCGCTCAATCCCAAGCGAGGTTACAACATTTACGAGGTCTTGGGGCGCATTTTCGACGGCAGCGAAATCCTGGAGTACAAGCGAGGATACGGTCCCGAGATGGTGACGGGGCTGGTGAAGATGGACGGGCTTTTGCTCGGGGTCGTCGCCAACGCCCAGGGGATTCTCGTCAACTACCCCGAGTACAGGCAGAACGCCACCGGCATCGGGGGTAAACTATACCGCCAGGGTTTGGTGAAGATGAACGAATTCGTCACCCTTTGCGGAAGAGACCGCATACCCATCGTCTGGATTCAGGATACCACGGGCATCGATGTCGGCGACGAGGCGGAACGGGCAGAGCTTTTGGGGCTGGGACAGTCCCTGATCTACTCCATCGAAACCTCCGGCGTGCCTCAGATAGAGATCACGCTGCGCAAGGGAACGGCGGCGGCTCACTACGTTTTGGGGGGGCCGCAGGGCAACAACACCAACGCTTTCTCCCTGGGGACGGCCACCACCGAGATCAACGTAATGAACGGCGAGACCGCGGCCGCGGCGATGTATTCGAGGCGATTGGCGAAGGACAAAAAGGCGGGCAAAGACCTTCAGCCCGTCATCGACAAGATGAACCAGCTGATCGAGGAATACACGGAAAAAGCGAAACCGGCCTTCTGCGCCAAAATGGGATTGGTGGACGAGGTGGTCGAGTTCCCGAGCTTGCGGTCCTACATCAAGGCGTTCGCCTGCTCCGTGTACCAAAATCCGAAGTCTATATGCCCGTTCCACCAGATGCTGTTGCCGCGGTCGCTCCGGGAGTACGATACCTGGAAAAAACCATGAAGGATCAGGACGGTTCGCTATGAGCGCGCGCTACACGATGGGTATCGACATCGGCTCTACGGCGTCGAAATGCGTCATTCTGAAAGACGCCCCGAACGACGGCAGAGAGATTGTCAGCAAGGCATTGATTCCGTTCGGAGCCGGAACCAGCGGTCCTGCTCGCGTCATCGACCAGGCTCTGGCCGACTGCGGCTACCGTAAGGAGGATATGGCCTATGTCCTGGCCACGGGTTACGGCCGCAATTCCATCGAGGTGGCGAACTTCGAGATGAGCGAACTGTCCTGTCACGCATGCGGCGCGCACTTTCTTTTTCCCGGCGTCCGCACCGTTATCGACATTGGAGGTCAGGACGTCAAGGTTTTGCGGGTCGGGGAGAGGGGCGTTCTCGACACCTTCGTGATGAACGAGAAGTGCGCCGCGGGAACGGGGCGCTTTCTCGAGGTCATGGCACGGGTTTTGGAGGTGAAACTGGAGGACCTGGCTACGATGTCCGCCCAGAGCACCCAGCGGGTGGACATCAGCAGCACCTGTACGGTGTTCGCGGAATCCGAGGTCATATCGCAGCTCGCGCAGAACAAAAACAGATGCGACATCATCAACGGAATCCACCGTTCGGTGGCCGTGCGGGTTTCCGGTCTTGCGAGGCGGGTGGGCGTCGTGAAAGACGTCGTCATGACGGGCGGCGTCGCCCAGAACTCCGGCGTGCTGCTCGCCTTGGAAAAAGAACTGCAGACCGAAATCAAAACGTCGCCCCTGTCTCAGTACGTCGGCGCGTTGGGGGCGGCGTTATTGGCATTCAGGAAATTGGGGAACCTGGAAGCATGACATGCTGTTTGCCTGGGAGGGGAATAAAATGAGCGAAAATCAAGAAAAAAAAGAGGCGAAGGTTCTTCTTAGAGAAGTCGTGGATCGGGTTTATCAAAACGCGTGGGACGCCAAAAAGCGGGGAGAACCCGTGGGGTGGTCCTCCTCCAAATTCCCGGCGGAGATCGCGGAAGCTCTGGGGTTGGCCGTTTGCTATCCCGAAAATCAGGCGGCCGCCATTTCCGCCAAGCACGGCGGGCAGAGGATGTGCGAACACGCCGAGTCGTTGGGGTTCGCGAACGACATCTGCGGCTACGCCCGGATCAGCCTGGCCTATGCGGCCGGCGCCGAGTGCGAGGAAAAGACGATGCCTCAGCCGGATTTTTTGCTGTGCTGCAACAATATCTGCAACTGCATGACCAAATGGTACGAAAACATCGCGCGTATGCACGACATCCCTTTGATCATGATCGACGTCCCCTACAACAACACGACCGAGGTGAGCGAGGAGACGGTAGCCTACCTAAAAGGGCAGTTCCAGGACGCCATCAAGCAGCTGGAAAAAATCAGCGGCCGTAAATGGGACGAAAAACGTTTCGAGGAGGTCTGCCAGAATTCGAACCGCACCGCGAAAGCATGGCTGAAAGCGTGCTCCTACTGTCAGTACGTCCCGTCGCCTTTGAGCGGGTTCGACCTGTTCAACCACATGGCCGACGTGGTCACGGCGCGCAGCAAACCGGAGACCGCCGCCGCTTTCGAGATGCTGGCCGAGGAATACGAACAGGCGGTGAAGAACGGCACCTCCACTTTGCCCTACGAGGAAAAGTACCGCATCATGTTCGAGGGGATCCCCTGCTGGCCGGAGCTGCGCGCCCTCTTCAAGCCGCTCAAAGCGAAAGGCATCAACACCACCGCCGTCGTCTACGCCCCGGCCTTCGGCTTCGTCTACGACAACCTGGACGAGATGATGCGCGCGTATTGTAAAGCTCCGAACTCGGTCTGCATCGAGACCGGCGTGGATTGGCGCGAGGGCATCTGCCGCGAGAACAAGGTCGACGGCGTTCTGGTTCACTACAATCGAAGCTGCAAGCCTTGGAGCGGCTATATGCCGGAGATGGAGCGGCGCTTCCGCAAGGACTTGAGCGTGCCGGTGGTGGGGTTCGACGGGGACCAGGCGGATCCCCGAAACTTCTCCGAGGCGCAGTACGCGACGCGGGTGGAAGGTCTTTTCGAGTTGATGGAAGCGAATAAAGCGCAATCGGGGGGGAAATGACGATGAGCACCATCGGCGAGTTGTTGGATCACTTTGACGTTATTGCTTCCAATCCCAAAGCTCAATTGGAGAAATACGTGGGCGAGGGGAAAAAGGCTATCGGCTGCTTCCCGTACTACGTGCCGGAGGAATTGGTGCGGGCCGCGGGCATGGTGCCCTTCGGCATCTGGGGAGCGGAGGGCACCATCAACGCCGCGAAGGAATACTTCGCCCCCTTTTACTGCACCATCGCCCAAATGGGGCTGGAGCTGGCGCTGAACGGAAAACTGAACAAGCTTTCGGGCGTGATCATGCCGTCGATGTGCGACACGCTGCGCCCTTTGACCCAGAATTTCCGGGCGGCGATCCCGCAGGTCCCGTTCATTTTCCTGGCGCATCCGCAGAACAGACGGGCGCCTTACGGCGTGGAGTACACGAAAAGTCAGTACTCCAACGTGAAAAAAAACCTGGAGTCCATCGCCGGCAAAGCCATCAGCGACAATTCCCTGAAAGAGGCCATCCGCGTTTACAACGAGAGCCGCGCCGCTCGGAGAAAATTCGTCAAGCTCGCGGGACAACATCCCGAGTCGGTCTCCCCCGTTCAGCGGAGTGCCGTCCTGAAAAGCGCGTATTTCATGGATAAGGCGGAGCACACGGCGCTTCTGACTCAGCTCAACGCTCAACTGGAAGCCCTACCCAAGTCCGATTGGAAGGGGGCCAAGATCCTGATCTCGGGCATTCTGGCCGACAGCAAAAACCTGCTGCAGATTCTCGGCGACAACCACATGGCGGTCGTCGCCGACGACGTGGCGCAGCAGTCTCGCGCTTTCCGGCTGGACGTGCCGGAGGCGGACGACCCCATGACGGCCTTGGCGCTGCAGTTCGCCGGTCAGGATTACGACGTTCTTCTGTACGACCCGGAGCTGAACAAGCGCCCGGAATACGTCGTCAACCTGGCGAAAGAAAACGGAGCCCAGGGCGTTGTCATCTTGATGATGCAGTTCTGTGACCCGGAGGAAATGGAATATCCCTCCCTCAAACAGGCTCTCGACAAGGCCGGCATTCCCTCCGTGTCTATCGGTTTCGACCAGCAAATGCGGGATTTCGGTCAGGCAAGGACGCAGCTTCAAGCTTTTGCGGATGTTTTGAACGCCAAACATTAGAAGTCGAATTTGAAGTTGGCGTTGAAGTTGGCATTGAAGTCGAAATTCAACTCGAAGTGGCGTCTTGTCTTTTAAATTACGGAATATTGAGTCATAATAACCGAGTGGAATCGGCTTTTTCCTCCTCGTGTTTCTCTTCGCTAAAGAGAGGGGCGGGGAGGTGAAGTTGTTTTCTCGACTGTCGGACGCAATGCATGGCGCGTTTTTATAGACGTGACAAACAAAGAGAATAGGGGTGACATTACTTGAGTAAAGAAATTGTGTTGGCCGGCGCGTGTCGCACGGCGATAGGGAAGATGGGCGGCGCTCTCGCGGACGTATCCTCCGCCGAGCT
>JAISQE010000129.1 GCA_031274425.1 Synergistaceae bacterium | reverse complement strand
GGCATAT
This sequence comes from Synergistaceae bacterium, assembly GCA_031274425.1. Taxonomy (GTDB): domain Bacteria; phylum Synergistota; class Synergistia; order Synergistales; family Aminobacteriaceae; genus JAISLU01. The sequence goes on along the minus strand of JAISQE010000129.1, from coordinate 15,538 downwards.
ATAGTCAATATTTGCTTGATAAAAGTTATAGCTACAATCAAAGCAAGTCGAAACGGCTCTATCAGGCATTATCAGAGCCATTTAGGGCTTGTTTTTCTGAAACTCCCGCTAGTATAATGACTTGCAAAATTCACGTTTTACAAGGGCCTGCTGGATAACCTGGGCATCGAAGCGAAATTCTACCGGGGAGATTCTAAACGTCAAATCCACAAACAGCTTGAAGTTATTCGCGAAGTCCACCACAAAAATGTTGTGGTTGTGGCGGACGAAGCTCACCTCCTGGACCGTGAAACGCTGGAGGAAATACGCTTCGTGCTGAATTTCAAAATGGATTCGGTGAATCCCATGTCTCTTGTGCTTGTGGGGCAAAGCGAACTGTGGGACAAGCTGAAACTGAAGATATACGAAGCAATCCGGCAAAGGATAGACATCGTATGCAGTCTTCCGCCTCTCGGCCGCGCGCAGACGGGAGAGTACGTTTGCCTGCATCTGGAATACGCGGAAGGAAAGACGGATATCTTCACGGAAGCGGCGATGGATGGAATATACAAATATTCAGTGGGAACGGCGAGGAAAATCAACAAAATATGCAGTCATTGCCTTATAAATGCGGTCCAGAAAGGAAAGAAGTTGATAGACGGCCACATGGTCAAAACAATCGTGGACCACGAGATGCCTTGAAGTCTCCTAAAACGCTTTACGTCAATGCCCGGCGAAGGGTTGCGAATTTTCCTCGTGATATCCCGACTGTCCAGATAGTGGTCGACGTCGATTTCTCTGCCCGGAAACCACACGGCTTTGACGAGAAACGCGGGAAGGCGGCTTTGCGGATTTCGCGCGAATAAAAGCGCCCCTGCCACGTTGAGAAAATCCCCATCGGAAAGGTTCATGTTCTTGAGTGTCGCCGGCAACTGCTCTTCTTCTAACGGAGCCTCATACACCCGTTCGTAGTAATCGCGAAAATAAGGCAGATCCAAGTCCGCAACCGCCAGTCCATTAGCGGGTATCTCGTCGCCGTGCAGAAGACCCGCCTCTTGAAACATGCGATGCAATTCTTCTCGTGAGGTTGCCTTACGCTTGTCCATTCACATATCTTCCTTCAATGCTCGTAGAGCGATTTGTCATCTGAATACGTATGCGGGCTGGCGAGGCGCGGGCGCGATTTTTCGACGCCCAACCGCGCTTCCATAGCCGGATCGCCCGACGGCGTCGTTCGCGAATATGGTTCTTTAGAACTCTGTTCAGGTAATGTCCTTTTTAGTATATTGCTTCAAACAACAGGTCAATAAATACTTTATGAAAGAGAGTTGTGTGATTTTCCTCCGGTTCAAGTTTTGTTCTGATCGAAGAAAAATCGATAGAAAAGAGGAAATTTTCTAAGGGCTTTGCAGCGAAAGGAGGGGGCTTATGAAGTCCCATAAGGGTATCAGCCTTGCCGAGTGTTTGATTCTCATCGTCGTCGTGATGGGCGTGATGGCGGCGCTGTTTAGGGAACTGGAGTGGAGCGCCAAGAGCTACGCCTTCGCCAGAGAGGACCTGAAGAGCCAAGAGTTGTTTTTTAACTGGGTCCAGACGTTCGAATCCCTGTGGCCCAACGTGTACTCGGACCCCGAGGACGCGTTCCAGAAGGTCGCGGTTATGCTGAACGGAACCTGGGACGACGCGAAAAAGATTGCGCGCGTGAGCAAACTTGTCGTCGAACCTCAGGCTCTGGGGCAGTCCGCCGGGAGGATGGCGATCGAGATAAAAATTTACTCCGAAAACAGCCCTCAAAAACTCATGGTGAACCTCAGCAGAAGCTACAACTCGTTCTCCAACGACACGGTTTCGGACGACGCGTCCCTGTGAGGAGAGCGGGCAAGAGGATGAAAAATGTTTAAAAAAGCACATTCCGTTCGGCGTCGAAAGGCGTTTTCCCTCGTGGAGGTTCTGATAGCGATGCTCGTCATGTCGATCGTGGGGGGCGGCGTCATGGGGGTCCTTTGGTTTTCCTTCGGAGCGTTTTTCCAGCTCGACGACTACACGTCGGCGAACGAGGAAATCGACTTCGCCATTCAGAAGCTGAGCCGAGAGTTCACGCTCGTGGGACTCGGCATGCCCAACAACAGAACCGGCAAAGGCTCCTTCGCGTCCGCCTTCGCGTATGTAGGAGGGGAATCCCCGATCATGTCTTTGATGGGAGCCCCCGGCTCCAACTGGGGAGGGCCCGTGACCATCACCAACGCCAACTCCGCGGATAAATACGAGGCCACGACGCTGGACGGAAGCGGAAACTGGAAGACCGACCCCGAACTCGGCCCAGGGGGCGCTTACGTCGGAGCGGAGCTGTACTACGCCTGGGGCGTCCCCACGGGGGTGAAGCTCATATACCCGGAGAGTTCCCGCGAGAAACTCGATAACGTCACGGTCACGGTGAGCGCGGACTTCCTGTACTCCCCCGTCGCCTCGGTGAACGCGGTGGAATACCTGAAGAATTTCGTGTACGACGGGCGCGAGATCGGCCTTACCGACTCGACGCCCGACGGCAGAAACCCCTCCAAGTGGTTCCTTCTCCCCACGATCAGGGTTCCCCTGTTGCTGGAGGAATTGAACGCGGGAGGGCTCAAAGCATGGTTCGCGCCCAACTCCGCCCAATCCTTGCAGGGCGCGCGCATGGGACTCGACGAAATTCACCTGATCCAGGCGGCGCGCCTTTACCGCAACGAGGACAACGAGCTGGTTCAAGTCATCTTCGGTTCGGACTATACGGACGCCTCGACCAACGCTTCCTCGGTTCTGGCGCGCAACATCGTGGGGCTCCAGTTCACCTACAACCCCGCCTCCCGACTTCTGACGATGCACATCGCGGCTCGGGGAAGCGAGGGCAACTCCGTATCCTCGGGACAAACGGAGGATTGGCCCTCTTGGTTGGGCTCCCTCCTTTCCAGCGACGCCGCGGGCCGCCGCGTCGTCGTGAAATCCCTGTCGTGGAGAATAAGAAATTGAGGAGGGTGGAGAAAAGTTGACGCGCAATCGAAAGAGCGGAAAATATGAGGACCGAACGCGCGCGCGCGCACTCCGCCGACGCGAGGGCATAGGGCTGGTGTTGGCCCTGACGGTCGTGCTGGTCGGGAGCGTTTTGGCCGCCATGATTTACGAGATGACTTTCAACTACGCCTGGTTCAGGCAACCGCAGAAGGAAATTTACATGAACCACACGATGGTTCTCGACGCCATTCAGACCGTGAAGGGCTATATCATTCAGACCAACCTGGACAACGGCGTCGCGATGCACGCGGAGAGCGCCCCCATTCTCAGCGGCGACGCCATGATCACGAGCCTGAATCAGCTCCTCGTTCCCGAGCCCGACCCGGCGCATCCGGTGCTGAGCGCCGACATGACAGTACACGGCGGGAGCAGGGCCCAGCGGATGGTGGTGAACGTCTACGACCTGTACTATTTCCCCTATCAGCTCCAGCCGGAACTCCTGGGCGACCCGGCTCAGATCAAAGACCTGCCGCCGCCCTTCAACCTGCTGCCGGACCCCAGCGGCATGACTTACGAAGGCGAGAAGACGATAGGAGACGGAGAACACTCCGAGAAGCAAGAAAGCGGCGAGGGCGGCGGACGGCCCGACCCGGAAAAGTACGGCGCGTACCTGGTGAGGGTCAGGCTTTACGACGGCGCGAAGCTGACGCGGACGGCGGAGGAAGCGTTCCTCCAGGTGCTCTCGGATGATACGCCGTAAAACCCGGCGGTTCGTGGGGTTTGTAAATCTAGAAATCAAGAGGTGACGCTTTGATGGAAAAACTGACGACGAAAAAATGGAGGGCGGCACAGGCGCGCCTGTGGTCGGCTCGTCTGTTATTGGCGTGCCTGTGGCTGACGTGCCCGTACTTTTTATGGACGACCGGCGCGGAGGCGGCGGTGCCCTTTCGGGCGTTCTGGAAGGAGACCACCTATCCTATGGAGGACGCGATTCTGACGGGGGTGGAGCCCAACGTGCTCTTTTTCCTGGACGACTCGACCACCATGACGATGTCGATGAAGGGGCAGATGCCGGTGTTCCTTTCGTTCACCGACAGCGTGATGCAAAACAGCTGGCCGATCATGCGGGACGCCAACTTCCGGGCGGAGCTTCTGAAGGATTTGACCTACGGCACGGGGACGCGGACCGTGAGCGAGGGAACCACGACCGCTCAGGCGGCCCGCCTGGACAACAACGGCCTGACCCTCCCCTTCGTGTCGCCTCACCTGGGGACGGAGCGCACAGGGTTCCTCAATAACACCAACATCGCGTCCGAGCGAGTGGGCTACACGCGCTGGGGCCGGGATCTGGACGCGGCCAACAACATCATCGGGGACCCCGACTGTTACTACTCTCCAGACCCCTATAAGCCCTACGTTTTGACGTTTCGCAACCGGACCTTCGCGGAGTGGGACGGGACGGGCTCGCTTCCCGCCGGGTTCCCCGCCGACCTGGCGTCCTACTTGCCGGAGGGCGCTAAAGCGGGAGAGCCCGTGCCCTTGGACTTGGCGGACATCCATCTTGTCCCCAACGACAGCAAGATGTATAAAATGAAGCTGGTCCTCTGGCGTATCTTGAGCCGGGAAAACGCCGAGATGCTCTCTAAACTAAGGCTCGGGGTCGCCACCACCTTCGGCGATCACCTGTGGGGAGTGGTGGCAAGGTCGCCGACCATCCGAAGGCCGCCTTTTCGGAGAAACGAAGCGGCTCAACTTCACAACTTTTACAAAGGAAACAACTCGGACGAGTTTTGGGCCTCCCATAACGGAACGCCGCAGTGGATCCACTTCCCCCACGGCGCGGCCCCGAACGGTTACTCGGGAATTTATCCCGGTTCTCACAACGACGCCGTGGAGTACGATTCCACGGAGGGAGTTTACAGCGGGGTCGTGAACAACTACTATCAGAACGGCCCCAACGCCGAGCGCCACGCGGAGCGCGCGATGCTCCGGGTCCCTTTCGATTTCATGTACTCGCTGAACCCCGACGGAACCTACCGCCCTTCCGCGAGCCTCATCTCCTTCCGCGAGCTGATCGACGGCATCGAGCAGATGGACTTCGGCAACAACGTGAACGTCAACGACAGGTTCGCCAACGACGAGCTGCAGCCCAGCTCCCTACCTAATCTGTCGAGGTTGTTCTACGGACACGACGGTTACCACGTGAGCAACGGAGTCAACCAGCCGGTACTGAACAATCAAAAGGCCGTCGCCTACGCCCAGGGGGCGAACAACACTCAAACGCAGCATACGGGCATATTCGAGTCGCTGAACTATACCGGGTGGCATTCCAGCGTGACCATGAAACGTTTCCGCAACATCGAAGGGCTCATGACCGGCACCGCCCTGGGCACCTTCCTCGACTTCTTCGCCCCGCTCAACAGCAACATCCTTCCGTTCACGACGGCCCCGGAGGCCAACGACACGCGCGGTTACTTCCCCGTCACGGGCTCCTGTCAGCCCAACTGGGTGATCGTGTTCACGGGGGGCGACGACAGAGAGTCCGGCGACGGTGTTCAGCAATCCCTGCTGAAACTTTACGAGAACTCCAAAGAAATGAGGGGCCGTTACTGGAGCGGGACGGAGTGGATTGAAAAGACGCACGTGATGGATGACCCGATACGGACGATTTTCGTGGGCATGATGTCGACGGAGAGCGCGGACCTGGACGGGGACCCCTACGCCGACGACGCGGCGACCGACTCGAGCGCCAAGCGCGTGCGCAAAGCCGTCCGGCGCATGGCCCACGCCGGGCAGCCCCACCCGGACGGCACGTTGAACACGGACATCGAGCCGTACTTTGCGGACAACACCGCCGACCTGCTCAACGCGCTGCAGTCGATTTTGCTGCAAATCCGCACCGAGCGCTTCGCGGGGGGCGCGCCGGTCATTCTGGACCCTTACGAGGACGAGGGCACGGCGAACAGGGCCCTTTTTTCCGCGTCCTACGAAGTCCACATGCTGCGGCAGTGGGGAAGCTCCTTCGCCAGATACAGCCTTCCCGACGACCCTGATGCCGACTCGACGCTGGTCTGGGAGGCCGAGAAGCTCATGTACGACCGGCGCGACACTCGCGAGATCTATACGTCGCGGGGAACGGCCGAGACCAGCGACGCCGCGGTGGATGGGCTGAGGACGATGGACGACTCCACGTTCGCCTCGCGGGCCGGAGTTCCGGAGGCTGACGGGGCGCGGTTCAAAGACTGGCTTTTCGGGTACTCGGGGGAGGTCGGCATCCTGGGCGATATGGAGCACTCCGGGGTCACGATCGTGGACAACGACGACGACACGCCGCCCGGCATCCCGAATAGGGAGAGACGGATTTACCTCCAGACCAACCGGGGGGTGCTACACTCCCTGAAGTACGAAACCGGCGTGGAGGCTTGGGCCTTCATCCCTCCCAACATCTTCCAGAACCGCATCCGGGACCAGAAGTTTCTGCTGGGCGCCACCTGGATCGAGGGCGACGGGTACTCCATGCTGGCCTCCCGCCCCTTGGTGCTCCTGGACGGGATGCTGGCCCCCAACGACATCACGGTGGACGGCTTGGCCCGAACCTACATGGTGGGCGCGCTGGGATGGGGCGGCAACGGTTTTTACGCGATGGACGTCACGTCGGCTGGAGCAACGCCCAACTTCCTCTGGGCCATCGACAACGCCCGCTACGCCGAGACCGAGCCCAAGCCCCTGGACGGGGTCAAGCGGTGGGGCGCGGCGGCGGCGGGGAACAAGAACGACTACGACTACAGCGACCTGGGGCTGACCATCGTCGCGCCCGAGTTTCGCGTCACGAAAAACGCGGACGTGGGGATTCTCCCCGGAGGGCTGGGCTACAACTTCGGGGCCGACAGTCACGGAAAGGCGTTTTACGTCTTCGAGCCCAAGAACGGAAGGATCATCAAAAAAATCGGCACCGGCAACGGGTACGTGGGCCCTGGGACGATGGGCATGGGAATAACGCCCGTGACGTACGTCACGTCGGGTAAAGATGGGGACGGAACGATCAAGACGCTGAGGTTTTTCACCGGCGACAGCGAGGGCAACGTCCTGTACTGCGACACGACGGCGAAACCGGCGGACTGGGAGCTGAAGAGCGTCTTCCGCCTGCGCACGGCGGAGGACAAACCCGTGGCTCTGACTAAGGCGCTGGAGATCGGTAAGGTCAACGACGCGTCCAACGACGGGGAGAAAACCCGGTGGATCTTCGGCGGGACCGCGGACCTGATGGTCCCGGACTTCTCGGAGGAGCGGGGGCTCCGCAACGACGAACAGTACATTTTCGGCCTGAACCTGACCAGGGCGATGGCGGAGCCCTCTCCCGCGTCGGTCTCGGACCTGGTACGGCTCAAGTACATGAAAACGAACCCGGATTTCATTCCGTCGTACGGAGAGGAGGGCGCTCAGGCGGAGGTTCTGCCCGGGGCCCGGGGCTGGGCCCTGAAACTGCGCCCCAAACTGCCTCACGATACTCTGCCGACGGACGCGGAGTACGTCACGGCCTCCCCCTTCCTCTACGGCGGTGTCGTCTACGTTGGCACCTTCATTCCGCGCACCCGGCACCCGGACGACCAAGAGCAGTGCCGGGACCTGGGAGACGGCAAGCTGTACGCGCTGGACCCCCTGACGGGGGCCTCCAAATGGAAGGGCAACGAACAGGCCCTTCTTTTCAACAACATCAAGATCGTGGGGTTGTCCGCCTCCAAGGGGAAGCTGTTCATAGGCATCAAAGCGCTGAGCCCAGGAGCGTTGGACGATTTGAAAGCCTCTAAGAAATTCGATTTCAGGTCCCACGGAAAAGGGGCGATCCTGGAACTTTCCGCGGCGGATATCCCCACGGTCACCAAAACCAGCCTCGAACCCGAGGTTCCGCATTTGCAATACTGGAGAGAAGTTTTTTAATTATGAAGGGAAGTTTTTAATATGGAGAGAGATTTTCTAATATGACTATGAAGGGAGGTTCTTTAATATGAACGACAAAAGAAAACGCCGATACGCGATGGCCGTCGGATGTTGTTTTCTGTCGATGTCCGCGTTTTTCGCCCCGCCCGCCTCCGCCGCCGTGGAGGATCGGCCGTCGGCCGTACTTCAAATAACCCCCGAACCCGAGGTCTACACGGTCACGGGACGCCTGACGAAAGCGGAACGGGTGGGGAGGTTCTGGGAAATAGAGCTGCAGGTGGCCGGCGGGGCGGCCCACGCGTACCTGGCGGAGACCTGCGTCTTTTTCGACGAAAAAGGGGAGCAAATATCCGAGTCCGATTTTCTCGAAAATTACATCGATAAAGTCGTCACCATCGACTTTCTAGAGGACAGCGAGGGCAAAAACGCGATCATCGAATGCCGCGCGGAGCGATAAAAACGTACTCCCATAAATTCGAGCCAGATTTCGAGTCACCGATTTCAAGTCACAAAATCCCCGGCTATGCCGGGGATTCGTGTTTACGTTTTCCCTTCCGGTACTCCGCGCAGGCTTGGGCGAAGTTCAGGGCCAATCGCGCGTCGCCGCAGAGGTGCAGGTGAGGATATCCCGCGTGGAGCGAACTCGACGCGTGAATGCCCTCCCAGGCACGCCCGTCGGCTTTGGAGACGACGAACCCGTCGCCGTTGTTCGTCCCGTCGGAGTAGTGGAATTCGTGCCCGCGCCCCGTCCAGCCCTGGGGGGCCAGAACGCTTTGCCGCCTCGCCGCCAGGTCCACGTAGCCGAAACGCGTCAGGCTCCGCGTCATGAAAACGTCGCCCTTCAAGACGCCGCTCATCGCGAAGACGCCCTCCTCCGTGCGAAGGGACTCGCAAAGAACCATGAAGCCGCCGCACTCGGCGAACGTGGGCAGGCCCTCCGTCACCCGGCGGCGGATGTCCCTCAGCATGGAGATGTTGGCGGCAAGCCGCGCCGCGTGCAGTTCGGGGTACCCGCCGCCCAGGTACAGGCCGTCGGCGTCGGGAAGTTCGGCGTCGGAGAGGGGGCTGAAAAAAACCAACTGCCCCCCCGTCTCCTCCAAAAGATCCAGAGCGTCGCGATAATAAAAGCAGAAGGCCCGGTCCCGCGCCACGGCAAGGCGAAACGGCCGGGGCTCGAAGGCGAGGCCCGCCGTCGGCGGAAGGCCCTCCGGCGACGGCGGGGCGGCGGAGGCGAGTGCTAGAACGCGGTCGAGGTCGAGGCTGCGTTCCGCCTGTTCGGCGAGGTCCGCCAGCTTCGCGTCCAGGTCTTCCACCTCTTGAGCCGTGACCAGCCCGAGATGGCGGCTTTCGAGAGAACAACCCTCCACGCGGGGCAGATACCCCAGAACTTCCAAGCCCGTTTCCCCCTCCAGCATCGGTTTCAGCGACGCGTAAAGGCGCTCGCTGGTTTCGTTCAAGAGAACGCCGACGATGCCGTTGTCGGGCCGGAAATCGGTAAATCCTTTGATAAGGGCGGCGAGGGACGCGGACGCGCCCCGCGTCGTCAGCGCCAGAAGCGTCGGCGTTTCCGTCGCCGCCGCAACCTCGTAGGTGCTGGCCGTCGTGGTCGCGCCCAACCCGTCGTAAAATCCCATCACGCCCTCGATAACCGAGCAATCCGCCCCCCGCGAATTTTTGCGCAAAAGGTGACGCAACGTGGGCTCCGGCAGAAGAAAGGGATCGAGATTGCGGGAAGGACGCCCCGTGATGTGCGAATGGAAGAGGGGATCGATGTAATCGGGCCCGCACTTGAAGCCCTGGACGGTCAGGCCGCGCCGCGCCATCGCCGCCATCAGCGCGCAGACGAGCGTCGTCTTCCCGCAGCCGCTTCCCGTCCCCGCAATCAGAACGCGGGGGATTCGTTCGAGCATGGCGAAAATTTTCCCCCTTTCAGCGTTGTTCGTTTCAACCGGCAGCAGATGCGCTATAGTATACAGAACTGCGTTATAGTATGCAGAGCAAAAAAAGATTCGGCCTCAAAAACAATAATGGAGTGATGGAAATGAGTCAAGATGTGACGGAAAAAGATATGAGGGAAAAAGATATGATCGAAAAAGAACTGGCTTCCGGCAGGTCCTTCGACGAATTCGTCGGGACCTCCGAGGAGGGGGAGTTCGTGCGCCGACGCGTTGGGGAAATACGGTTTTCTCCTTCTTTCGAGAAGGCCCTCGGGGATTTCGAAAAGGCCACGCTGGTGGTTTTCGCCGACATGGGCTGCCCCGATTGCCGCGCCGTGCTACCCTTTTTGGGAAAAATCGGAGAGGTCAACCCCGGCATCCGCGTCGTCTTCGGGGAGTGGAACGCCGCCTCCGAGGAATTCTTGCAAAAACGCCTCGGCACGGGGCGCGTGCCGACGGTTTTGGCTTTGGACGCCTCCGGCAAGTTGACGGACGGCGCGTTCGTCGAGCGCCCTCTGCCCGTCCATCGCGCGACGGCCGAGGCCCCGTCCCGCAAGGACGCGATGCTGGTCATCGGGAAATTCCGCAACGGCGGCAACGACGACCTGATCGAGAAGGATCTCCTGAAGGTCCTGCGCGGCGAGAAAAACGACGTGCTGCCTTACTTGAAGTAGGGAGACTCGACCGTGATCAAGATATCGGCTTTGAGCGACTCCGTAAAAAGTTGGAAAGGAGACGCCCTGTTGGCGCTGATGCGTGAGGAAGACTGCAAAAAGTGCCTTATCGCGCCGCCTTATGACAAGTACGTCAAGGCCCTCGTGGAGCGTAAGGACTTCGAGGGCAAAAAGGGCAGCGCGGCGAGGGTTCCCTTGTTCGAGGAGGGCGTCAAAAACCTTTACCTCGTCGGACTGGGCAAGGCCGAGGAGTACGCCCCCGCCGCGCTGCGGGACGGGCTGACCCACGCCCTGCGCAAAATCGGACGCGAACGCAACGAATCCCTGCTGATCCTATCCGATAAATCCGACGCCGAAACGGACGTCATCGACGTCATTTTGGGGGAAGCCGTGGGGCTTTGCGGCTATTCCTTCGAGAAATACAAGAAAAAAGAAAAAAAGGAAGAGCAGGGGGAAACTTTCGTCCTCAAAGAGGTCGTCGGCGACCGGATCGACGCGAAAAAAACGGCGCTGGGGCAAATTTTCGCCGACGCCCAATGTTTCGCCCGCGACCTGGCCAACGAACCGGGCAACGTGGTGAACCCCGTGACGCTCGCGCAAATAGCGACCCGTTTCGCGAAAGAACACGGTTTGGACTGCGAGGTCTGGGACGAAAAAAAATTGGAACGCGAAGGAATGGGCGCTCTCTTGGCCGTGGGCCAGGGATCGGTAACCCCGCCCCGTTTGATCCACCTGACCTATACCCCTAAGGGGAAGGCAAAGAAGGGAACGAAGGCAACGAAAGTAAAAAAAGTCGCGTTCGTGGGCAAGGGCATCACTTTCGACAGCGGCGGCCTGGACCTGAAACCCTCCGATTTCATGAGGACGATGAAGGGCGATAAAAGCGGAGCCTGCAACGTCTTGGGGATTTTGAAGGGGGTGGCCGCGCTGGAACCGAAAGCGGAGGTCCACGGCATCATCGCGGCGGCGGAAAACATGCCGGGCGGAAACGCTTTCAGGCCGGACGACATCGTCCGCGCGCGAAACGGCAAGACCATCGAGATCGACAACACCGACGCCGAGGGCCGTCTGGTCTTGGCCGACGCCCTCTCTTTCGCCAGCGACCTGAAGCCCGACGCGATCATCGACATGGCGACCCTGACCGGCGCGTGCGCCGTGGCCTTGGGCAACTGGACGGCGGGGCTCTTCACCGCGGACGAGGGGCTGAGCGCGGCGCTCCTGGCCTCCGCCCAAAAAAGGGGCGAGCGCCTGTGGCGTCTGCCGATGGACGACGAGAAGATCGGGGAGACGCTGAAATCCAAGTTCGCCGACCTCGTCAATGGGGGCAGCCGCTACGGCGGAGCGACTTTCGCGGCGATGTTCCTGAACGAGTTCGTCGAAAAGGGCATTCCGTGGGCGCATCTCGATATCGCCGGAGCCGATTTCATGAAAGAGGAATCGGGCGTTTACGCTCGGGGCGCGTCCGCCTGGGGCGTCCGCACCTGCCTCGATTACATCGCGGCGTTGTAGCGGGCAAGGGGAGGGAGCTTTTTGGAGCGTAAAATAGTGGAGCATAAAATATCTGAAGCGACGCGCCGGTTTTTATCTGACGAATCTCGGGCGTGGGTCGACGGGGGTTTGATTTCGGAGGGGCAGAGGAACGGCATCCTGGAGAGCTACATCGTCACGAAACGCCTTCCCGCGGCGGTTCTGACTCTCGGTGTGCTGATGATAGGGATAGGGCTGCTTTCTTTCATCGCGGCGAACTGGGATGTTTTGCCTCCGGAGGTGAAGGTCGTCCTGATTGTCGGCTCCTACCTGTCCAGCGTCGTCGTCGCGTACTTTTTCGAGAGAAGAGGGCGACGGATCACGGCGGACGCTCTGTTGCTGTTGTCGGGGTTTTTGCTGCTGGGCGGGCTTGCCCTGATCGCGCAGGTGTTCCATATCGAGGGGAGCTCCACCGGTCTTCTGCGCACGTGGCTTTTGGTGTACGCGCCGACGTTTCTGCTGGTCCGCAACCTTTCGATATACCTCTTGTACGAGGCCGTGGGCCTCGTCTACATGAATATACTGTGCATCGACGTCGAGAAATACCGCATCCAAGAGGATGCCCTTTTCGACGTGCGTATGCTTTTTTCTCCGTATCAACCGCTGCTCTTGATGCTGTTTCTGATGGGAACGGCCTGGTGGATATGGAACGACGAGCGGAAAATCGCCGGCGACGGGGGTTCGAGGCTCAAAAAATTTTTCGTGGGCGGCTCCAGCAGGAGGATTTTTTTCTGCAACATCTTCGTCTTGAACTGGTTCACGTGGCTATGCCTGATAAACAGCAAGGGGCGGACGGTCCTGCCGTTTATTTTCGGCGTGATCTTCATCGGCGCGGCGATCATCTTCACGGCGTGGAAGCTGAACGCCTCCGACCTGGACTGGCAGGGGTTGCTCTGCGTGGGGTTGGCCGGCATCGCGCTGTCGTTTCCGTGGATATGGAACCCGCACCGTAGTTATCGCGAAGGGGAGAGCGGGGTCGCCGAGGCGGTCCTGGCCAGCGCTCTGTTGTGCGCCTACCTGGTCTATCGCATCGCCCATCGGCACAGGAGCGTAGGATTTTCCTTATTTTTGTTCTGCGGGCTCCTGGCGCGGTGGTATTTCGACATGTTCTACAGTTTTATGTCGAAGTCGATCTTTTTCACCCTGGGCGGACTTGCCCTGCTTCTCTTGGCGTTCGGCTACAGGCGTTGGGATAAAATGAACGCGGCGGACGCGATAAAAATCGCGGGAGGCAACGACGATGACCCGGCTTTTTAAATCGACGATTTTCAAGTACATCGGCATCGCGGCGCTCCCTCTTGCCGTCCTGCTTTTTCAGCCGGCGACCAACTTCGCCGTGCTGGCCTTCGGCGCCCCGGCGCTTCTGGAGACGAGACCCATCGACCCCAGGGATTTTCTGCGGGGAGACTACGTCACGCTCGGTTACGTCATCTCCGATATCCCCGACGCGCTTTTTTCGGAGGACAAATTCCCCGAACATGAAGGGGAGACGCCCGTTTACGTAACGCTCGCCTTGGATGACAAGGGAATCGCCTCCGTCTCGCGCGCGTCGTTTTCCCGCCCCTCCGACGGACTGTACATCCGGGGACGGCTGAACTGGTGGAACGTGGACTACGGCATAGGCGTCTATTACGTCCCGGAGGGAACGGGACGCGAGATAGAGGACGCGATGCGGGACGAGGACGTGAAGGTCTTGGCGAACGTGCGCATCCTAAAAGGCCGCGCCGTGATAAAAAAATTGGAGATCATGAAATAGCCCCCTCGTTTCTTGCCCAGACGAGACATGAGGGGGAGAGCGAACCCAAACGCCCTCCCCCTCAGCATCCGCGATATTTCCCGCGGCCATACTCCAAAGCCGAGTTTCATGTTACAATCCTTTTTAATTAATCCCTAACTAGCCATGATCTGCGATCACAACGAGCAATAAAAAATTGACGCGGCGGTATTGCCTCCAGGGCAAACGCATCGAGAAGGGCTAAAGTATTGTAAATACTCAATTGACTATTTTGCGCATAAAATTTATCAATTAAGCCTTAGTTCTCGGCATTTTTTCTAACCACAAACTACGCTCTGGGGATTTCAACGGGACAATTAATGGCGAAAATTTTATAGCAATCATTCGCTTTTTTGAACGCTTCTTGCGTGATCACCAGATTATCGTATACTTTGCATTTCTGGTTCCTAAGGGCTCGTAACAAAATAACTTCCGTATTTTGTTAGCATATCTGTGGAATAATTCTGTAGTGCCACTCTCCATGAAAATCGCCCTTTTCAAGTGAAATACTTGCTTTTTCTTCTTCTGTTACCTTTATTCCTTTGAGATACGTATTCTCGTCTAGGCTACATCCTACCACTAAGCCCTTAGTCGTTGTTGTGTTGGCTATGAGATTTACTATAACCTCGTGGTTTATCAATGGTTTACCTCTCCAGTTTTGAGTGATATATGAAAATAAACGATGCTCTATCTTATTCCATTTACTTGTTCCGGGCGGGAAATGTGATACATTCACTATCAACCCTATCTCGTTCGTGAGCTTTTGTAATTCTAATTTCCATAAATGAACGCGGTAACCATTGCTACCTCCGCCGTCAGCCGTTATAAAAATCTCCGTTGCCTCAGGATAACTCATTCTTCCCATGCATAACCACCAGCGACGAATACTTTCTACCGCAAACTCCGATGTATCATGGTCTGTTCCTACGTTCACCCATGCTTCGTTGCGGTTTATATCGTACACTCCGTAAGGGCTTACTTTTCCTAATTCTTTATCTTCAAAATCATGTGTATTCACTTCAACAGGTTTGCCCTGTGGACTTATCTCCTTGCCCACATTCTTGAACAGACCGACTAATTCTTTTTTCTTTGTGTCTACTGATATTACGGGACGATTATGTTCCTGATGCATTTTTGCCTGCTCATTGATATATTCAAACTGGGCATTTCGATCCGGATGCGAGTCTCCTTCAAGGACTTTGCTGTTCCCTTGCAAACTATATTTCATTTCTTTCAATAACCGTGATACCGTCATGTGACTGACTTTATGACCTTGCTTGCAAAGCTCATCCGCCAATTTCCGGCTACTTTTACAAGTCCATCTTAATGGCGACTCTGGATCTCCTCTTGTTGTTGGTTCTATTAAAGCCTCAAGAGATTCTCTTAATTGAGAATCATTTTCTGTGGCTTTTTTGCGACCTCCGCCACTTTTTCGGGTTCTATCTTTTGTTTTGTTAACATATTCTTCATTATCAACGCATTCTATCTCCTGTTTTCCTGCTGATACTGTATCTCTATTTACTTTGGCTATACCGGCAACAGTTCCGATCCCTCCATGACCTAATGCGGCGGCGCAAGACCCAAGAAAGAGACGGCTCACTTTTTCGTCGAGATATGGGGATATTTGATTACATATTTTGCTCAAGATTTCTGTTATGTTTTCCATATATAGAGCATAGCACATTTCTTAATTTTACGGAAGTTATTTTGTTACGAGCCCT
>JAISQE010000115.1 GCA_031274425.1 Synergistaceae bacterium | reverse complement strand
GGCATCCACTGATCCGGAGACCGGTGAGCCAACTTTTGAAATCAATATCGGCCATCCCAAAGATGGGCGGTGGGATCTGAATCGATTTACGCTCAGCCTTATCTCGAATGCGGACGGGGTGCCGCTTTTTATGAAGACGTATTCCGGCAACGCATCGGACCATGAAACGCTGAAGGAATCCATGGTCAAATTGCAGTCTGCGCTCAGAGAGACCCTGTCTGATGAAAAGAAAATCTTTTTCATAGCGGATGCCGCTTTTTACACGAGCGACAACATAAAGGATTTCAAGGCTTCATGGATCACGCGAGTGCCTGCGACGCTGTCGGAGTCGGCAATGTTGCTTCATCAGGATGTAGAGCTTGTCAAAGGGGAGCAGGATGAGCGTTATTCTTTTTACGAGACATCATCGGAATATGGAGGAGTCGCGCAGAAATGGGTTCTTATCCACTCTCAGGAAATGGAGGAAAAACAGGCACGCACGTTCGAGAAGCGTTTGGAAAAGCAGATGACAAAAGGACGTGCAGCGCTGACACATCTGAAAAACTTTGAATTTGCCTGTGAGGCGGATGCGCGTGCTCAGGCAAAGAAATGGATCAGCAGTTATCCGCTGCTCGAATTTGCTGAACTCAGGGTTCGCATTGAGAAGCGGCGGGCTTCCGGCCGGAAGGGCCGGCCCCAAAAAGGGGAAGAACTGAAAGAAGTTTTCTTTGTGGAGGCAGAATTACGTGAGAATGCGGAGGGGCTCGAGCGTGAGCGCCGCAGTTTGGGTCGATTTATCCTTGCGAGCAACGATACGTCACTGTCAGGATAACGGAAGTGAAAATGCTGGCATCAGGAGTTATCAGGAAAGTGAATTTGACAATAATTCAGGAATGCAGCCCTGTCATGACGATATTGTCCGCTCTTGGGCCCAGATATAAAAAGCCTATTCTGATCCTGGCTCCTGACGAATGTGGCATGGAGATATTAACTTTTTCGAATGCGTGAGCCGGCGAGGCTTGGGAGAAACTTCCGGCATTATTTTGAGGGCCGCCCGAAGGCGGCCCTTTTGTGTTCGCGGATTGTGGAACTAACCCCGAATGAGGCTCAAAACCGACTGGGGCAGTTGGTTGGCCTGGGCCAGCATGGCCGTGCCGGATTGAGACAGAATCTGGAGGCGCGTTAAGTTCAGCATCTCCGCCGACATGTCCGCGTCCCGGATTCGGCTTTCCGCGTCCGTCAGGTTCGTGCCGGTGGTGGTGAGGTTCGTCACGGTGTGCTCCAGGGAGTTCTGGTACGCGCCGATCTTCGCGCGCTGCGTGGAGACCTTGTTGATCGCGGCGTCCAGAATGGTGATGGCGCGCGACGCGGAGTCGCGATCCGTCACGATCACCCGCGTAACCCCCAGCGCGTCTGCCGACATGTTCCCGATGTCCACCGCCACGTCCTCGCCCTGGTTGGCCCCCACCTGGAACACCGTGCTGTTGTCCACGAGGTGCAGAATCGTCTCGTAGGGCGTGTTGTTCTTGGTCAGAGCGAAGGCGCGCATATCCTCGTTCCACTCGGCCCGGATGTTCGCCATCGGGTCGAACTCCACGTTCACGTTGGGGTGGATGACCCCCACCAGCAGGTTCCCCGATATCTTGACGCTGCTGGCGACGACCGTGCTGTTGTGGGCGTCGTAGACGGAGACGTTGAAGGAGTTCTCCTTGGCGGGCTGCACCACGTTCAGGGACAGGGCGTTGACGAGGTCCTCGTCGCCGGAGAAGGAAAGCCTGCCTCCGTTGCCCGCCACCATGGAGCGGATGACGAAGGTGCCCGCCACGGACTCGAGCGTGTTTTCGGCGGTCTTGCCCTCCTCCACGAAGGTCACGAACTTCGTGGCGCCGCTGGTCGCGTACTTGCCCTGACTCAGGCCCTTGGCGATGGCGTCGTTCAGTTTTCTCCGCAGTTCGTCCAAGGTATCGGTGGAGTAGAGGGTGACGCTGGCGTTTTTGCCGTCGCCCTGAGAGATGACGATGGTCTGGGGGTCGCTGAGCATGAAGACGCCCTGGGAGTTCCAGAACTTGTTGATGTCCCGCAACTGAACGTCCGCCTTGGCCGTCTGGCCAATGTAGCCCGCCTCGAAGGTGGTCAGGGTGGTCTGCGTGCCGGCGGGGAAATTCGTGGCGGCCCCGAAACCTTTGTCCAGGTTCAGGACCACGTTGCCCTCGTACACCGTCCCGTTGTCCGTGTTGAGGTAGAAGTTGCGGAAATGGATCTCCTGGCCCGCGACGGCGGCTTTGTTCACGGCATAATACTGGGGGCGTTCCGAGACCTTGTAGGTCGGGTTGTTGGGATTCGGGATGCCGGGAGTGCCCCCGCCGCCGCCCAGGTTCATGTCCGCCCACCTGTCGGGCCAGTCCTTATTCTGAGTTCCCTCGACCCGGATCACCGTGTCAGGGTCGGTGGCGGCAGGGGTAGCGGGTTTGGTCGCCGTCACGTTGTAGACCATCTTGTCGCCGACCGCGTAGTCGATCTTGCCGCCATTTTTTGTGGGGTCGGACGTAAGGCTCTTCTCGTCGATGAAAACCGCGAAGTCGAAGCCCAGTTTGCTGGTATCCGTGGGGGAGGCGGTGGTCCACTGAGTGGCGTCGCTCAGGGTCGGGTTTCCGCTCGCAAGCGCCTTGGCCGTGACGACGATGTTGTCCTGAACATGGTTCTCCATCGTTCCGTCCGCTTTCAGAACCGCAGCCGTCAAGCGGAACGTCACGGTTTTGGACACGGCGTCCACCGCCGTGATCTCCGCCAAAATGCTGGCGTTGACGTTCTGCGTGGTGACCGCAAAAACGTCCTTCCCTGAGCCGGTCGGCGCGCTTATCCGATCGCCGGCCTTGAGCCCCTGGCTGCTGTAATACCCCACGATGCGGGTGTTGCTCACGTCCGATCCATAGGCCCCCGCCGCCGCGTTCCACACCGCGTCGGCGTCGGCGAAGGCGGCCTTCACGTCGCCGTCCGCCCACACCTTGTACGTTCCGGCCGGAACGTTGTCCACCCGGACGTCCCGCACGCCGGCCTGGTTGTTGACGCTCTTGTTCATGACGACGTTCTTGTGTTTGATCGTGAAGATATCGCTCTTCTGCGCCTCAGCTTGGCCGGGGTTCGCGTTGATCCTGATCTTGTAGTTGCCCTCGAAGGCGGCCTTCTGCCCGAACTGGTCCACCTGACGCAGGGAACCCTCGACGTAGGCCTTCGTGGAAAGGTCGCTGGCGGACCACAGAGCCGCGGAGCTGCCGTCCAGCAGGCGTTTTTTATTGAACTGCGTCGCCGTGGCGATGCGGGTGAGTTCTCCCTTCAACTGGTCGAGTTCCAATTGGATGTACTGACGGTCCTGCTGGGTCAGAGTGTCGTTGGCCGCCTGCACCGCCAGCTCCCTCATGCGCTGGAGGATGCTGTGATCCTCGCTCAGGGCTCCCTCCGCCGTCTGCAACATCGAAATGCCGTCCTGTGCATTCCGAACCGCCATCTTCAACCCGCTGATTTGAGCGCGCATCTTCTCGGAAATGCCGAGTCCCGCGGCGTCGTCCGCGGCGGAGTTGATGCGTAATCCTGTGGAAAGCGTCCTGATCGATTTCTGAAGGGCCGAGTTCGTCTCGTTGAGCGCGTTGTACGCGTAAAGCGCGGGTATATTGTGGTAAATCCTCATAGTGTACCTCCTGTCCTAGAGACGTCCTTGCCTCCATAGACACAAAAACTTCCTTCGACCATCCTTGGCCTCCCTTTGCGCTGAATCCGTGTCGCGTTAAATTTTCCAGTTAAATTTTCGCCCTCGCGTCACTCCCCTCAAATATCTCAAGATATATGGCCTGCCGATTGACATGCCCTAGCGGCCAACAATCAACAACCAGCAAGCAAAACCTATGGGATTTCAAGCCGCCGTGTTCGCGTCTCAAACTCGGAGGGCGGGACCGGCAAGATCCCGCCGTCGAGCGTCAACCGTCGTTTTTATCTCCTTTATCGCTTTGTTTTTTCGGGCGCACCGTTTTGAGTTTGGGAAGCTGCGAAAAGGTCGAGACGGGCAGCTGCGGCGTGACCACCGGAGCCTTAGCGGCTTTTTTGGCCGCCTTCGCCGCCTTTTTGTTTTCCTCCACGATGGCGTCCCACAGCTCTTTGCGCCAAATCTGCGTTTTTTGCGGGGCGTTGATGCCCAAGCGCACGACGTCTCCTCTGACGTCGATGACGGTAACCTCGATATCCTCGCCGATTTGAATGGATTCGTTGAGACGACGGCTGAGCACCAGCATTTTAAGCCTCCGCCTCCGCCATCGCGGCTATCTTCATCGCCTCCCTGACGTTTTCCGGAAAAACGGCGTGGCGAATGGGATACTCTTCGTTCAGGACAATCACCTGGACCGCCTTGCGGCTTTTGAGATTGACGAGAATGGGGGCGCGCAAATTCGCCGTCATGCTCCACGGCGCCGACTCGGGAATCGACACGACGATCAGAAGCGCCAAATCGCCGGGGTCTTTGGAGCCCACCAGGTCCAGCTCGTCCTCCGGAATCTTGGCGTTGTAGTCCGGCATGACGGCGTCCGGCGTGGTCACCGGCAAAGCCAGCTCGCCGTCCTCGATGTTCTGGAGCCACTTGATGGCGTTATCTTCCTCCCCCGCCAAGACCCAGTTACGGTTTTTTTCGAACGCGGGCAATCCCCGCGGGAAAAAAAGAACGTCTTCTTCGGAATATGAAATTTCGCCGAAACGCGAACTTGCCATCGATTGAACCATGTCGACCCCTTTTTTACTTTTTTATTTTTATTGTTTCATTATATGCCTAAAGCGCAAAACGACAACAACCCGGCGCGCGGCCGCGAGTCAGCGCAGAAAATCCAGTAGCGTCGGCTGCACGATGTAGGCGATGACCCCAAGGCTCGCCTCGTAGACGGACTGAGCCATCATCAACTCCGTGGATATCTCGGCGAGATCCACGCCCACCAGATTGTCGCGAGCCTCCGTCATGCTGATCTTGTTGAGCTCCATCCGCTGAACGTTGCCCTCGTAGCGGACCTGCAGCGCCCCGTTTGTGGACAGCGCCTTCAACAGATTGTCCATGAACTTGTCGATCATGGGCAGGAGCTTGTCCGACAACCCGTCGCGGTTCTCCGCCCGCACCGCCGCCGAGATGTCGTCCAACACGCCGAAGAAGCTCTGCCGCGTCTGATTCGCCCCGCCCCGCGTCGTCACGTTCTGAGTGTA
>JAISQE010000109.1 GCA_031274425.1 Synergistaceae bacterium | reverse complement strand
GTGCGTTTTGATCGTAATGATATCCGGCAAAACAAGGACGGGGTTTTGCGCTAGAAAGTCCTGCACGGTATCGGGCGTTATAAGACTTTTCAGGTCCTTAGGCAGGTTGTTTTTCTCTTGCTCCTGCGCCGTCGCTATCGGAAGGTGCTCCGCTTCTCTGCCCAACGCCTCGAAATGGATGATGTCATACGTTTCCGGCGACGTTATACGTGTTTGTTCCATGATATCTCCTTTCTTATTATCGCCGATCCTGCGATCTCTTGAAGACGTTCCATTTTCTTCCGTATGTTCTTTCCCCGTCGGGTTTTACCCCTCCTCCACAAAAACGAAACCGCATCGTAAACTACTGTCCGAGCGGCTGCGTACATCTTCGTATTATAACAAATGAAGGTAAATTGGGCATGACGTTTGGCCTCGCCATCAGGAAACGCGCGTCAGATGCTCCAGCACCGTCTGGGTCATCACTTTCACGTCGGGCTCTTTTCCTCCCGTCCAACGGCGGAAGGCCTCGACGCCCTGCCAGATCATCATCCAGTGCCCCGCCAGCGTCCCGCACCCCTTCGCCTCGGCCTCGCGAAGCAGCTTCGTGTCGCGGGGAACGTAAACAACGTCGCAGACAAAATTTTTACTTTCCAGAAGGGACGTGTCGAAAGGAGTTGCGTCGATGTCCGGCATCATGCCCACGGACGTCGAGTTGATCACCAGCTCGTTTTCCTTTAGAAGCCGCCCCACCTCGGCCGGATCGGCGCACGCCTCGCAGACGCCGTTTCGATAGGCGTTCAGGTCGCTGGCCAGCTTCGATATTCTCTCGACGCCCGACGCCCTGCCCCACAGGGTAATGGAGGAGATTCCCGCCGCGCAAAGCGCGAAGGCGACGCCCCGCGCCGCGCCTCCGGCTCCGAAAATCAGACAGCGCTTGCCCGTAGGGTCGTAGCGTCCCTGTTCTTTCAGCGCGTGGACGAAGCCGAATCCGTCCGTATTCGTGCCGCACAGTTTCCCGTTTTTCCAATAAAGCGTGTTGACCGCGTCGCAAAGACCGCCTATTTCGTCCATCTCGTCCAGGTAAGGAATGATCTTCCGCTTGAGGGGCATGGTGACGTTCAGTCCTTTGAAACGCAGGGCCTCCAGCGCGGACAGAATCTTCGGCATACCGCCCACTTCCACTTCAAAGGGCGTGTAGAGGGCGTTCATACCCAGAGCCTCGAAGTTCGCGTTGTGCATGGCCGGGGAGAGCGATTCACGGATCGGGTTGCCCAAGAGGCCATAAAAATCCGTATCCGCCCAATAAGTTTTCGGTTTTCGCATGATGTCGTCTCCTATAATATAGAATATGAATAGAGTTGCGGTAAAATATTTTTGATTCCATTTAACGGAGTTGAAATATGAAATCTAAGCTCGAATGAGGAAATTACTATGAGCTTTCGATTTTGTCAAGTCAAAATTTCCAGATCAAAATTTCCAGATCTGTTAAAAAGAAACGCCTTGACTCAGTACAACTTCTGCTCACTCACTGGAGCGTAGTGTTTTTGTTTTATGGTATAGAGTACTGCGGCTGACTCCGCAAAGGGTAGTAATTTCATTGGTGGAAAGCTCTCCTTTACGCCACCGTAAAAATAGTTCGGGAAAGTTTGCGGGTAAAGCCAAGGGAGTCCGCCCAAAGACAATACCTCGTGTTTTGGCGGCGATTATGCCTTCGGCTTGTCGTTGACGCAGGAGGTCGCGTTCTGATTGGGCGGTAAACGAAAGGACCTGCAACGCCAAGTCGCTGATAAATGTGCCTAACAAATCTTTATAATAGGTGGTGTCCAAAAGCGGCATATCCAATACTTTGATGTCGGCCCCCTTTTTGGAGGTGATATATCGCCATTGTTCTATAATGTCCTTGTAATTGCGCCCCAAACGATCGATGGCTTTGATAATGAGCAGGTCGTCTCGGCGCAGACGTTGTATCAGTTTCCGATAAGCCGGGCGATTGAAGTCTTTGCCGGACTGTGTGTCGATGTATAAGTTCTTGTCGGGGATCTTGAACGGTTCCAGCGCAATGAGTTGGCGTTCGATATTTTGTTCTTGAGTGGATACGCGAATGTACCCGAATATTTTCCCTCGCATGTTTTTCCTCCAATGGTTTTACAGTTATAGTAGAATAGCGGAAAGAGTGTGCGGAAAGGTAGACTTTTTTGCATGTCTTTTTTAACCACCTCCAACCTCGCCACCGTGTGTTCTATGTCTGTTGTTTTCCCTATGCAAAAAAGTCTACTTATCTGCACAGTTGTTTCTGGGGGAAATTTTGATTGCACCATGTAGAGAAAGTGAGGTTGTATGATGAAGAGAAATCATTTGTGTGCTGGATTGGCGATGATAATGGCGTTGGGATTTTTATTGCTATGGCACCACAGCGCAGAAGCGGCAGCGAACGACGTAGCGCGTTACTCCGCCCTCGTCCTTGATCTCTCAGGCAGTATGTCTGGAGCATCGCTAACAGAATTGAAAAAGGCATGTAAAAATTTTTGCGCGCAAGTACTGGGCGCCCAAGGCTATAATTACGTCGCGGTCATAAACTTCAGCGGAACAGTATGGAGCGACTTCACAAACGATCCCGATATTTTGAACGCCGCCATAGATAAAATGTCCGGCGGGGCCAGCGACCCTCTGAGTGGGCTCCAGAAGGCCAGCACTCTTTTTTCCCCGGATGATATCATAAGGAACATAATCGTCATGGGGGACGGTGTTGCTAACTACGAACCCTCGATAAAGGAAGCGGAGGCGCTGTGGGAGGACCACCATATATATTCCATGGGATTTTTTCAGAATCTCAGTGAGTATGGAAAACTCTCCTCTCGAGAAAATTTGTATAGACTGCAAAACGCGGGTTATTATGAGGTCGTAAATGGAGATGACCTCGATTTGAGGTTTGGCGATATCGGGTTTGACATCACGAATGGCGACAACACTCCGATCATCTACGTGCCGGGGATTCTGGGGAGCGACCTGAGAGACCTGAATTCCTATCTGAATGTGTGGCCAGTTGCGCCCGACGAGAGAATAGAATATCCCAAACCTTTGGGTGTGCAACCATGGGATGAAGTGCAGCAAATACAGTCAACGCGTAACTATGGAACCCTTGAGCATGCAAAAGACCTCATCGATGGGCTTTGCAAAGCTTTTCCTGTCAAGCTCGGGCAGACGCAGCCCGACAGGCCGGTTTATGTCTTTTCCTACGATTGGCGCTATAGCAATGCGTTCAGTGCCAATCGGCTGAGTACCTTCGTCGACACGCTCATCAAGGACGAAGTCAAGAAAGTGGACATCGTCGCTCACAGCATGGGCGGCTTGGTGGCGTCCTATTATTTTAAAACCAACGCCAGCAAGGTAAACAGGATCATCACGATCGCCACTCCTTATGAAGGAGCCCCGGAACTCATCTATAGGGCAATGTCGGAGAAGACTACAGGAACCGCGACAGCTGATCGCATTTTTTCCCACTTCGGAGCTCTGTCTCCAGAGGTGAAAAGGAATTTTCCATCTATGCCTGAGTTGGCTCCGACAACCAACTATATGAATATAATCCCAATGCGGAAAAGTAAAACGTATTTGCCGGAGTCAAAGCCTTCTGTTTCTATTTTTACTGATCCAACAGATCCCGTCTCCATTTCAGAGTACAGGAATATGTATTCCCCGAGCATCTTTGGGGCAACAAATGCGGGGAACGCAGCTGGCTTTCAGGCCGAATTACTGGGAGACAGCGGCTTTAACATTTTACGGAGCTACTCCAACGCGTTTTTTTTCACTGGGGGCGGACAACATACGATGACTGAGGTCGTTTTCGATCCGAATGGGAACGGTAACGTATTGGGTGCCCACTATGACTCCAGAGGCGATGGAACTGTTCCCTACCTGTCGGCGACGATGATGGAACAAATAAACTCCCTGCCGTCGACGCGGCGAATGAGTTTTGTAGGCGGACACGGGGAGGTTTTGAAAAATGACACCTTAATCAGAAGCGTGATCAACGTGTTGAAAACGGGAAACGCGTTTGGGATAACAGAGACAGGGGCGTACAACCCCAGAGGATATACCGTGGTGCATATCGCTTGCCCTGTTGACGCGACTATTTCAAAAGACGGCGAAATACTCACCTCCCGCCCGTCTTCATTCAACGACCGAGCTTCTTTCGGCAGGATGGACATCTTCAACGACGACGAAACAAAGGTCTTCTGCGTTGACGACGGCGCGTTTCCAGTCCGCCTCGAAGGCACGGGCACAGGGACGATGGATTACTCTATTGGGTTCTTCGATAAGGACAACAAGCTCATCGAAGAGCGGACGTTCAGGAACGTCGAAATAACCTCCGCCACAATCATCACGACCAACACCAGTCGCAGTGCTCGGACGGTTCTCGACGTCGATGATGACGGCGACGGCAAAGTCGACCGCACTCTTTCGCCTGAGGACGGCAATCAAAACACGACGTTCACCGTCACGTTCAACTCTCAGGGCGGTAGCGCGGTCACATCCGCGACAGTGGCTTCCGGCGCCAAGGTAACGAAACCAACCGACCCGACGCGTAGCGGCTACACCTTCGCCGGATGGTACAAAGAATCCGCCTGCCTCAATGTGTGGAATTTCAGCACGGACACCGTGACCGCCATCGTCACTCTCTACGCCAAATGGACGAACTGAACTCACGCTAGTTCGGACACGATCGACTCTCAGGGCGGCAGCGCGGTCACATCCGTGACAGTAGGCTCCGGCGCTAGGGTTACGAGGCCAATCGACCCGACGCGCAGCGGCTACATCTTCGCCGGATGGTACAGGGAATTCGCCTGCCTCAATGCGTGGGACTTCAGCGCGGACACTGTGGCCGCCAACGTCACGCTCTACGCCAAATGGAGCCTCGCAATCGAAACTCCCACTTACGCCGTTACATTCAACTCCCAGGGCGGCAGTATCGTACAGCCCGTAATTGTCAATGTGACATCCGGTTCTAGGATCACAAAACCAGCCATCGATCCAACAAGGGCGGGGTATGTTTTCGGTGGATGGCACAGGGAGCCCGCCTGTTGGACAGCGTGGGATTTCAGCACGGACACCGTGACCGCCAACGTCATACTCTACGCCAAATGGACGCCGATATCCAACACTAACCCTCCCGTTACAGTCGTCACCCCTGTCAATAGTGGCGGTGGTGGCTGCGATGCGGGAATCGGTTCGGTGGTAATGTTGGCGCTGATGGCGGGTGTCGTGGCGGCACAGAAAAGGAAATAGTACGAAGACAAACAGCCGGGCGATGTTCGCGCGGCTGTTGACTGGCTTTTTATCAATGCCGCGGCTCATGTTTTAGTTTATCAGAGCTTTCACAGCTTCCAGCGACCCTTGAAGAACATCGTTTCGCGGATCATTCCGTATTTTGAAGGGCGGGAATTGGTATTGCTTTTTGCCTATAGGGCTCTCGCGTTGGATAGAGTCGAATATTTTGAAAAAAGCGTGAAACTGCTGAATTAGAGGGCCTGCGCGGAGTTTTTCCGGCAGGCCCGTGTTCGCCGTCAATGCGATATTCCGCTCAATTCTCCGTGTCGAAAACAGCTCGTCAGGTGGTCGTTGACCATTCCCGTGGCCTGCATGTGGGCGTAGCAAACCGTGGGGCCGAAAAAAGAAAAGCCCCTCTTTTTCATGTCTTTGCTGATTTTTTCGGCCAGCGGCGCGACGGCCGGGATTTGGGATGGATCCTTCCAATGGTTGACGATCGGTTTTCCGTCGACGAAGCCCCAGAGGTACGCGTCGAAGGAACCGTACTCCTCCGCCACCTTCAAAAAAGCCCGGGCGTTTTTGACCGCGCTCTCGATTTTGGCTTTGTTGCGTATGATCCCGGCGTCGTTCACCAGGCGAGTGACGTCGCCTTCGCCGAACTCCGCCACCTTCTGTACGTCGAAGCCCGCAAAGGCGGCGCGGTAATTTTCGCGCCGCCGGAGAATCGTAATCCAGGAGAGCCCGGCCTGAGCCCCCTCCAGAACGAGAAACTCGAAAAGCTTTCGGTCGTCCCTGACGGGAACGCCCCATTCCTCGTCATGGTACCTTACGTAAAGTAGATCCGTGCCGCACCAGGCGCAGCGCTGTCGGTCCCCCATCGAAGAAAACGCGCCTTATACCGCGAAAGAGTCGTGGTTATGGTCGAACTCTTTGACCGGAATGACGTCGAGCCCCTGTTTTTCGCGATAGTCGTTGAGCGCCTTGTGTATGGCCTCCTCCGCCAGCACGGAACAGTGCATCTTGATGGGGGGCAGGCCGTCCAACGCCTCCGCCACGGCGGTATTCGTCAGCTCCCAGGCCTCGTCCACCGTCTTGCCTTTGATCAGTTCCGTCGCCATGCTCGACGACGCGATGGCCGACGCGCAGCCGAAGGTCTTGAACTTCACGTCCTCGATGACGTTGTCCTTCACCTTCAGATAGATTTTCATGATGTCCCCGCACTGGGGGTTTCCCGCCTCGCCGAGCCCGTCCGGGTTCTCTATCTCACCCACGTTGCGCGGATTGCTGAAATGCTCCATCACCTTATCGCTGTAGTTCATCATCGACACCTCTCGAACTCTATGTATATGTGCTTGCCCATGTCCCTCGTCCCCTATTTTTCCCCGAATTTTTTCACGTAATCCTCCCAGAGCGGCGACATCTCGCGTCTTTTGGCCACGATCTCGGGCAAGACGCTCAAGACGTAGTCGACCTGTTCGTCGGTGGTCCCCCGCCCCAGCGTCAAACGGAGCGAGCCGTGAGCCTGCTCGTGCGTCAGGCCGATCGCCATCAGAACGTGAGAGGGTTCCAGGGAGCCCGAAGAGCAGGCGCTGCCCGTGGAGGCGGATATGCCCTTGGCGTCGAGGTCCAGAAGCAGCGTCTCGCCCTCGATGCCGATGAAGCTGAAATTGGTGTTGTTCGGCAAACGCTCCTCTCCTTGAGCGCCGTTCAGCTTCGCGTGCGGAACGGTCTTCAAGATTCCGTCGATCAGCCGGTCGCGCAGACCGCCGATCCTCGGCTTTTCCTGGGGCAGACGGGCCTTCATTTTTTCTATGGCGAAGCCCATGCCCACGATCCCGGCGATGTTCTCCGTGCTGGCTCGCTTGCCTTTTTCCTGCCCGCCGCCGTGGACGAAGTTCTCCAGCCTCAGCCCCTTGCGCAAATAAAATACGCCCGTTCCCTTGGGGCCGTACATCTTATGGGCGGACAGGGACATCATATCTATAGAAAGCGCCTTGACGTCGATATCCAACTGCGCGGCGGCCTGAACGGCATCGGTGTGGAACAGGACGCCTTTTTCCCGGCAAAACTCCCCTATCTCCTTTATGGGTTGGATCGTTCCGATCTCGTTGTTGGCGAACATCACGGAGACCAATATGGTTTTGTCCGTGACGGCGGCCTTCAGATCCTCCAGGCGGACGCGCCCCTCGCCGTCCACGGGAAGATACGTGACGCTCCCGCCCTCCACCTTTTCCAAGTACTCCCCCGTGTGAAGAACGGCATGGTGTTCGATTTGCGTGGTGATGACGTGGTTGCCCTTGGGCCGCAGTTTTTCCAGAGCCCCTTTCAACGCCCAGTTGTCGGCCTCGGTGCCGCTGCTGGTGAAAAAGATCTCCTCGGGCAGCGCGTTCAGAGCCGCCGCCACCTGACCGCGGGCCTTTTCTATGGCGGCGCGGCTCTTGGAGGCGAAAGAATATATGGAGGACGGATTTCCGAACAACTCCGTGAAATAAGGCGTCATCGCCTCCAGAACCTCCGGATCCGTCGGCGTCGTCGCCGCGTAGTCGAGATAAACGTTTTGCATCGCACAAACCCCCTTCTGAAATCCCCCTGATTTTTCTTTTATAAGACTGATAGAAACTGAAAAAACGTAAACGTTCAAAATCTTAACGTCCAAGCCTCAACGTTCAAGCCTCGCCCAACCCGCGCGTCTAAAGCGGTTTGAGCGTTTACAAAAAATCCTCTTGTCTCGGCATCTTTTTCCCTGTCCTCGTGATGTCCTCGAGCGTCGTGCTTTCGAGGATATCGTCCACCGAGCCCTTCAACCTCTGCCAAAGCTCGTAGGTGGAGCACTCCGAGGTGTTTCGACATCCCGCCTCCGTTTGACAGTCGCCGAAGGCGATGGGCTCGCCTAAAGCCCGTATGATCTCCGCCACGGTTATCTCGCCGGCCGGCCGAGCCAGCACGTAACCTCCCTGGGCCCCTCGAACGCTCTTCACCAGATGCCCTCGCCGCAATTTCGCGAAAAGCTGCTCCAGATAACTCGGAGGAATATCCTGTCTCCGCGCGATGTCGCCTACCGCCACGGGTTTATTGCCCTCTTGAAGTTTCTCCTGCGCGCACAAATCGGAAAGAGCACGAAGACCATATCGGGTAACGGTAGAGAGTTTCATCGGACGCTCACCTCCTTATTACGGGGAAAGAATATCATACCCGATAAAAAATATCAACTTTAAAATGCCCTATTCAAAATGCCGCCAAGCCGCGAAAAACGCGCCGCGCCCCTTGAGCTTGAACGTTTGCGATCGTATCGTATTGTAGAGTGTTTTCTTGTGTTAAACTCTCCTA
This sequence comes from Synergistaceae bacterium, assembly GCA_031274425.1. Classification (GTDB taxonomy): domain Bacteria; phylum Synergistota; class Synergistia; order Synergistales; family Aminobacteriaceae; genus JAISLU01. Next base: position 2,763 of record JAISQE010000109.1, on the reverse strand, counting down.
GTCGACAGTTGTTGACTAGGTTGATAAGTCGATAGGCCGGTAGGGAGGATTATTGCCGTGGACGATAAAGGAGAGATCCTCAGCTCTTGCGAAGTGGACGAAAACATTGACCTGCAGATATGGACCAAAGGGTTGTCGCCGCGTCTCGTGATCCGCAACAAAAACCAGAACTCCAAAAAATTGATACGACTCAACTGGCTGGAAAACAGAGAGCGCAAACTTTCCGTCAAGGGCAAAAAAAGAGGCTCCAGCGTGGAGTACGGCCTCGGAGACCTGTTGCCGCACCTCCAGCGTATTTTATCGGAGTACGCCGTCTACTCGCCCTTCAAGCCCCACCTGTGGAAGTTCGCCGTGACCCTGGAAAAAGTGCTGCACACCCCCGCCATCGTCTCCGAAAAAGGGGAATTGTCCCTTTTGCCCGAGGAAAAGCGCTCTTGCCTGTGGATCGCGGACCTCACGGGGGGCAAAAAAGGAGAGGGCTATTTCCGCCCCTTTTTCCCGCTCTCCGAAAAAGAGCGGGAAGCGCTTCCGGAGGCGGGCCTGCCCATCGTCGAGAACCGCCGGAGCGTGGAGGACCTTTTCAAAACGGGAGCGATCCGCAAACTGGCCAACCAGACGCCCTCCAGGTGGCACCGGACGATTCGCGTCATGAGCGCGGCGATGTTGCTGGCTTTCTCCTTTTGCGAGGAGGACGGGTCGGAGTTCTCCGACGAACTCTGGCGCGAGGAGAACCCCGAAAACCCACTGACCTTCAGAATCGACGATCCGCGCCTGATGGGCTTGGGGCGCAAATTTGTCGGATACGCCCGCCACTTCCAGGCGGTGGATAAAATAACGGTCCGCGCGTCCTACGACAGCGACAAAGAACTCCAAGACGACCGCTACACGCGAAAGCGGCGCGTGGAGTTTCCCGTGGGGCTCCTGGGCGACGTGGAGTACTCGGTCACGTTTTTCGAACGGGAGGACGAGATGATGGCTTTGGGCTGCAAACCCCGCGGGGCGACGCTGCGGCACAAAGGGGACCTGATCTACGTGTTCCCCGCGCCCGTCTACTCGGACGCCTTGATTCACGATTCCTTCGGCGGCGCTCCCGACGACTACTTCACCGTCATGCAGTTGACCTCGGCGAAGGAATTCGAACGGTGGATGAACAACGTCGTTCCCTATATCGCCTCCTTCGCGGGGATCGTATAACAGCGATGAATTATAATCAGGGGGGTATGGCGGCCGCGCGGACGCGGGGCATCGGGCAATAAGCGGTCGAATCGGCGATAGGGGGAGCGGCGAGAATGCCTGGATATATTTTCTATGGTAAAACCGTTGTCGCCGTCATCGAAGGCGGTCAAATAACCCTTGACCCCGAGGGCATTGAGAAATCGGGAATGCCGCCGGGCTGGAAGCCTCATATCGAACGTTGTCTTTTGAACGCTCTTCCTGAAGGGACCCGGTTTGATTCTCTCCTTATCCTCGCTTCCCATAACAGCGCCAACCCCAATCCAGAGAATTTGATCGAGCTTGTGCCTTACCTCGATGACTTGCCGGGACATTTTTCGGCCGGGGATACCCCTATCCCATCCGAGGACAAAATCAGGCGTTATGTTCCGTTGCCTGACGTTCTGCCGGCGGGCGAGATCCGATCGCGCCTGCCGGTGCCCTGTCTGCACCCGCAATCCGCGCTGCGGATGACCGCGAAACCCTCTTTTTCAGGGTATCAGGACAAATTTGTCGCAAAGCTCGCGGTCGAAGACGGACGCCTGGCGCTTTCTCTCCCGGACCCCGCGGAGCGCGGCAACGTCATCGTCAAACCCGCCGATCCGAATCATCCCTACATTGGCGAAAACGAATATGTCTGCATGAAATTGGCTCAGAGCCTAGGATTTAACGTTCCGCGAGTTTTCCTATTCCGGCAAAAGGATGTCGCTTTGGAAGCGGAGCGCCAGCGCCAGCACTTTCTGATTGAACGATTCGACTACGGCATCGACGATGAAGGTCGCCCGCAAAAGGTCGTGACAACGGAAATCGCGTCTTTGATGGACCTCTCCTCCGAAACGAAATACGACACGACGACCGAGAAACTCTTCGAAACCGCCGAAAAAAGCCTCCCTCCAGATGACATGCGGGAATTTGCCCGTATGTATTTTTTCGGGGCGCTGGTCCACAATGGCGACATGCACGCGAAAAATTTTTCGTTCATCCTCGACCCCGAGAGCCGAGATTACCGCCTGGCCCCGTTGTACGATTGCCTTTGCACTGCTATCTATGGCTTCCACGACGTTCTGGCGCTGCCGCTCAACGGGACGAACCGCCCTAAGCCCGAAGCGTTCGTCAGATTTATGATATCCTGGCTGTCCGCCGAAGAAATGCGCGCTATGGGCACGCTTCTCCATCGCAATTTGGATTCCGCCCTGGACCTTGCCTTCGACTACGGCGAGCACAAAGTGAAAACGGCACGGAAACGGCTGCGCGGAGCCATCATAGAGCGAACCAGGCCGATTGTGGAAGCGATTGAAGCCGTGGTACAAACCTAGCCGAGATAATGGTAAAAAGAATGTGGATGTGTTGCGGATTATTTCAGCGCGATATGCCACTTCCAAGGAATAAGAGGGTAACGATAAGAGCAACGTACAGGGAGGCCGCGCCTTATGAGCGTAAATCCCCAAAATTATTATAAGTATGTAAGATTTAAGTGTAGATATATGCTACATTCATTGCAATTTTGTGTTATACTGTCATAGTGAGAAAATGAAATTTAAATTTTAGCTG
>JAISQE010000075.1 GCA_031274425.1 Synergistaceae bacterium | reverse complement strand
TAAAGAAAATCTATTATACAAAATTAATTGAAATTTCCATCTCATGGGGTCAATTATATTAACCTCATTCTCCTTTTATTGCTTAACCCCTGGTCTGAATTTCTGGGGCCATTATAGTGACTATTTTCTTTGTAAGAGTAAATTCCATGCTTCGCGCTCCCGAGGGTGGAATTTACTTTTTCAATCGAGATCATTTCCACGTCACACCACTTTCCGCTAAATATATAATATATTCTGTTCCGATTTATGCGGTGAAGCCCAGAGTAGTCATAGACATTCACCCTTTCTTGCTTTAAAATCATAATAGAGTACCTTATTTTGGCGGATTTTTTGTGAATAAAACATCTTTATCTGGCAATCGAGGTGCTTTTTCAATACCAAAATTCAAATTTAGGAGGGGTCGTTTATGAAGTATCGGTTGCTGTGTGGTGTTCTGGTGTCTATTTTGTGTTTGTCCGGAGGTTTATCCGCTGTCGCTGCGGACAGAGAATTGATCGTTGGTTTGGCGGGAGACGCTTATTCGCTGAACCCTTATCCGCGCAACGAGACGATAACGAACGCCATCAACAACCATATTTTCGATTCCCTAATCGGTTCCGACAATGACTTACAGCCTATTCCGGCGTTGGCGGAGAGATGGGAAACCTCCGAGGATGCTTCAGTATGGACATTTTTCCTGCGTAAGGGCGTCAAATTCCATAACGGCAACGATTTTACGGTAGACGACGTTCTATATTCGTTCGATAAGGTCAAAATCCGTGAAACATCGGCGTTCAGCTTTACCCTGAGCACGGTGGAGTCTTACAAAAAATTGGACGACCACACTTTTGAAGTCACCTGCAAAGCGCCGAATTCTTTGTTGTTGGCGCATTTGCGCGAGATTTCCATTTTGGACAAAGAGAGCTGCGACGGCCAGACCGAGGATTGGATCGCGCTGCACCCCAACGGAACGGGGCGTTACAAACTGGTGGAGCACGTGCGCGAGGATCGGATTGTCTTGGAGCGTAACGAGGCGTTTTGGGGAGATCTGCCGGAGCCCGTAAAAGTCGTTTTCAAGCCCATCTCTAACGACGGCACGAGAACGGCTAACATGTTGTCCGGCGCGGTGGACATGATCGTGAATGTACCGGTGCGCGATGTGGAGATGCTGCGGAAAAGAGAGAATATCGCCGTGGTGACCCAGCCCAGCCTCAGGATCATCTATTTGAACATGCAGGGCTGGACCGACTCGCCGAGCCCTGACGCGGCAAAGCCCCTGAAGTCCCCCGACGGTTCGAATCCCCTCAAGAAGCTGGAGGTCCGTCAGGCTATGTACCACGCCATTAACGAAGATGAGATTGTCTCCAAAATAATGAATAATTTAGCGACCCCAACCGCCACGTATATCCCTGCCGGGTTCAACGGCTATAACCCCGACATCAAACGCCTGCCCTACGACCCGGTTTTGGCCGAACAGTTGCTGGACAAAGCGGGCTATCCGCGCCAGGCCGATGGTTATCGTTTCGAGCTGACTCTGGATTCTTCCAACGACCGCTACGTGAACGACGGAGACATCGCCACGGCGGTCGCCGGTTACCTGGAGCGCGTGGGGATTAAGACCAATCTGAATCTCATGTCCCGCACAATTTTCTTCACCTATATCGGTACGAAGAACACGGAGGGAGACACGTCTCACCTGTGCATGACGGGTTGGGCCGACAGCGGCGGCGAGAGCGCGTTGATGGCGCTTGATCTCATGTACAGCATCAGGCAGGACGGCGAGGTCAAGCCGGGCTACGGCGGGGTCAACCGCAGCTTTTACCTGAACCCGAAAGTAGATGCCCTGATCGACAAAGCCATATCCACCCCCGATCCGGCGGAGAGAAGCAAGATCATGCAGGAAGTGTGGCAGATCGGCGCGGATGACGTCGTGTACATCCCGTTGCATTTCCAAGAGGACATCTACGCCGCCAACAAGGACAAAATCATCTACCGTCCCAGAAAAAACAATTATATCTACGCTTGGGACTTCGAATTCGTGAAATAGCGAAATGAAGCGTCTTATTTCGCCGGCAGCCCGTTGAAACACGGGCTGCCGGCGGCTTGAAGGAGTGTGCTCGATGTTCAAGTACCTCGTCACGCGTATCGGCCAGCTGGTGGCCGTGTTGTTCATCGTTTCCATGCTCGTTTTCTTTATGACCAGCGTCGTCGGAGACCCTCTCCAGCTTCTGGTCCGGCAGAACGCTTCGAACGAAGAACGCCAAGCCGCTATGGAGTATCTAGGTCTCGACAAACCCCTGTACGTCCAATACGGAAAATTTATCGTGAGCACGCTTTCAGGGGATTTCGGGAAATCTTACATGTACCATACTTCGGCATTGAGGTTGATCGCGGAGCGCTTCCCCGCGACGATGGAGATCGTGATTGTGGCGATGCTATTATCCGGCTTCATCGCGATTCCTCTGGGCGTTTACGCTGGAGCGTACCCCAAAAGAATGTTGTCTAAGACCGTGATGACTCTTTCTGTAACGGGAATTTCTCTGCCGTCCTTTTGGGTCGGGATGGTGCTGATTTTCGTATTTGGTCTTCATTTTTCCGTTCTGCCGGTTTCCGGAAGAGGTCAAGTCGGTTCCCTTTTGGGGATTCAGACTAGTTTTGCGACGCTGGACGGTTGGAAGCATCTCCTGCTCCCATCGATAACGTTGGCGTTGAGCAACATGGCGACGATCCTTCGTTTGACGCGGGCCGGGATGAGGGAGACGATGAAGCAGGACTTTATCAAATTCGCGCGTGCTAAAGGCGTAAGAAACCGCAAAGTGCTTTTTGGACACGCCTTGAAAAATACGCTCATTCCGGTTGTGACGGTCTTCGGCCTTCAACTGGGCACTCTGATAGCGTTTACTACCATCACGGAGACCATTTTCGCGTGGCCTGGAATGGGGAAGCTCCTGATAGACGCGATCAATGCGGGCGACAGGCCGATTATTTCCGCTTACATCATTTTCGTCGCGTTCATGTTCGTGTTTTTGAATTTTATTGTTGATCTGCTGTATACGCTGATTGACCCGAGAATCGACCTGTCATGAAGCGGGGATGTCATGCAATGAAGAAAAATGGTGTGCCAGTCAACCCAGGGAAAATCGCATCCTTTTTTCAATCCGAATTTTGGTTTAATTATCGCAGGTCTTCATCCGCGATAATTGGTTCTGTTTTAATGCTCATTGTCCTTCTGGTGGCTCTCTTCGGGCCATGCTTTACGGTGCAAAACCCCTACAACCTTTCCGCGATCAGCCTTTCGGACGCGTACAAACCGCCTTTTTGGGTAGAGGGGGGCGAGCTGCCCTTCGTGCTGGGAACCGATCAGCAGGGCCGAGACATCCTGAGCGCCATCGTATACGGTAGCCGTGTGTCTTTGGTTATCGGGTTTCTGGGGGTGATTTTCGCGGGCGGAATCGGTGTCGCGCTGGGGTTGATCGCCGGGTACTTCGGAGGCAAAACGGACGCGTTGATCATGCGTTTGGCCGACGTGCAGCTCTCGTTTCCTACCATGCTGATAGCGCTTCTTCTGATGAGTTTCTTCGAGCAGGGCGTCAGTAACATTCTGATCGCGCTTGCGGTCGTCGGGTGGGTGCGCTACGCCCGAACCGTCCGGGGCGAGGTGCTCGTCGTCAAGAAAAAGGAGTACGTCGAGGCCACGAAAGTCATCGGTTTGCCGAACAGGCAGACCCTCGTGAAGCACGTGCTGCCGAACGTCCTCACCTCGATCATTGTGCTTTCGACCATCCAAATTGGAAATTTCATCTTAACGGAAGCAACCCTGAGCTTTTTGGGCCTGGGGGTGCCGATTACCCGGCCATCGCTGGGGATGCTGTGCAGCAACGGTTTTAAGGTACTATACAGTGGGCTTTGGTGGGTTTCTATCTTTCCAGGGCTCTATATCATGCTGATCGTGTTCGGAATCAATTTGCTGGGGGACTTCCTGCGGGATGAGTTCAACCCCAGGCTAAAGTGAGAGGAAGTACGCGCCGTGTTGCTGGAAGTCCGCAATCTCAAGACATTTTTTCATACGTTTAGGGGAACCGTCAGGGCGGTCGACGATGTCAGCTTCACGATCGCGAAAGGGGAGATTTTGGGGATCGTCGGAGAATCCGGTTGCGGGAAATCCGTCACGGGTTTTTCCATCATGGGGCTGATCGAGGAACCGGGAAAGGTGGCGGGTGGGGAGATTCTGTTCGACGGACGGCGCTTGCTCGACCTAAGCGACAACCAGATGAACGAGATAAGGGGCAAGGAGATTTCTATGATTTTTCAGGATCCGATGACCTCGCTGAACCCGGTTTACACTATTGGAGAACAAATCGAGGAGATGCTGACGCTGCACTCCTCTCTTTCGCCGCGCGAGCGCCGGAAGCGTTGCGTGGAGTTGTTGAGAAGCGTCGGGATCCCTAACCCGGAAGGCCGTCTGAACGATTACCCCCACCACTTTTCGGGAGGAATGCGCCAGAGGGTCATCATCGCCATCGCGCTGGCGGCCGAGCCAAAATTGATCGTTGCAGACGAGCCGACCACCGCTCTGGACGTCACCATTCAAGCCCAAATATTGAAATTGATGAAAGCATTGGTGCGTGAGCGGAACTGTTCTATGATGCTGATCACTCACGACCTAGCCGTCGTGTCGGAGATGGCGGACCGGATCATCGTGATGTATTGTGGACAGATTGTGGAGGAGGGCAGGGCACGAGACGTTATCGAAAATCCGTCGCATCCCTATACACAGGGGCTGATCGGTTCGATTCCGAAATTGAACGAGGACAAATCTCGCCTTGAAACCATTCACGGCATTGTTCCCAACATGTTCGAGCTGCCGGAGGGCTGCAACTTTTCGCCCCGCTGCCGTTTTTGCCGGGAGATATGTTTTGGCGTCAAACCGGATTTCAGGCTGGCGAATACGGAAGGACACTTGATCCGCTGTCACTCCGCGTGTGGAGTTTCGGAAGGGGGAAACGAAGTATGAGCCTTCTGGAGGTCACAGACCTTGTGCAGAGCTTCGACCTCACCCGCGGGTTTCTGGCAAAGCTCCGATTCCGCGGCGGTCGCCTTGTGCGGGAAGAACGGGTTGTCCACGCGGTGAATGGCGTCAGTTTTCGCGTCGAGCGAGGTAAGGTTCTGAGCTTGGTAGGCGAGTCGGGTTGCGGCAAGTCCACGACAGCAAAGACTATCATCCGCCTCATCGACCCCAAGAGCGGGCGAATTTTCTACGACGGGATCGACATCACGCGATTCTCCCCGTTGGAGATGAGGCCTTTCCGAAAGAAAATGCAGATGATATTTCAGGACCCCTTCGCCTCGCTCAACCCAAGGCAAAAGGTTGTGGATATTCTGCAAGAGCCTATGATATTCCATAAACTGGCCACTCCGACCGAAGTACGCGAGAAAGCCCTGTCTCTTCTAAATCGAGTTGGACTGCGCACCGAGCAGGCCGATCGCTACCCGCACCAGTTCAGCGGCGGTCAGCGTCAAAGAATAGGCATTGCCCGCGCTCTGGCGGTCGAACCCGAATTCATCGTGGCTGATGAACCGGTCTCCGCTCTGGACGTCTCAATTCAGGCCCAGATTTTGAATCTGTTGATGGATCTGAAGGACGAGTTTCGTTTCTCGTGCTTGTTCATCGCGCACGATCTGTCTGTCGTCAAGCACATCAGTGACGACGTTGGCGTGATGTACCTGGGAAAGATCGTCGAAAAAGGCAGCAAAAAAGACGTATTCGCGCATCCCGCGCATCCTTATACGAAAGCGCTTTTCGCATCCGTTCCAAGCATTTCAGCTGGCAAAATGATGTCTTCAAAGGGAATCGAGGGAGAAATCCCGAGCGCGATCGACCTTCCAAACGGTTGTGTTTTCCATGATCGCTGCCCCAGTAGGAAGCCCGTCTGCCATGAAGAACCCCCTGTCGAACGGGAGGTCGAGGTCGGGCATTTTGTGGCGTGCCACAACGTTTGACGGGAAACGTTTTCCTACGGCAATAGATTCGTCTTCTATTTCTGTTGCTCGTTGTGATCGCAGATCATGACCAGTTCCTACGGAAATAGATACTCCTCCTATTTCCATTGCTCGTTGTGATCGGCGACCATGGTCAGTTAGGTTATTTTTTCTTGTGTTTGTACGTAGCTACGGTTAGGTCCTGGTTCGCTAAATATGGCGGCAATGTTATCCCTGCCGCCTCCAGCAACGCCTTATTTTGTTCGTTGGGCGGAGTCCGTGGGTGGTGCTGACCATCCCCAATCTGGTGTACAGGTGATCCGCGCCAAACATCAGCCCCCGGCAGGCCCAGGGGGCTGATGTTTGGCGCGGAGGTTTTCAGGTTTTCTAAACTACCTTACTTAGCGTTTCCATCAGCTTTATACCGTTTTCGTGAAAAGGATCCAAGTGCAACAGCTTTTTGAGAGACGCCAAGGCATCCTCGACGCCTCCTGCGCCCGCCAGCGCCACGGCGAGACTGTACCAGTAGTCGGGCTCTGACTTTAGCTCAGAACCAATTTCCTGATAAATGAGAATCGCGCTTTTGTAGTCTTGAGCGGCGAGAAATTCTCTGGCTTTGTAAAATCTGCCATTTGCGAGGCTTCTTTTGAATTTCCCCCAGATAAATAGAATACAACAAAGTCCCACGGCGCAAAAGATGTAATCGAACAGCGTATTTTCCATATACTGCTCCTTCGCCTGAGGTAATCGTGCAGTCCTTTTAGCCGGCGCCGCTTTCCGACGCAAGTTCCGCGATGATCTCGGCTTCTCCTTCTCTGAGCTGCGAGGCGGGAACGCCGCCGTACCAACCGCTGATTTTTCTGCTCAGGACAATGCAGACCACGGCTCCGATCGTCAGCGCGAGCGCGGGCGCCAAGACGATTCCCCGCGCGACAAAGATGGGCAGCAGGGAAACGACGGCAATCTCGATAAACGAGATGAACACGTACGCGAGCCCGTAATCCTCCAAAGTTTTGCTGTGGAAACCGGGATCGACGACACGCAAGAGCGTAACGCCTATCGCGACGACACCCGTGTTCCATCCATAAACAAAAATACCTCGTTCAAACCAGAAATTGTGGAAAACCCGCGGCGCGACGAAAAGCAGGATCCCCATGCAATAGACGACGCCAAAGATAAAGAGTAGCGTCATGGGAACCGCGTATTTTAGAACAACGGAAACCTGAATGCTCGCCACGCCGAACGCCACGAGGTAGTCCGTTACCCATGAACCGATTCGGTTCATTACGTGTTTGTCAACGTATTGCCCCAGGTTGATGCCGTCCAAAATCTTCTGAATCGCGACACCTGCGAGCATGGAAATACACATCATGGGAATTTCGTAGTTGCCGGGCAGCAGTTTTTTCGTGAAATTATAGAGGAGGAATCCCGCAGCGAAGGCCGCCATCGTAAGGGCGAAGTGCCAGGTGAAGGGATCGAGCGCTATGGGGCTGACGGTCTCCCTCCCCATGGAGAGTTGTTCTTTTTCCGGCACAAAACCGGTCATCATGCTTTTGGGAAGGCTCTTGATATCCCTGACGAGGCGCGTCCACCCGCGCCTCGTCGCGATGTTGATCAAGAGCATCCCTCCGATGACTCCCGACATCAAGCCCACCGTCGCGGAGGTGTAGCCGACAGTAAGAGCCTCGCTCCATCCGTAATTTTCAAAAGTTTTCCCTATCGCCGTCGCGTAGCCGTGACCGCCGGTGAACCCGGCGGGAAGCATGAGGGCAAATCCCTGGTGAAGTTCTGGGAAGAGCGGGGTCAGGATAAAAAGCCCAAAGAGCAGCGCCAGTCCAAATTGACCGATTTCGGAGGCGAGGTTGTAAAAGAAAGTGTCGCCGACGCCTTGGACCACTTTAGCGAAAGAGACTTTCTGTGTTTTGGAGTCTTTGCCCAAAAAAAGCGTACCGAAGAGCACGACGACGAGAAGATATGGATAGGACGTCATGTACGGCGTACCATTTTCCCGCGCCGCGAAAGGCAGTATGTCCCAAAATTGCCATCCGCAAAAAAGAACGATAAACCCGGCGATAAGTGAAGTGGGCATATAAATGTACTGCAACAGCTTTATTTTTGACCTGAGCAAGTGGGAGAGTATCAGCACGATCGACATCAAACCAAAATCCATCAGCATTTCATACGGTCCGAACATATTCGTTACCTCCTTCGTGCAGACGTACAGCCGAGATCATTGAAAACTCAGGCGCAAATCGCGAAGGGGAAGCGACTGAGCGCGTTGTACGCACTTACAGATATTTTTTGAAAAACTCCGCCATTGCGGCCGTCAAACCGTTCAATTTCGGGTCGTTGTCGAACATCCACTCGTTGTGTTTGCCCTCCACCCAATAAAGTTGTTTGGGGTCTCCAGCAAGGCGGTAGGCTTCTTCCGCCTCGATCTTGTCGTGCAGTTCGTTGTAGCGCCCGTGTCCCACAAAAATCGCGCGCGGCGCGATCTTCGGCAGAAGTTCCTCAATGTTGAATCGGAGGAAGGATTCTCCGATGACGGTGGACATGGGCGTTGGAAATTCTTCTCCGTCGTTGTCCTTGACGATCACTCCGCTGACTCCGCCGTTCAGCTTCTTCAACGTCTGGTCCACATAAAAATCACCGCTTTCGTCGATGTTGGGATAGCAGACGTAAGGGTGGCGAAGGACCGGGTCTCCGGTGGTGACTCGGGTTTTTTTGTCCTCTTCAAGCATACGCAACACTTTGTTGTATTTGTCGTTGCCCATGCCCATACGCATCCATCGCAGTCCGTTGACGAACGAATTCAGCATAGCGACGGCCTTCACGGACTTGTCCCGCGCGGCGACCGTAACGCAGACCGCCCCGCCCGTAGCCCAGCCGATCAATCCGAGGCGCTCGGGATTCACTTCGGGCTGAGTTTTGAAAAACGTCACGGCGTTGCCGATGTCGTCCACTTCCATCTCCAACGTCGTGTATTTGGGGGGGCCGCCGCTGGGCTTGAACCCGCGATAATCGAACCCCATGCACACAAAACCATAAGGCGTCATCGCGCGGGCGAACAGGGCGGGATAGACTTTATTGACGCCGGTCCACCCGGAGTTGGCGATGAGGCAGAGGCGTTTCTCGCCCTCCTTGTAGTCGTCGGGAAGGTAGATGGTTCCTTTCATGGGGCTGCCTTCACTATAGAATGTCACTTCACGCGTCTTCATTCCACAATCACCTTCTCAGATTATTTTGTCTTTTAGGAGAAATTTTGTTCAATATCGACAGAATGTTCCGCGCATCGTACTTTTCTTTCCTCGTATCGCGTCTGTCGCCCCGTGTCCGCATTTTCGTTTAGGTCATGCGCTTCTCTGGTCGAGGCGTCTCCTCCTTTCCCGTCGCGGGAATCACCCCGTTTTTAGTCTTCACTTTCAGTTTTCACTTCACAGAGTCTTTCCGAAGAAGGTTCCAAGAGCGTTAACCAGTGTTTCGAACACGGGATGCCCATCAAACATGAAATCATTGTGTTTGCCGTTTAAAATCAAAAGTTCCTTCGTACCGCTCAGCCGCTCGTAAAACGACAAGGACTCCTCCAGTGGATGCAGCAGGTTGTCTCTGCCGTGACAAATCATCACGGGAACATGGATTGCGTCGGCATAACTCTCCGCGTCGAATTCCAGAACGGACTGTCCCAGCTCCAGAGAAATCTCCTGACCGTAGCCCTTGACGGCGTAAAGATTATCTTTGACGATATCGTTGGTATCAGGGTCCAGAGGGTAGAAGTGAAAGGGATTTTTAAAGTATCTCACACCCTCGCGTATAAAACGGCTGCGCTCTTCCTGAACCTCCTTTCTGAGCTTCTGGAACTCCACATAGGAGTACACGGTTTTAAGCCAGCGTTCTCCGTTGTAAAACCCATTGGCGCCCGCTACAGATTTGATTCCGGGCTCTTTCGCCGCGGCTGCCATCACCAGCGCCGCGGCCATGCCCCAGCCGAGCAGCCCGACGCGGTCGGCGTCCACCTCAGGCAGGGTCCTTACGTAGACCGAGGCGTTTCGGATATCCTCGACCTGTTCTTCCAGCTTGCAGACGCCGGCAGGTCCGTCATTGTCCAAAAAACCCCTGTAATCGAATCCGAAAGCGGCGTATCCGCGATGGGTCATCGCTCGCGCGAAGAGAGCCGGATAAATCTCGTTGAGCCCCATATACCCCGAATTTGGAATGACGCAGGGCCGCTTTTCTCCTTCTTTATAGTCGTCGGGCAAATACAGGGCCGCTTTCAGTTTATAGCCGTTGCTGTAAAAACAATGTTCCCTCGTGATCATGGCTTTTCCCCCTCTCCGCTCTCGCTTCACTCGGCGTGTCGAGTCATCAGGACGGCGCCTTTGTCGGCGGATGTGACCAGTTCCGCATATTTAGCCAACACTCCGACCCGAGGTTTGTACAGAGGCTTCAACGTCTTCAATCGTTCTCGAATGGTCTCGTCGTCCAAAAGCAAATCCAGTCTCCTGTTGGGAATGTCGATAAGAATGCCGTCTCCGTCCTCGACGACGGCTATAGGTCCTCCCGCCGCCGCTTCGGGAGCGACATGCCCCACACACGGTCCGCGTGTGGAACCGGAAAATCTGCCGTCCGTGACGAGCGCGCATTTTTCGTCCATGCCCCTGCCAACTAGAAGAGAAGTGGTCATGTGCATCTCTCGCATACCTGGGCCGCCGCGAGGCCCCTCATAGCGGATAACGATCACGTCGCCCTCGTTGATCTCATCGCCGGACACCGCGGCGCTTGCGTCTTCCATGCAGTGGAACACTCTGGCGCGTCCCTGAAAAACGTGCATGCTTGCTTTTACGGCGGACTGTTTCACCACCGCGCCGTTCGGCGCAAGGCTACCCCTGAGGATGGCGATGCCGCCCTCCTTTCCCTTGGGCTTATTCAGCGGATAGATCACGTCGTTCTCCGGCGGGACCGCGTCGGCGATGTTCTCGATCAGGGTTCGGCCCGTTACCGTAAGCTGATTTTTATGCAAATGGGGCTCGATCGTTTTCAGCAACGCAGGTATTCCTCCGGAATCTTCCAGACGGGACAGGGGATATCTGCCCGAGGGTTTTATGCTGCACACATAAGGAACCTTGCGCCCGATGCGGTCGAAATCTTCCAGTTCCAAATCGATGCCGCCCTCGTGCGCGATAGCCATCAGATGCAGCACGCTATTGGTGGACCCTCCCATAGCCATGTCCGCGGCGATGGCATTTTCCAGTGCTTCCCGGGTGACAATCCGCCGCGGGGTGAGCCCGGACTGCAGAAGGCCCATCACCCGGTTCCCAGTCATACGGGCCAGCCGTTTCTTTTTCGAGGCGATTGCCAGGGCGCTTCCACATCCGGGAAGAGTCAGTCCCAACACTTCCGTCAGGCAGTTCATAGTATTGGCGGTCCCCATCATGGCGCAGCTTCCAGCGCTCGGAATGGCTTCCTCTTCCAACCGATGGAGTTCCTCCACGGTCATGTCGCCTTTCTGGGTTTTTCCCGCAAATTCCCGGATATCCGTGGTTGTGATCACGTCATTCTCTCCAAATTTCCCCGCGAGAGAGGGTCCGGCCGTCAAAAAGATCGTTGGAATGTCGATGCGCATAGCTGCCATGATCATAGCGGGAACGGTTTTGTCGCACCCAGGAATCATCACCATGGCGTCGAAGCGATGGGATTGGATCATGATTTCGATGGAGTCGGCGATCACGTCTCGGCTCGGCAGGGGGTAGCTCATCCCCACGTGTCCCTGACACATTCCGTCACAGACGGCGATCGTATTGAATTCCCTCGGGACCCCTCCCGCCTCGTAAACGCCGTACTTAACCTGCTCGGCGACTTCGCGCAGATGAATATGCCCCGGGACGATTTCGTTCCATGAATTAACCACGGCGACCAGCGGTTTTGCAAAATCGCTTCCGGTCATGCCGACGCTGTAGAGTAACGCCCGATGCGCCGAGCGTTCAATTCCTACAGACAGGTCGTCGCTGCGCTTGCGATTCAGCAACATCGTTTCCCCCTTCTTATTCATCTTTTCGTATTCATGTTCCCGTATTTTTGCCCAATGACCTGAGAGCCGCGCCAATCACTCCATGATGAGCGGGGTATAATATGTGGAGCGCCTAGAGTTTATCAACATCTCCTGGTTGAACCACCACTGCGATTGTATGGTGCTGAATTTCACGAAATACGCGCCTTCGCCGTCTTTGAGTACCGACGGTTGATCGAGACCGTAGAGAGGGTCGAGGGTATAAAGTCCGCTGCCGCCAAAGAAACCGCCGCCTGAGAAGTTGGAGACAAGAGTGTACGCCTGCGCGCTCATAGCGACAGAATCCCACAAAATCATGGAGCCTTCGGGGTATCGGTTAGCGGATATTTCAGCGGGCAGATAGAATTTGCCGCCGTCCGTTTCCCTCCATGAAGACGGAACAACGATTATATCGGCCCGCAGTATCGCCAATAGTCCAGCCACCTCAGGAAACTTCACCTCGTCTCCGATGATTATTCCTACCCTGCCTATATCCGTTGTGAACACGTCGATCGAGTTTCCTGCCGCAGCCCACCTCTTCTCCGCCTCGTTCAGGTGGGTCTTGCGGTATCTTCCGACCTCATTGCCTTCACGGTCCAATAAAACAGCGGTGATAAAAAGCGTCTCATTATCGCGTTCGATGTAGCTGCCGACCAAATATACGCCGTACTTTGAAGCTGTTTTAGAGAAAAATTGCAAGTCTGCCTCACTTGCGGACTCGGTCGGCCCAGTCAGAGACATTTCCGGCAACACAACCAGATCCGGTTTTCCTGAATTCTTTATCTCCGTGTCTATGAGCCTGGATATTTTCTCCATATTTCGTTCAATATTGCCGGGAACTGGATCGTATTGAAGGACGAAAGCCGATACGTCCGCCGACTTCGCACTCTTCACGTAGTTCCAGGGAACTATGTGAAGCATGAGATCTTTGTATAGTTCCGGTCTGCGGTCTTTTAACAATTTCTTGCTTTTGTTGTCATATCGCGCAGGGTCGATATCCGCGTAGGCAATGGTCGTTTCGTTTTTCGCTTGTTCACGATTCATGACGAGCGGCGTTGTCACCAAACAATCCCCATCTGGCGACCAGATCGCGCTTCCCCCGATCATATGAAAATCGCGTTCCGTGTTGGAACGATTGGCACTTATTATATAGAGGCCGTTCTGCACGGCACGCGCCGGAAGAGCTGCTATTGCTTGCGACGTGGAGTTTGTCGGGAACACCAAGATATTGGCTCCTGCAAGAGAGGCGAGACGAGCGGTTTCAAAGTAGGCTGAATCCATGCAGATGTTGATTGCTATGCGCCCGAGCGACGTGTCGTATACGGGGACGCCGAGGTCTCCATACGAAGCCCAGTGTTCTTCCGTCTCCCACAGGTGGATTTTTCTGTACGAACCCACGTAACCACCGGGGCCGACAAGAGCCGACGAGTTGTAATATAGGCCTGTTTTTTTGTCCACTTCCGGCATTCCAAACACGACGTAAGCGCCGTATTTTTCGGTGATTTTGGAAAAAACCTCTGTCGCTTTGCCTGGGATCGTGTCTACAAAGGGAGTAATTGCTTTTCTGTTGTCGTAATGGTATCCGGTGGTGGACATTTCTGGCGCAACCACGAGTTTTGCTCCATTTTGCATAGCTTCTTCGAAGGCTGCGGCAAGAGCTTCAATATTTTTGTCGCGTTCGTTAAGAACTGGGTTGAATTGCACAACGGCCGCCCTAAAAGACGTCTCGGCGGCAAAAGCAGCGCAGGCTATCAAAAGAAACGAACCTATCAAAACGATTATTTTTGTGCTTCTTTTCATAAAATTACTTTTCATAAAATGACTCCTCCCCGTCTCTTCGATTTGCTGTGTATTCCTATCAACAGTGATGAAGTGATAGTATGTCATAAAAAGGAATAAGTCAACTATTTTTAATTAAAAAAGAATAAATAATCCATTTTGAGTTAAAATATTCCCATTATTGTTTTGTCTTTTCCAGCTTTCGCATGTTTTCGCATGTTTGTTGACGCCTTTCGGCTGTTGGATTAAGATGAAGGGATGAAGAAGAGAAATATTAGATGGGAGAACGGAAATGGGAGAAAATTTGATCGACAAGATCATTCGAATCAAGGACACTCTTCCCAAAAAGCAGCGAGTGTTAAGCAATTATTTGGTGCTCAATGGGATGAATGCCCATATGATGACGGTAACGCAATTGGCGCAGCGTGCGGGCGTAGGCTCGACCACGCTCATGCGCCTGGTGCAAATGCTGGGGTATGGGACTTACTCCGATTTCAGACGAGATCTGTTCGAGGCTTCGATGATCCGCAACACGTCTTCCTATCGCGGACTGAAACAAAGTTTCCATATGAGCAGCGAGCTCATTGAGGCTAACGTTCTTTCCAGCGTGTGGTGGAAGGCGGCGCACGTCGCCGAAAACTTCATCACGGGAAAAAACGAAGAGCAATTGAACCTTGCCGTTCAAATGTTCATCGACGCTCAGCGCGTCAATACCATCGGAATGCGCCTCTCTCGGGCGGCTGCCATCTATTTTGAAAGCATGGCGGGGCGCATTTTCCCTAAAATTCATCAATTGAGCAGCGCCACGGAGTATATTTTCGACAGAATTTACCACATGGGCAACGGAGACATCCTGTTGGCCTTTTCGGTCTGGCCTTGCACCAGGGTGACGGTGGAAGCGGCGAACCTATGCCATGAAAGGGGGATACCGATTGTGCTGGTCACAAACACCACCCTGAACCCCATAGCACGCTACGCCAAGGTGGTGATCAACACGGATTCCGTGAACAGCGGGCTCGGCGCTCTGCCCTCTATCATAGTGGCGGAGGCGATGATCTCGGAGCTCGGCCGTCGCACTTCGCCGCAGTCCACCGAGGACCTCGAAAACTTGGAGAAAATGTTGGAGCAACAAAAGTTATTCGTTTACGAATGATCTTTTTGGCGCTCTTGCCGTGTGCTTCACGCCGCGATTTTCGAGAAAGGGGACGTGTGAAATGGAGAACATCGGAGAGATATTGCAAGGAGCGGTGGATATGCACGTGCACAGCATCCCGAGCCATTTCCCGAGACTGCTCGACGACATTGACTTG
>JAISQE010000049.1 GCA_031274425.1 Synergistaceae bacterium | reverse complement strand
GTCCCGACGCCCTCTTCGTAGCGGTTAAGCGCGATTGCGTACGCCTCCCGCGCGTCCTCGAGCGCGTCTTTGGACAGTTCAATCCTCCGCTCCGCCTCCATGATTCCCATAAAATCCGAGTTCACGGAGAGAAATATCGAGTCCCGCGTCGCCTCGTAATCGTGCTTTGCCCTCTGGACCGCCTCCTTCGCCGACGCTATTTTCGACGAGGAGACGCCTGAGTCGAGAAGTGTGTACTCGATGACGAGCTGGATGGAAAAATTGTCCTCCCTGAAGCCCGGCCATTCGCTGTCGATATTGGACGACAGATTCTGCGTTGCGGACAGGTTTGCTTTTGGCCGCTTATCTCCGCGCGCTATATCCACGTCAATCTCCGCTTCGCGCACCCTCAGTTCCGCCATCAGGAAATCGGGGTGGTTCTTCTGCGCGAAAGCTTCGCAGGCTTCAAGGGTATGAGGGAATTTCTCGTGGCTCATACCCTTGCTCCAGGTCAATTCTGTTTCGAGCGGAACTCCCATAAGACTGTTAAGCTGTTTGACGGCTACTGCGTAGGCATTGAGCGCGCTGACGCGCGACAGCTCTCCGTTGCTAAGCTCGACCTCTGAGCGGAGCAAGTCCGCTTTCCCTACCTTGCCGTTCTCGTACTGTATTCTCACGTTTTCCACGTGCGCCTTCAGACGTTCGACGGATTCATCTGCGAGCTTTGCCATATCGGACTTTTGCTGCATCGAATAAAACCCTGTCGCGACAGACATTCGGAGGTCCTGCCTGACCTTTTCGAGCGCCTTTTCCTGCTCCTGGTAGCCGAGGTCGGATTTTTTCATCGTATTTTCAATGCCCCCCCCGGAGTAGAGCGGATACGACATCGTTATTCCGTTCGAGAAAGTGTTTTGGTGAATGTCGTCCTTCTGATAGTCGGCATAGGACGAGGAGTGAGTGGCCGCCACGCTCACTGCCTGTGTTCTGTAAGCCTGTTTTCTGCTCTCCCCCGCGATAGCGACGTCGGACTCCGCGACCTTCATCCGGGGATTGTTGGCGACGGCAAGCTCCGCCGCCCGCTCCACGTCGATCTCCAACTGGCCCGCAATTCCCCCCGGCGCAAAGGCAATCACGGCGGCTAAAGCCAGCAACAGGCTTTTCCAGGCCCGTCCGTAGCTCATCGGCAAATTATTCCCTCCCGTACATATAGGGTTCCACATTACGCGGCACTCGCGCTGGAAACGCTCGCCCGCGCGGTTAGTTGCCGGCCGTTCCAGCTCACCGAAAGATTTTCGTGTCCCTCCTGGTTCGCTTCCGGAACCGCCGGCGCCTCCTGTATTGACATTCCGCCGCTCAGGACATTCGTAAACTCCCTGTACAGAGCGAGCCTTGTTTGAAGGTCCATCCCGGCGTGTTCGAAATCGATGATTCCGGCTGAAAGATCGTTGTTGTTGTCTGGAATTACCGACGTTATTCCAAATGACGCTGGGTCTTTGTATGCGGGAGAACCTTCTGAAATCCCATAAACGCTGTAATGCACGCTGTCCAGTCTATGGTTTTTCACATGATCCATTATTTCCCCGAAGGATTCCCTGGCCTCCGCCTCAGTCTCCGTCGGCAGGCCAACTATCATGTAGACCATGAGCCTGATGCCGCTCCAGGTGATGTCGTTGATGCATTTTTCTATCAGCGCGACGTTCGTGCCCTTCTTCATCAGCTTGAGAATTCTGTCGTTATAGCTCTCGAGGCCGACGATCAGCATACGGCACCCTGATTCCCTCAGCAGATTCGCCCACTTCAAATCTATTTTCGCGGAGAACCTCAAATTGACGGTCCAGGTGAATTTGAGGCCCGACGCGATGACCCGCTTCGCGAAGCGCTCCAGCATATCCGCCGTCGCTTCGTCGTCGCCGAAGAAAAAGTGTCGTTTGCCCCTTGCGACATACTTTTTTACGGTCTCAAAAATTTTATCCTCATCGCCCCGCTCCAGAGGGTACAGCCCGCAGCCGACAAGATTGCAAAACGCGCATCTGCCCCACGAGCACCCTCTTGACAGCCGTATCCTGACCCACTCGTCAATGCACGAGAAGGGATAATCCTCCGGCGCGAACACGGAATCGATCAGCGGCAGATCCCCAAGGGGGACGCCGCGTCCGGCCGGATTGCGCCTTATTTCGCCCCCGTCTCTCCATACAAGCCCCGGGACGCGGGACAGGTCCGGCGAACCTGATTCGATCTGTCTGGACAAATCAAGAAGCGGAATCTCTCCGTCCCCGACGACGATGCTGTCGAAGTACCGGAAAAAGGACATATCATGAAACTTGGAGAGATTCATCGCGGCGAAAGCTCCTCCAAGGACCACGTGAGTATCGGGCGACAGTTTTTTAATCGCCTTGGCAAGCAAAAGCGCGGGCTCCGCCGAGACGGAGAAGGGGATGGAAATTCCGGCGACGCGATATTTTTGAAGCTCAGTCTTCGAGAGCAATTCCTGATAAAAATCCTCGAAAAGCCCGCATTGATCCGAAGACAGCCTTTCCAGCAGCTTTTCGCTGGATGTGGATCGCGTGTCCCAGAAAGCCACCATAAGATTCGCGTCGAAATGTACCGGATTATGTGGAAATTCCCGCGCAAAGGAAAGAGCGACCAGGCATTTCGAGAAGAGATGACGCATCGCGTAGGGAAACTTCTCATTTATAGAAGATAAACTGAAATCAGGGTCCGACGGATTTACGTATTTCTGTGAGAGAAACTCCATGAATTTGAAGCAGACAAAAAGTGTGTAATATTCTCCCCAATCGGAAACACTCAATGGTTCCTCCTCGTGGAGGTTCTCCATGAAATTCCAGGCAATCTCGCACGACTCCAGGAATCTTTCGCGTTCCAGCAGCCACATATAAAATTTTATATTCAAATCGAGCGCGTCCACCGCGCTTCCCCGCTCACGAAGCCAACTGGCGAGCTGCGGCACGGCAGGGTAAGGGTGGGTCGCCTCGTCGAGAGGAGGAATTATCAGCAGAGTTCTGTTTTCCATGAAATATCTCTCCGGTCTTTTTATGTATTCGGCGAGCTGCGCCCGCTCTGTCGGACAACGACATTGCTCTGCCACCTAGAATCCACCGGGAATCTACGCGCAGAGCAACATCACACTAATCAGTTCGCCGGTCTAAAGGTCTAAACAACGGCGGTCGCCTCCGATTTTAGGGAGCAGTTTTCATTTTTTCGACCAGGGCCACTTGATTCCTCCGACGATGCCCCCTATAACGGTAGTCCCAATGGCAAACCCACCTCCAATTACACCGGCGACGACAGTTGATACAACCGTGATGGTCATCATTTCCCCGCCGGCGACCTTCTCGAGATCATCGTCCGAGAGCTCTCCGGTAGAGGCTACGCAGAGCTTCAGCTCCTCGTTCGTGAAGTCGAAACCGAAATCCTTCGCCATTTTCAGGCGCCCTTCGTCGCTTTGGGTCGCGTTCAGCTTCTCCGCGAACTCCTTGTCCTCGGTGAGCTTTACTAAAAAACCTTTTGCCGCTTCAATTGACATCTTCAAAACCCCTTTCGTTTTATTTCCCGAATGCCTTTTTAATATGTTCATGCCATTCAGCCTGAATGTTAATGATTTTAGGGCTCAAACCGGTAAAACCGCCGACTATATCTCCAATACTAATCCCGCCGGCAACCTTCTCCAGATCGTCGTCCGAGAGCTCTCCGGTGGAGACCACGCAGAGCTTCAGCTCCTCGTTCGTGAAGTCGAAACCGAAATCCTTCGCCATTTTCAGGCACCCTTCGTCGCTTTGGATCGCGTTCAGCTTCTCCGCGAACTCCTTATCCTCGGAGAGCTTGGCCAAAAAACCTTTTGCCGCTTCAACTGACATTCTTAAAACCCCCTTTCTTTTTTTGTTTGTCGCAGAAATAATACCTATGGCTTTACGCGCTTAATATTCCCCTCGCCAGCCGATACGAGCGCGGACGAAACTAATTCCAAATGAATTTTGCCAGATTCTCGAACTTGTTACCAAGTTTCTTGAAAAAATCCCCCAACCCTAATCCACCGCCCGCCACTTTTTCGAGGTCCTCGTCGGAAAGCTCTCTGTTCGCCGCAATAGCCATTTGCAGCTCTTCCTTCGTAAATTCCAACGACGCCCCAATCGTTTTCCCGAGTTTGGCCAACTCTTCCTCGGTGGCTCCGTTCACTTGTTCGATGAACTTTTCGTCCTTCGTCATCTTTTCCAGAAACTTCTTTGCCGCTTCAACTGACATCTTCAAAACCCCTTTCGTTTTTTGTTTGTCGCAAGAAAATAATATCAATTGCTTTAAGAACTTAATATTCCCCTCAGGGTGGACTTCAAGGGTGGTTTTAAGGGTTGCTTCAGGGTGGTTTAAGGGTGGTTTTAAGATGACTCGCGCGTTCAAAGCGGCGGCCGCCTCCTGAAATTCTCAGGCTCAGGGAAGATTTTTATCAGCCTTCTGCGTGGTTTTATGAGCGCGTTACAACAGCTTGAGTTTATTCCGGGAAGGGTTCGTTTCAGGGGCGTAATTTGTCCAGTACCGTGCCTAAACCGGGCGGAAGGATTTTGGGCGATCTCTCAACGAAGTCAGCGAACGTATTGCCGCCGGCAATCTTGTCCAGATCATCGTCATCGAGCGCTACGGAAGCGGCTATGGCAACACGTACTTCCTCCCCGGTAAAATCCTCGCCGATAGTCATCGCGAGCGCAGCCCATTCTTCCCTGGTGGCGCTGTTGATTTTCTCCGCAAATTCTTTGTCGTTCATAGCCTTATCCAAAAATTTTTTCGCGGCGGCGACAGACATCTCGCAATGCCTCCTCGGCTAAACTTAAATATTAGACAAGATTATCAGCCGCCTCGCGCGTAAACAATTACCCCTTGGGTGGAGTAGCAGGGTGGTTTCGGGGTGGTCCTGAGCGCTATTCGTTTATAAGCGCTTCCATCTCGGCAAATTTGCTGAGCGCGTCCTTAGCGCTGTGGACGTTTAACTTCCTGTAAAGGCCGGATATGTGGAACTTTACGGTGTCCGGGGCAAGGTTAGTTTTTACCGCGATTTCGGACCGGCCGCAGCCTTTCCCGAGATGATCCAGGATCATCCTCTGTTGTTTTGTCAGCTTGGGCAGTTTCATGGGAAACGCACTGGCTATCCCCGCTCGTTTCGTCGAGCGAAGCTCGGCGGCGGCGCGAATCTCCTTCATAAACGAGAGGAGATTCCTGTCCGCAGCGTTCCCCCGGGCGCGCTGAAGCAGGCTGTCCATGACCGGCAGGAGAGCAGCGCCTTCATCCGCGAAAACACGAATATACCGATACTTTTGGACGCCGGCAATCGCGTCCCTTAAAAGGGGGGCAGCCGCGCCGCAATCGCCTCTGTGCCATTCGAGGATGGACAGGAGAACTGCCGCCTCCGTTTTGTCGATAACCCTGCCGAAATCGGACGCGAGTTTTATGAGCCTTGTTAAAAACGGCCTCGCCTCCTCGGTGTCTTTGCAAATCATCAGTGCCCTCGCCGTCGTCAGGTGCTGGAAAATTTTATAAAGCTCAAGCTCCTGGCTCTCCGGTGTATCGGCGTAATAGTTATCCAACCATACGGGCGCAATGCGGGAGTCGCCGTTCGTCATCCGCATTTTCATGACATACGCCATAAAATTGGGGAGCAGGAAGAACGCGCCTCTTTCAATAAGATATTTTTTCAATTTATCTATGAGACGTCCGGCTTCAGCCGGATGTTCCATAGCGTCACTGACAGCGATGCCGATCATCGACGTGAAAAAAAACGTCTCGGGAGAAACGACAGACAAGTCCGGCAGGGAGGCCAGAGTACGATCAGCGCTTTCGAGCGCCCGTTTTAGATCGTTCTTTTCATACCACATCCCGGCCTTGAGCGCCGCCAGCACTGTCTCATCAATATTGCCCCAAAGGAAAGAGGTTTCTTTGAAATCGGAGTCATCCTCAGGTAATCCGGGAAATCCTGACACATCCCTTCCGCCTTTATGAAAAAACGGAAGGTTTTTGGATCTCGCGGGGATGATTGAATTTCTCTCGCGAAGCTCCGAGAGTATTTCCGGCGAAATAATTCCTCGAAATATATTTCCGTTGGGCAGCCTGTGGTCGAGAAGACGTATAAAAATGGCCGAACTCAAAAATTCCGGATAATTTTGGGTTATTTCCGGCATGGCTTTGTACAATCCATCGAACGCGGCGCACATACCCTTTGCGTCGCCCGTCAGATTTTTGAACCCGGCAAGCATTATATACAAATACGGCAGTTCTTCATATTTTGACTCCGGTATTATTCTTATGATATTCCTCATTTTTTCGACGTGCTGTGATATCGAGTTACCCATAGCGTCGTATTGCAGAATGCGCATAAGCGCCGGAGCGATATTCTCGTTTTTATTGGAACGAAGCGCACAACTGATAGCCGAGTGCCACATTTCTTTTTGCATATAGAAATCCGACGCTATCCTACACGCAGCCTCCGTATCGGGTGAGATTGCGCGCAAAAAAACGAGAAATATTGTATGACAGGCATATCGGTCGCCCTCACTGTCGATTTTCTGCACAAACCCGGCGCTGGCGCTTACAATTCCATCGAGCACACCGCATACTTCTTGTGGGGCATAGCCGGTCAATCGCGAGCATACCTCGGGCTCCATCTCATCAATCACGCAGACGGTCAGCAAAAATTTTTGCGCTGCGCTGTCCAGGCGATCCCATACGGCGTTTTTCATACACTCGGCTGCTTCGCCGCGAAAATCCTCGGTCCGGGCTATCCCTGCTGCGGCGGCAAGGGTGGAGGCAATTGGCCAGCCTCCGGTGGAATCGAAAACGGAACGCGCCTCGCTCTCCGAAATATAGTGCCCGTGCGACTCAAAAGAGAGAAGAACGTCCTCTGATGAAAATATGAGGGCGTCCGGGCTTATTCTCGCGAGCCCTTTAATTGTCTTTTTTACGCTACGAGTAGCGAAAGAATTT
This sequence comes from Synergistaceae bacterium, assembly GCA_031274425.1. Taxonomy (GTDB): domain Bacteria; phylum Synergistota; class Synergistia; order Synergistales; family Aminobacteriaceae; genus JAISLU01. The sequence continues at coordinate 2,319 of JAISQE010000049.1, read as the reverse complement.
CTTCCCAGAAACAGCGCGGCAAATGACGCCGGAAGCGCGTCGATTACTAAATGAAGCGAATTTATTATCTCTTCGTTCCAGATGACGTGTATATCGTCGATGACGAGCGTATTCACGGATGATTTTTCTTCCCTGGCGCTGGGAAGCGAAAGCAAAAATTTGAGTGTGTGTTCGACCGGAGCAACGTCGAAGGCGCGCGCGTCAATTGACGCCTCCTGCTCTGGATAACCATCCCTGAACGCCGAAAGCAGCCTGCGGAAAAAAATTGCCGGCGCGTTGTCATATGAAGACGGCGTCACCCATACGGCAGACCTTTTCGACCGTTTGATCCAGAGCGCCGTCGAAAGGGTCTTCCCAAACCCCGCCGGTGCTTCGACACAAACGGCTTTTCGCGCCGACGCGGCGTCGTAAACTTCATATAATTTGGGCCTGTGAATTATTTTCTCCGGAATTGCCATCGTGGAAGACATGATTGTTTCCTCATTCTTCATGAAAAGAGGAACCCTGCCCGCACCCAAAAGGCCGGTCATACGCAGGCCAGCGCCGGATTTTCCCACGACGAAGCCGCAGCCCGCCGGAAATACAAAACTCGCCAAAAACGCTGGGAAATTTTTTTGTGGAAAGGTTTTTTCGCTTTAGTGGAAAAGAGAAAAAGACGGAAAAAACACCGCAAGGGAGAAAGCTGTGAGAAAACCCTGCAAAATTTGCCCGCGATGTTCCCGGCGCACAACGCCGCGACACGCGATGACCGCGCAATCCTGCCGTGCAAAAGCCCGCGATGTTCCCGACGCGAGCGTCGATGCCTACTACCCAGTTTTTTGGCGTTGTCAAGAGGTTTTTCTCTCATAATGCGGCCTCCTCTCTGAAATCTCTCTCTCAAAAATTCAAAATTTCTACCCGGCTTTTTGCCCGGCACGTCCTACCGCAGAGCGCGAAAAATCAGGGGCAATATACCAAAAATCTATGCTTCCGCCGCAGGGGAAGCATAGGCGCGTCTTCACAATCTATAGCGCGTACTTTTTACGGCGCTACTTTAACACGAAATCCCAGCACGAAAAGTGTACAGTTTTGTAGTTTCTAAAATCCGCAAACCCGCATGGAATCAGGAAAGTACGTTTTTTATTATTTTTTCAGGGACGGCTGAGCGGCGCAAAGCCGAATGAACGGGGAAGTTTTGAAAAGGTTTTCAGAGCCTTCACCCCGTTTATTTCAGCAGCTTTTTTCTCAGGTCGGCGCGGCCGGGGATTCCGGTCCGGGCATATATACGGGAAGTCAATTTTTTTACGTAATCGACGGAACAGATCAGTTTCTCCGCTATTTCCTGGTTGCTTCCGCCGAGCGCCACGAGGCGGGCGGCTGTCTTTTCTTGTTCGCTCAGTTTTGCCGCAAGCCGGGCGAATTTTTCCTCGTCTATTTCTGCGGTTCCGATTTTTTCATGATCGCCCGCGTTTTCGGAACCCGTTAAATTTTTTCTGTCCAGCTCCACCCGCCGCAACGCGGCCTCGATACGGGCCTCCAGAACATCGAAGTCCACAGGCTTCGTCAGGTAGTCATCGCCACCGGCTTTAAGACCAGCCACAACATCCCCGCTGCCGGCAAGCCCGGTCAGAAATATTATTGGCACGGAGGAATGTTCGCGCACCTCGCAGCAGAATCCGAGCCCGTTCTCATCGCTTTTCCCAAACCGGACGTCCAGCACAATAACGTCGGGCATACTCTCTTTCATCGACCGGCGCGCGGCTTCCAGGCTGGCGGCGCTTCGCGTCTCGTAGCCTCTGAGTTCGAGTATTTTTTTTGTTATTCCGAGAAACCTCCGGTCGTCATCGATTATCAAAATCGCCGGGCCGGCAGCCTCGCTCCGTTTGTCCACGCGCTTATCCTCCTGCCGGGCTACCGGTCCACCGCCGGAAGCCGGAAAAATACTTTCGTCCCCTTCCCGGGCTCGCTCTCTATCCCTATTGTCCCGCCGTGGCGCTCCACGATCTCGCGGCATATCGAAAGGCCGATTCCGCCGCCGCCGCTGAGTGGAAAATTTTTTGCCTGCCTGGCCCGTTTCTCGTGCCCGCCGCGCCTCGCGCGCCGCCCGAATATGCCAGGCAGCGCCTCCGGCATTATGCCTTCGCCTGTGTCGGAGACGGACACGAGAACCGATTCGCGGTCGCGACTGACTGATACGCGAATCTCGCCCTTTTCCGTGTGCTCGTTCGCGTTGGAGATGAGGTTTATCAATACCTGGGCAAGGCCGTCCGCGTCGCCCAGAACCGTCAGCCCCTCCGAAATATCCAGGGAGAGCCGGTTGCCCCGATTCTCCACCAGGAT
>JAISQE010000041.1 GCA_031274425.1 Synergistaceae bacterium | reverse complement strand
GAAAGTTTGCCGCTTTTCACTTTGGCGATGACGTCCCTGACAAGATTCCTCGAAATGAGGGAATGCCCGCACATGGTGATCATCTCCAGAACGTCGTCCTCGGGCAAAGTCTCCGTGCGCCCGTGAATGCCAAGCGACAGCAGGGCCGTATGCGGCTTCAGGCCGCATTCGTGCGCGATGTCGACGACCTCGTCGATGAGGCCGCTGACCACCATTGAAATGCCGATCTCGGCTTCTTTGGCCTTTTTTAAAACTCCTTTGACGGCTTCCCTGTCGTCGAACGTCGCGATGATGCCGTAAGAATTGTCGAGAGTTTTCGCGTACTCCTCGGCCTTCAACCCCGCGGAAAAACTTTTCCCGGCGTGACTGGACCCGAAATTGACTACGTTTTCCGACAGATAGATGGCGAGAGTCCTGCGCAACCCGTCGCCGCAGTTGTCCCGATTGACGCCTTTCGCGGCTCGGGTGTAAATACAAAAGTCGTTCCTGAGACTTTCGACCGGCCCATAACGATGCAGTGAATGGCTCATCCCCAAAACCCCCTTACGTTATTGTCTGCCCGTTTACCTCTCGACGAGCGGGCGTCCGAGCCCAACGTTGATCTTCGCGTTCGGACGGACAAAAAGCCCCATGGCTTTCAGTTTATCGATCACCGGCAACGTCGCGTCGTCTGCAAAACGCGTCACCAGGCCTACCGAAACCACGGTATCGAGATCCCGCAGAAGGGGAAGGATTTTATTGAGAACCTCCTCCAGCTCGTCTGCTTTGTCGATACGAATTTCGAGAATCCCGGAAAGAATTTTCTCGTTGACGAACTCCTGTTTGAACCTGCCGGACATGTCCGCCTCCAAAAGCCCGTACAGCGGGTTATCCTCCAGGATCGAAATGTTCATTGTGCGAATGACTTTTGTGATTTTCTCAATTTCGGAAATGCGGGTCCCCGTCCCCGGACGTCCAAACTCCAGCAGCAACCCGTACTCGCCGACCCCAAACTTGCCTGTCACGTCGTTGGTCTTCGCCTCTTCCGTGCCGCGTCCCCACGCCTTGAAATTGGGGTGCTGCACGCCAGGGTCGCTGAACTGCATCCGAATCGCTCTCGGGTAGTCGAACGACTCTTTCGGCATATAGATCGCCTTCACAGGACACACGTCGGCGCGCAGACACACTCCGCACTCGACGCACTCGTCCTGGTCGATGCTCACGTCCTTTCCCTCGGCAAGGATACTGCCGACCGGGCAATAAGGAACGCAGGACCGGCAACCCACACATTTACCCGCGTCGATCTTCACTTTTGACCTTCCTCCTCTTCATCCTCAAAGGTTTTCTCGACCAGAGCCATATTGTCCAGTATCGCTTTTTTGCGTATGACTTCTGCGCTTGCCGCGTCGCCTTTTTCTATGGAACGGATGAGCTCTTCATGTTTTTTGAGGGATTTTTCGGATCTCCCCGGATTGGCCAGAATTTTCACCCTGTATCGCATCGTCTGCTTGTCGAAACGTTCCAGCATTTCGATCAGTAATTTATTGCCGCACGATGAAATCAAAGTCTCGTGGAATTGAACGTTGTAGAGCCAGTACTCTTTTGTGTCCTCATTCGTCGCCGCTTTTTTCATCTTTTCGTGAATGACCCGAAGCTCCTGCGCCAGCTTTATGCCTTTTTCTTTGACGGCAAGAAACGTCGCGAGGCTTTCAAGGTTCGCGCGTATCGTGTAAATATCGATGGCTTCTTTTCTCGTGAGCTTTGGCACAAACACGCCCTTACGCGCCCTGTTTACCAGAAAACCCTGGTTTTCGAGGATGCGAAAAGCTTCTCTCAGAGGAGAACGGCTCACTTCGAGGACGTCGCACATCATCTGCTCCGTCAGGCGCTCTCCCGGCTGCAGCTCTCCGCTGAGAATACGATTTATAATATTTTCCACAATCGTCTGTACAAGGCTTTTATGTAAAAGTCCCGGATTTTGGTCGGATATCGGCATACTGTTTCCCCTTCATATTGTATACAATAGGACAATCCATTTGTATGATAATAATATAAAGCGCACCTGTCAAGAGGCAAACGTAATTTAAAAGAAAAATTAACGGGGTCAGGGGGCTGGAGAAAAATCCCCTGCGGGGTATGGGGCAGAGCCCCATGTTTTAAGTTATTGAAATTATTGAGACTGGACGGAGAAAAGACTTAAGCTGATGCCGGGGTCTTCGGCGGAGGCAACCTCGCCGGAAGACCCTCAGGCGATGCAAACGAAGTCGATGTCAGGAGAACGCCTCCTGCAGGGCCCTGATCGCTCTGTCCGCGTCGGTTTCGCTGACGACGCAGGTGATGTCGAGCGTGTTGGAGACGATCATCTCGATGTTCACGCCGACGGACGCGAGGGTGGAAAACATCTTCGCGGGGATCTCGGGGTTTTCGGTCAGGTTTTTGCCGCAGACGGACACGCGCGCGACCTCCGTGTTGAAGGAGACGCCCTGCGCCTCGATGTCCGTGGCGGACTTTCGGCAGACGACGATGGCGTCGTCCAGACGCTCTTTTTTCACCAGAAAACCGATGTCCGTCATCCCGCCCCGCATGTTGTTCTGCACGATCATCTCCACGCCGATCCGATGTTCCGCGAGGGCGGAAAAGACGTTCGCCGCCACGCCCGGAACGTCGGGCACACCCAACAGGACGATGCGCGCCGCCGCGCGGTCGATACCCACGTCGTCGACGACGTTTTTCGTCCCGGTCGCGTTCGTTTCCACTATCACCACTTCTTTCACGGTCAAAGTTCCCCTTTCAGATGAGATCCAATATCAATGATAAGAAAATAAAACCATGGGGCTCTGCCCCATACCCCGCAGTGGACGCAGTCCCCTGGCCCCGTCTTTTTTAATTTTTAATTTTCTTCCTGGAAGTCCCCGGGGCTCCGCATCGAGAACCTGCATCCCCCGGCGCAGCCCTGAAGGACGAAAAATCTGGAGGTGACGCCATATTCGGAGAACGTGCGGCACAACGTCGAGGCGACAAGGCCCGGAGCGCCGCGCACAAGGGCGACGATGGTCGGGCCGGAGCCGCTGATCGCGACCCCGAGACACCCGGGAAGCGTGCGGACGCGGTCCATAATCACCTCGCCGCCGGGGAAGAGGCGGGACCGATAGGGCTGATGCAGCCGGTCCTCCATCCCCCAGGACAGGAGATCCCACTGCCCGGTCGCCCACGCGGCGCAGAGCAGCGCGGCCCGCCCGAGGTTGAAGACGGCGTCGCCGAAGGGAACTTCGTGCGGCAGGCTCTTGCGCGCGTCGCGGGTGCGGACCCGCACGTCAGGCACCGCGGCGACGACGTTCAGATCCTCGGGCAGCGGAGGGAACTTCACATAGCGCAAATCCACCTCGTTCCAGCAACTGACGGTCATGCCGCCGAGATAACAGGGAACGACGTTGTCCGGATGCCCCTCGATCATCGTCATCACGCGCAGCAGTTCGGATTCCGGCGCATGTCGCCCCGAGAGCAGGTTGGCCAGCAGCACTCCGGCCACGACCGCCGTGGAAGAGCTGCCGAGTCCGCGACAGAGGGGGATGACGTTGTGGCATTCGAGCGCCAGACCCCTTGGGGCGACGCCCCATATTTCGCAGGCCCTGAGGTAGCTCCGCACCGCCATGTTGCTCCGGGCGTTGGTGAGGTCGCGTTCACGAAAGCCCTCGCCGATCACGTCGCAGGAAAACAACCCGTTCGGCTGGAGCTTCGTGACGTTGAAAACGTTGTACAGCGACAGCGCCATCCCCAGAGAATCGAACCCCGCGCCGAGGTTCGCGCTGGTCGCGGGAACACGTATGGATACCAGAGGCGCGTTCACCTGACGCCTCCGGGCCTCAGTACGGACAGGAGTTCCTTGAGCGTGTCGCCGACCTCGATCGGGCGTCCCGCCTGTTTCATGGCCGTATCGGGGTCCTTCAGGCCGTTGCCCGTCAGGACCATCACCACCCGGATGTCCCGGGGCAGGCGGCCAAGGCGCTTCAGTTTGACGAGGCCGGCCAGGGGAGCGCAGGAAGCGGGCTCCGCAAAAACTCCCCCAAAAGAGGCCAGCAGACGCTGAGCGCTCAGAATTTCTTCGTCGGTGACGGAATTGAACTCGCCGCCCGACTCGGTGATCGCCGCGCGCGCCAGGTCCGCGCTGACGGGGTTCCCGATGCGGATGGCGGTCGCCACCGTCTCGGGGTCGGGACAGGGCCGACCGGTGACGAGCGGCGCCGCGCCTGCCGCCTGGAAGCCCATCATCCGCGGAGTTTTGGGAATTTTCCCGAGACGCCGATACTCCGTGTACCCCGCCCAGCACGCGCTGACGTTGCCCGCGTTGCCGACGGGGATGGCGTGCCAGTCCGGCGCGGCGGAGAGCGCGTCGCAGACCTCCCACGCTCCGGTGCGCTGCCCCACGAGACGATAGGGATTGACGGAGTTGACCATCGCGAAGCCGCGTTCCTTCGCCGCCTCGCGGGCCAGTTCGAGGGCCCTGTCGAAGTTCCCCCGCACCGCGACGACCGTAGCGCCGTAGATCAGGGCCTGGGCGAGCTTCCCCAGCGCGACCCTGCCCGCGGGCAGCAGGACGTAGCAGGGAAGCCCCGTTGCTGCGGCGTAGGCCGCCGCGGACGCCGACGTGTTTCCCGTCGAGGCGCAGATCAAAGCGCGCGCGCCGTCCTCCAGAGCCTTTGCGACGGCCAGAACCATGCCGCGGTCCTTGAACGAGCCCGAGGGATTGCAGCCCTCGAACTTCCCCCACAGATCGATCTCCAGTTGTTCTCCGACGCGCGGCAGGCGGATCAGAGGCGTGTTTCCTTCCTCAAGGTTCACCGACGGCGTCGATGCCGTCAGCGGCAACAGCGGCGCATAACGAGCGAGAAGCCCCATGTTGAATCCCTCCGGTTTATGAATATCGGGCGGGACAAAAAAAGTCCCGTCCCCTGTAAAGGAGACGAGACCCTGTAATCCCGCGTTTCCACTCCAATTCCGTCCCGCCCCGCTGAGGGCACGGACGACGCTTGTGACGCGCTGTCCGGGGCGCACCCCTGCATCTTGAATTTTCCGGGCGGCGCAAATCGCGCCTCGTAAGAAAACTTCGATGCCCGCTCCGGGGTGGTATGACGCAGAAGCCCTCCACAAGGGGTCTTTCAGCCGACGAACCCCTCTCTCTGTTGGATGCATAACCACGTTCGCCGGATGCGTAACCGCATCCTGTCCCTTCATCGCGTTTCCGTTCAATTTCCACCGGTTATACACCCCA
>JAISQE010000193.1 GCA_031274425.1 Synergistaceae bacterium | reverse complement strand
TCCCAACCATGATATAGCCGCCGTCCGCTGTCTGTTGAATGGCGTGGGCATAGTCATTGCCGGAGCCGCCGAAAGTTTTCTCCCACTCAATCACCGGCGGCACGCCCGTCGCCGCCTCCGCGACGCCGGTAAAGGCCAGCCCCGCCGCCAACAGCGTTGCCCATAAAACAAAAATTCTCCTTCGCATCGTCAAAACCTCCCACGAAAAATTCAGCCGCGCCCCTTACCGGGGCGCGGCATAAAAAAGAGCGCGGCTGTCCGCAGGGACATCCGCGCCCGATAAAATTTTTTGCGTCACAAACGGGGAGGAAAAATTTACACTAAGAGCCCGCTTGCCGCTTGCCGCTTGCCGCTTGCCGCTTGCCGCTTGCCGCTTGCCATTGTAATGATCGTCCTACCGTAAGGCACATCCGTAAAAATCATGATTTCCTTCTCCAATGCGGCGCGTAATTTTTATGGCCGCATATAGCACGCCGGAAGCCTCGCCGACCAATGAGCGGCCTCCTGCCCGATTGTGCGTTGATTTCGGATTTTGCCTTGGTTGGGCGTCGGGGGTTGTGTTCGATGTTAAAATGAAAATGTTTCGTTAGATTTTAACGTGGAGAGACGAGGATGAAATTTTTAACCGATTTTTTGCGACGCATAAAATCGATCCGACGCCGTCCCAGCGAGGCGGAAGTTTCTCTCGACGAGCCCGAGGCGCCGACGACCCCCCAAGGGCCGGAGGCCCCGGAGGAGCTTTCGGAGAAGCCGGGGAGATGGCAAAAATTCAAGACGGCGAAGGGCGTCGTCTGGGGCGTTCCGATTGCGATTGTCGTCGTGGCGGGGTTTGTTCTGTGGCGATTTTTATTTTCCGGGACGCCGCTTCCCGAAAAAACGCGGGCGTCGGGAGAGGCGGAGTTTTTACCCCTTTCCGACCTGGAGAAAGACCTCTTTCGGGCCATCAGAGACGACGACGCGGAGGGGGTTCGCCGATGTTTGAACTCGGGAGCCGACGTGAGCGCGGCGGACGGTTCCGGGGGCACTCCCATCAAAACGGCCATCGCCTTGAACAGGGTGGACGCGGTTCGCGCGTTGCTCGACGCCGGGTACGACGATTCTCGGGGGGGCGGTTCGTCGCTGATCTACGCCATTGTCCTGAACAGGACGGAGATCACCCGTGAGCTGTTGAAGGCGGCGGCCGAGAGGGGGACCGCCCGCGAAACCGTCAATCAAATCGACAAAAATGGGCGCGCTCCCTTGATGTACGCCGTCGACCGAAATCATGTGACGGTGGCTCAAGCGCTGTTGAACGCGGGAGCCGACGTCAACGAACTCGACAAAGAAGGATACACCCCTTTGATGAGGGCCGTGACGGTGGGCAAAGCGGATATGGTCGCGGCGCTTTTGGAGGCGGGGGCGGACATGGGCGTGGCCTCTCCGGGGGGAGAAACGGCCATGAGCATAGCCCGAAGAAGGAACAAACAGGTCGTGGTTTCTCTTCTTCTGGACGCCGCGAGGGTCGAAACGCCGTTGCCTTTAGGGGAGAGAGGCGCTTTAGATCGGAAAGAGGCGCTTTAGATTCGGAGGCGTAATGTTTACGTTTCTTTTTCGGGGGGAAGAGTATAGAATGTCATTTCAAGCCGCTGTTAAATTGCCCGATGTTGTCGCCATTGCAACAAGCATCGGGCAATGTTTTTTGTTACAATGATTCTTATGCGCCTTCTTTGATTGTGGGCGGGGGGTCATTCGTAGGGATCTTTTAAAGGAGTGGGTCGAAAGGTGAGCAACGGAACACCGATTCTGAAGCTAGGGAAGCATCAGCCGCGCTATCCTTTGATACAGGGAGGGATGGGCGTGGGAATTTCCGGACCCAGACTCGCCGGGAACGTCGCGCGACGCGGCGCTGTGGGGACGGTGGCAAGCGTGGGACTCAGCCATAACTCGCCCCATTTCCTTCTGGAAAAAAGGAATTACTTCGAATCCAACGAGATCGTCATAAAGGAAGTTTTGGGGGAAGCAAGGGAGATCGCCGGGCCCGACGGGATCTTGGCGGTGAATTGCATGGTGGCTTTGACCGATTACGACACGGAGGTGCGCGCGGCCGCGGAGGGCGGCGCCAACGTCATCATCTCGGGAGCGGGGCTGCCGCTGCGCCTGCCCGAATACACGAAAAATTTCCCCGACGTGGCGTTGGTGCCCATCGTAAGCTCCGCCAAGGCGGCCAGCCTGATCACGCGCCGCTGGGAAAAACAGTACGGCCGCAGCCCCGACGGTTTTGTGGTGGAAGCGCCCGCGACGGCGGGCGGGCACCTGGGGGCCACGACGATGGAGCAGGTATACGACCCCGCTCTTTCGATGGAGGTGGCCCTGCCGGCCACGGTGCGCTTCGTCGCCGAGGAAATGAAGTCCGATATCCCCGTTATCGCGGCGGGCGGCGTCTGGGACCGCAAAGACATGGAGCGCATGTTCGAGTTGGGCGCGAAGGGCGTTCAGTTGGGTACGCGTTTTGCCTGCACGGTGGAGGGCGACGCCTCCGACCGTTTCAAACAGGCCTACATCGACGCGAAGGAGGAAGACGTGGTGCTGATCCACAGCCCGGCGGGGCTTCCGGGGCGCGCGATCAAAAACCCCTTCGTGGCCAAATACCTGAACGGGGAGGTCGAGAGCAATCCCTGCTTCGCCAATTGTTTGACGCACTGCCGTTACCGCAAGACCCGCGAGACGTTTTGCATCGCCATGGCCCTAGTCGACGCCTTCAACGGAAACTGGGAGCGGGGGCTTTTTTTCTGCGGTTCCAACGTCGTCAAGGTGGACAAGGTGGAGACGGTGCGGGAAATTATCGCCGAGCTTTTCGCCGAGCCCCAATAAGTCGAAGTCGTTATCAATTCGGAAGGGTGATTTGATATGAGCCGCACCATCGAATACGATCGGTTGATCGAAATCGTTCGGGGAATATTGGAAAAGTTCGGTTATTCTCCCAAGGCCGCCAGCGTCACGGCGGAGATCCTGGCGGAGGCGGACGCCCGGGGCGTTCCCTCCCACGGAACGGCGCGCCTGGACTTTTATTGGAACGGCGTTCAGGGCGGTTTCACCGTTCCGGGCGCGGAGCCTCGGATCGTGAAAGAAACCCCTGTTTCCCTGCTGGTGGACGGCAACAATGGGGTGGGGCCCTATATAACGAATTTCGCGGTCGAGCGGATGCTCGATAAAGCCAGGTCCAGCGGCGTCGCGTTTTGCGCGGTCAGAGACTCGAATCATTACGGGATGGCGGGCCTTTGGGCGGAGCGCGCCGCGCGGGACGACATGGTGGGCATGGCCTTCACCAACACGCGGACCTGCGCCATACCCACGTTCGGGCGAGAACGCATCTTCGGCACCAACCCTATCGCGGTCGCGATTCCCGAGCTTTCCGGCCGCAGTTTCATGATCGACATGGCCACCACGACCGTGGCGCACGGAAAAGTGGAGGTTTACGATCGAAGGAAGAAAACCATGCCTCAGGGCTGGGTCGTGGACGAGGAGGGGCATGGCATGACAGACGCCACGGCGTTCGAGAAACTTTTCTGGGAAAACCCCCGTTACGGCGGACACCTTTTTCTCGGAGGGGAGGGGGAGGAGTCCGGCGGGCACAAGGGCTACGGGCTGGGGCTTTTGGTGGAGCTTCTGTGCGCCGGCCTGTCGCTGGGAAAATGGAGCCTTCATACCTTCGAGAAGGGGTCGGGGGGCATTTCCCATTTCTTCGGGGCCTTCAGACTGGACCTTTTCGCCGACGCCCAGGAGGTCAAGGCGCATATCGGAGAGATCTTGAAGGAGGTCCGGGAGAGCGGCAAGGCCGAGGGGCACGACAGGATCTACATCGCCGGCGAGAAAGAGGCGGAAAAGCGCGAGGAGTCCCTCAAAAACGGCATTTTCCTGGACGACGCCACCTGCGAGATCATCGATGGTTTCGCGCGAAAATTCGGCGTGACGGGACTGTAATTTTCAATTCTAATGTCAAGAACTTCAATGTCAAGAATTTCAATGTCGACAACTTAAACCAAAACCGCGGGGCTCCGCTCCACACCCCGCGGGGGACGTTTGTGGTCTTTGCTCGCTGAAAGGATGAGAGAACATGAACAAGAAGAACGCAATATGGATTACGGCGGCAATCGCCGCTGTCTTTGTCTGGATTCTCCTCAGCCGGCCGCAACAGCGACAGCAAACCGCGACGGAAAGCCCGCCCTCCGGCGCGGCGATCGAAGAATCCCTGTCGTCCGACTTTCGGATAAGCGAAATTTCCGTTTCCGGCTCCCCCGAGGAGGACTCCGCGTTTCATATCGGCATCATGACGGGAAGCGCTTCTCAGAGCCAGGAGGACACGCGAGGCGCCGAAGAGGTCATCCGGCTCTACGGGGATGTGGAGAGCGGGGGGAGGGTGCGCCATATCACCTATCCCGACAACTTCACGTCCGAAATAGAGACGACGGTAGCGCGGATATCGGAGTTGGCGAACGACCCCCTCATGAAGGTCATCGTCGTCAGTCAGGGCATTCCCGGCACGATGGACGGTTTTCGCAAAGTAAAGGAAAAACGGCCCGATATTATCTGCCTCGCGGGCGAGACTCACGAAGATACGAACGCCATAGCGTCCGTCGCGGATTTTGTGGTGAACTCCGACTTCGTCGCGCGGGGCTATCTCATCCCTCACTCCGCCAGGGAGCTGGGGGCAAAGACTTTGGTGCACATATCCTTTCCCCGCCACATGATTTACGAATCGGTAAGCCGCAGACGGGCCGTCATGGAGCAGGCGTGCGGCGACCTCGGCATAAAGTTCGTGTTCGAGAACTCTCCGGACCCGACCAGCGACGCCGGGGTCGAGGGGGCCAAGCGGTTTATCCTCGAAAAAGTTCCCTTGTGGATCGAGCGGTACGGCAAAGATACGGCGTTTTTCTGTACCAACGACGCCCAGACGGAGCCTCTTCTCCGCCAGATCGCGAAATATGGAGGTTATTTTGTCGAAGCGGATATTCCGTCGCCGCTTTTAGGCTATCCGGAGGCTTTTAGCGTCGATCTTCAAAACGAGGCCGGGGACTCGCCCGCTATTTTGAAGAAGGTGGAGGACGCGGTGGTGAACGCCGGAGCCGGCGGGCGCATGGGAACGTGGGCCTATTCCCTCGCTTTTTGCCACACGACCGGGCTTGTGGAATTCGGAAAACTCGTGGCGGAGGGCAACGCGGAGATATCCGACACGAAGACGCTTCTTGAGTGTTACGGAAAGTTCTCGCCCGGCGTCAAGTGGAACAGCAGCCACTATACCGACGTGGCGACGGGGAAATCGATACAAAATTGCCTCCTCGTCTATCAGGACACCTACATATTGGGCAAAGGCTACCTGGGGGTCGCGGACCTGACGGTTCCCGAGAAGTATTTCAAGGCTCGGGTGGGCGCGCCCCGCAAAACGGAGCCGCCGGAGTCGCCTTCGTTTCACATCGGAATAGTCACCGGGACCAGCGCCCAGGGCGCGGACGACCTGCTCGGCGCCGAGGAGATCGTCCGGCGCTACGGGGACGTGGCGGACGGGGGCATGGTGCGCCACGTCGTCTATCCCGACAACTTCGTGGACGACACGGAGGCGACGGCGGCTCTCATCTCGGAAATGGCGGACGATCCCCTTATGAAGGTCATCGTCGTCAACCAAGCCATTCCCGGCACGACGGAGGGCTTCCGCGGGGTAAAGGAAAAACGCCCCGACATCCTCTGTTTGGCGGGGGAAGCTCACGAGGACACGTACGTCATCGCGTCGGCGGCGGATCTCGTGGTCAACGCGGATTTCATATCGCGGGGCTACCTCATTCCCCGTTTGGCCAAGGAACTCGGCGCGAGGGCCTTCGTGCACATTTCCTTTTCCCGCCACATGGCCTCCGATTCCATGGCCCGCAGGCGGGCCATCATGGAGCAGGCCTGCAGCGACCTCGGCATAAGGTTCGCGTCCGAGGACGCCCCGGATCCCGCGGGCAGCGCCGGAGTCGAGGGGGCGCAGCGGTTCATCCTGGAACAGGCTCCTTTGTGGATCGAAAAGTACGGCAAAGACACGGCGTTTTTCTGCACCAACGACGCGCACACAGAACCTCTCCTCCGTCAGATCGCGGCGCACGGCGGGTACTTTGTCGAGGCGGACATCCCGTCGCCGATCTTGGGGTATCCCGGGGCTTTCGGCGTCGAAGTCGGAATCGACAGCGAGCCCGAGAGCTGGCCGGAGATTTTGAGGAAAGTCGAGGACGCCGTGGTGAAGGCCGGGTCCGGCGGGCGTATGGGGACGTGGGTTTATTCTCTCGGCTTCTGCCAGACGGCCGGGATGGCCGAATTCGGAAAACTCGTGGCGGAGGGCCGCGCGAAGATATCCGACACGAGGACGCTTCTCGCGTGCTACGGTAAATTTTCGCCGGGGGCGGAGTGGAACGGAACCTATTACATGGACGCCGTGACCTCGAAACCGGTAAGAAATTACTTCCTCATCTATCAGGACACCTACATATTCGGCAAGGGCTACATGGGAGCAACCAGCGTCGAGATACCGGAGGAGTATCTGCTGATTGGGACGGACCATGAAGTTCAAAGAAATAATAAAGAAGGATTATAAACAATTACTGTTCGTCTGCGCCTCTTTTCTCACGATGGCGCTTGTGAGCTACGCCTACGTCAGCGTTGTGGTGAAGAAGCAGATAGACCTCTACAGCCGGAGCGAAATGCAAGTGTACCAGACCTCCATGAGGTCGTTGATCCTCGCGCACGAGGCCGCCTTGCGGCACGCCTCCGCGTCCATCCTTTTGGGTATGGGGAGGGGAGCGACGCCGGACGAGTTACAGGATATTTTAAAGGTCTGGACGGACGTTTTCCATAACCAGAAAGACATTCAAGGGGTTTTCGTGTCGGTTTATGGATACATAGACGGCAATTATCTGGACGGAACCAGTTGGATTCCCGGAGAATACTATTACCCCAAGACGGCTCCCTGGCTGAGGGGGGCGTTGATTCAAGACGGCGTGTTCCACTCGAAGCCGTATATCGACCCGCGCACGGGGGACGCGGTGAGTTCGGTCTCGATGGTCGTTTTCGACGAAAGCGGAGAAAGCCACGGAGTTCTGGCCGTCGACTACCTTCTGAACCCCATCATCGAACAGGTGAGGACCTACAAAGTCGCCGACGCCGGATTCGGAATGCTGCTGGACGACGCGTTCAACGTACTGACGCACACGGAGAGCGAATACGTGGGCAAACGCGTCGACGAACTGCCCGGATATTCGAAAATTTACGCGCGGCTTCAAAAGCTGGACGACAGCGTGCTGATCGAGTCGATCGACAGCGCCGGAGTCGAAGACATAGGTTTTTTCAGCTTGCTGGAAAACGGCTGGTACTTGGGGATCGTCGCTCCCGTCCGGTATTATTACAGCGAAGTCTTCAAGATGATTCCGGTCGTTCTCATGCTGGGTTTCGTCTTGACCTTGATTTTGTGTTTCCTTTTGCTTCGCTTGAGCGCGGCGAAGATGAAATCCGAGGAAGAGAACCGGACGAAGTCGTCGTTTCTGGCGCGCATGAGTCATGAAATACGCACCCCCATGAACGCCATCATCGGGATGAGCGAGCTGGCGCAAAGAGAATGGGGTAAACCGCAGGCCCTCGAATATATAGCCGAGATCAGGCAGGCGGGCTCGGATTTGCTCTCCATCATCAACGACATTCTGGATTTTTCGAAGATCGAGTCCGGCAATCTGCCGATAACCCCGTCGTCATACCGGGCCGTCTCGCTTTTCAACGACGTGCTGGCGATCGTCAACGTTCGCCTCAGCGAAAAATCGCTCTACCTGGTCGTCGAAATAGACCCGAATATACCCTGCGGGATGGTCGGCGACGAGGTGAGGGTACGTCAAATTTTGTTGAACATCCTGTCGAACGCCGTGAAATACACGCACAAGGGCTTCATAAAATTCGAGGCGCATGGCGAGCGCTCCGGCGACGACGAGGTAAAGCTGGCGTTCACGGTCGAGGACAGCGGAATTGGGATAAAACGGGAGTCTATGGAGACCCTCTTCAACGACTTCGTCCGCCTGGATCATCGAAGCAACAAACACATCGAGGGGGCGGGGCTTGGCCTGTCGATATCCCGCAGCCTCTGCCGGGCTATGGGCGGGGATGTCACGGTCGAGAGCGAGTATGGAAAAGGCTCGATCTTCACCGCCACCATTACGCAAAAGGTCGACGACTGGCGTCCGATGGGCTCGCTTTCCGAAGGGCGGAAGGCCGAGGCCAGGGAGCCGTGCGCGCCTTTCTTCGCCGCGCCCGGCCGTCGGGTTCTCATCGTCGATGACATAGCCACGAATTTGACGATCGCCAAGGGGCTTCTCGCTCCCTATCAGATGGAGATAACGACCTGCCTGAGCGGACAAGAAGCCGTCCGCGCCGCGCAAACAGAGAATTTCGACATGATCTTCATCGACCACATGATGCCCGGTATGGATGGGATAGAGGCCGCCCAAGCGATACGGGGGATCGGCAAGCGATTCGAGAACGTCCCCATCATCGCCCTCACGGCCAACGCCATGGTCGGAATGAAGGAGATGTTTTTAGAAAACGGCTTCGACGACTTCCTCTCGAAGCCCATAGAGGTTCCCAGGCTGAACGCGATCATGGAGCGGTGGATTCCCGCGGAAAAACGAGCCGCGAGGACGCCCGGAGAAAAAGGCGCCGGGAATGCCGCCCTTTCGAAGGGAGCCGTTTCGGACGCGGGAGAGCCGGCGCGTTCGCGAGATTTGGGGAGAACGCTGAGATCCGCCGATATCGACGGGATCGACTTCGAGAAAGCCCTGAATCAGTTCAACGGCAGCGAGGAGATCCTTCTTGACGTGCTTCGTTCCTATGTCAAACATACGCCCGTCACGCTGGAAAAATTGAGAACCCCGACGGCGGAGTCTCTGCGCGACTACGAGATCGCGGTTCATGGCGTCAAAGGCAGCAGTTACGGCGTCTGCGCGAACGCGGTGGGAAAACTTGCCGAGGAACTGGAAACGGCCGCGAAAAAAAACGATTTGGAGTTCGTGCTTGCCCAAAACGACGCTTTCCTTTCCGCGGCCGAGAGGCTGATCGACGGGCTGAGGTCCATGCTGAAAAGCCTGGAGGAGGAAAAGGCCGGGACGTTGGCGGCCCCGGACACGCCCACCCTCAGGGCGATCCTGGAGGCGTGCGGGAAATACGACCTGGCGGCCATAGAAAAAGCCGTGTCCCAACTGGAGCGTTACGCCTACGAAAATGAGGAGGAACTGGTGACGTGGCTGCGGGATCAGCAGGAGAACCTGGAATACGACGCGATCCGAGAGCGGCTGGAGCGGGAACTGGCCCGCCGGAGCGACGCGTGACGGCTAAAACGCCCAAGCTCTACTTTGAGGATATAGTGCTTTAACAAAAGAACATACTAATAAAAATGAGTTAAATCCTTAAAAAAACTGTTTTTAGCTATTCTAACTTTAGGCTTTTTACTTCAATTCACTATATCCATTGACTCATTTGACTCATTGGGATAATGATAATGATGACTGAACGCGTCAAAAGGAGAGCCGATTTATGAGCGTGAATCTGAATAAAAAACGGAAACGCATGGTGAAAATCAAGACGGTGATCAAGAAAGATTATAAACAATTGTTGTTTGTTTGCGCTTCGTTTCTGGCGATGACGCTGATGAGTTATTTTTACGTCAGCGTTGTGATGAAGAAGCAGATCGATCTCTACAGCCAAAGCGTCGTGCAGGAGCATCGGACCACCTTGAGGTCGTTGATCCTCGCCCATGAGGCCGCTTTGCGTCATGCCGCCATGTCTATCGGCTCGGACATAGAAAAAGGGGCGACGCCGGGCGAATTGCAGGATATTTTGGCCGACTGGAGGGATGCCTTCCACAAGCAGGAAGATATCGAAAAAGTGTTCCTGTCGATTTACGGCTATCTGGACGGAAATTATCTGGACGGAAGCGATTGGGTTTCCGGGGAATATTCTTATCCCAAAACGACCCACTGGTTGAGGGGGGCGTTGACGGCAAACGGCATATTCCACTCGAAGCCCTATGTGGACCCTCGCACGGGCGACGTGGTGAGTTCGATGTCGATGCCCGTTTTCGACAAAAAAGGAAAAGGTCATGGAGTCCTGGCCGTCGATTACCTTCTAACCCCCATCGTCGAACAGGTGAGAACCTACAAAGTCGCCGACGCCGGGTTCGGCATGCTGCTGGACGATACGTTCAACGTGCTCACGTATCCGCAAGGAGAATACATCGGCAAGCGTATCGACGAATTGCCCGGATACGCGGGAATTTATAAAAAGCTTCAAAGCCTCAGCGACGATGTGCTGATCGAGTCGATCGACGCCGAGGGGGCTGAAAGCATAGGATTTTTCAGTTCCCTGGAAAACGGTTGGTACTTGGGAATCATCGCCCCCGTTCGGTATTACTACAGCGAAGTTTTTAACATGATTCCAATCATCGCCGCGCTGGGGCTCACGCTGACTTTGATTTTATGCTCCATTTTGCTTCGTTTGAGCGCGGCAAAGCTGCGATCCGAGGAAGAGAACCGATCAAAATCGTCGTTCTTGGCGCGTATGAGCCATGAAATACGTACGCCCATGAACGCCATCATAGGAATGAGCGAATTGGCGCAAAGAGAATTGGGCAAATCCCAGGCCTGCGATTATTTAGTGGAAATCAAGCAAGCCAGCGCGAATTTGCTCTCCATCATCAACGATATTCTGGATTTTTCGAAGATCGAGTCCGGCAAGTTGACGCTCGTCGACTCGCCGTATCAAACCGCCTCGCTTTTCAAAGACGTGCTGACGATCGTCAACGTCCGTCTTCATGAGAAATCGATTGGCTTGTTCGCCGAGGTGGACCCGAGTATGCCCTGTGAAATGATCGGCGACGAGCTGAGAATACGTCAAATTTTGTTGAACATACTCTCCAATGCCGTGAAATACACGGAAGAAGGCTTCATAAGGCTTGAGGCGCGTTACGAACATCTCGGCGGCGACAAGGTGAGGCTGGTGTTTACGGTGGAAGACAGCGGAATGGGGATAAAACCGGAGTGCATAGAAAGCCTCTTCGACGATTTTGTCCGCTTGGATCACCAAAACACCAAACATATCGAGGGGACCGGGCTGGGCCTGCCCATAGCCCACAACCTCTGTCGCGCGATGGGCGGGGATATCGCGGTTCAAAGCACGTATGGAAAAGGCTCGGCCTTCACCGTCACGCTTCTGCAGAAAGTCAAAGACTGGCGTCCGATGAATTCTTTTGTCAAAAGAGAGATCGAGGAATCGGACAAGGTGTTTTCCGTGCCCGGCCATCGCGTTCTCATTGTCGACGACATCGCCACCAATCTGACGATCGCCAAGGGGCTCCTTTCTCCCTATCAGATGAAAATAAAGACCTGCCTGAGCGGTCAAGAAGCCGTCCAAGCCGCGCAAAAAGAGAATTTTGACATGATCTTTATCGACCACATGATGCCCGGAATGGACGGCATAGAGACCGCCAAAGCAATACGCGGGCTGGGCAAGCGTTTCGAGAAAATCCCTCTTATAGTCCTCACGGCCAACGCCATCGTCGGAATGAAGGAAATGTTTTTAGAAAACGGTTTCGACGACTTCCTCTCGAAACCCATAGAGATCCCGAAGCTGAACGCGATCATGGAGCGGTGGGTTCCCGTGGAAAAGCGGGTCGAAACGGCGCTTGGAGAAGAGGACATCGGGAATATCGCCGTTTCGGATACGGGAGAGCCGGGGCGTTCGCGAGATAAGGGAAAAATGCTGAAAGCCGCCGATATCGACGGGGTCGATTTCGAAAAAGCCCTGAGCCGGTTCAACGGCAACACGAAGAGTCTTTTTGACGTGTTCCGTTCCTACGCCAAGCACACGCCCGCCATACTTGAAAGACTGAGGGCCCCGACGGCGGAGTCTCTGCGCGACTACGCGATCGCGGTGCATGGCGTCAAAGGCAGCAGTTACGGCGTCTGCGCGAACGCGGTGGGGAAACTTGCCGAGGAACTGGAGGCGGCCGCGAAAAAAAACGATTTGGAGTTCGTGCTTGCCCAAAACGACGCTTTCCTTTCCGCGGCCGAAAGACTGATCGACGCGCTGAGGTCCATGCTGAAAAGCCTGGAGGAGGAAAAGGCCGGGACATTGGCGGCCCCGGACACGCTCACCCTCAGGGCGATCCTGGAGGCGTGCGGGAAATACGACATGACGGCCATAGAAAAAGCCGTGTCCCAACTGGAACGCTATACCTACGAAAATGGGGAAGAGCTGGTGACGTGGCTGCGGGACCAGCAGGAGAACCTGGAATACGACGCGATCCGAGAGCGACTGGAGCGAGAACTGGCCGACCGGAACGACGCGTGACAAACAGTTGATTGACAACAGCTTCGTCGCCCCCGATCAGCGCTAAAGCGAAAGCCCGAACGACCGAAGCGGGGTTCTCCTGGCTATTTTATTACTCGATAACCCCGCCCCGTTTCCATCCGGGCCGAGCTTGACGATCCAGTAGTCCTTGCCACGGTTCCCGGCCACGTCACCGTCGGTGGAACTGGAGCTTCCCGCGACGATATAACCGCCATCGGCCGTCTGCTGGATGGAGTAGGCCATGTCAGAGCCAGAGCCGCCGAGGGATTTCTGCCATTCGATCCTCGGGGCTCTGGCGGTGTGGGCCGCCCCGCCCGTCAATAAAATTCCCGCAATCAGCAAAAACAAAACCCAAACGTGATTTTTTTCCACATCTCAATCGCATCTCCGTTCACAATAAAAATTTATGCCCAGAAAGGAACATATTTCATCTTCTTAGAAGCGTTTTCGTCGAAGATGCTCTTATTCGCAAATTTCATTCCGATATAACTCAATATAACGACCTGAAGCGGTTACTTTGAACGAAAGATGCCGCGAATAACTTCACATTCGCGGCATCTTTCGCTTGGGCGGCAAATTCCGTTTATTGGGAGGGCGGCAACAGTTACTTCAACAATGCCTCTACTTTTAGGATGAAGGCTCGGACCTCGGGGTTGGCGTAAAAGTCCAGGCTTTCTCTGTACCGAGTGAGGGCTTCTTTGTACTTTTGCGCTTTGTAGAGGGTATTGGCCTCCCTTACCAGTTTGTTGGCCTTCTCGACGTTTTCCAGCGTCGCCTCCAACTGATCCGCGAAATCCAGGAGCTTCTGGCTTTGGCTGAGTTTGTAGCTTTCCCTGTATTTCTGTAGGGCCTCTTTGTACTTTTTCTGTCTGTAGAGGGCGTTGCCTTCCCTGTAAAGGGCGTCCGCCTGCACCAAATCCCGCCCGTTCTGGTCGCTGGACGTGTTTTCGTAGGGGTTTTCCGGCAGCGCCACGTCGTCGGACAGGGGAGCCTCGCCCACGGCCGGGGCCAGAATCAACTCCAATTTTCGGATGGTCGCGAGCAACGCCTCGTTTTTCGGGGTTTCTTTTTGGGCAAGCCTGTAACGCGCAAGCGCCTCCTCCGGTTTTTTCTGTTTGACGAGGGCGTCCGCTTCTTTGATCAGGGCGTCGGAGCGCCTTTTCGCCTCCGCCTCCTCGGTTTTTTTCACGTAGGCCGCCGCGGCGTCGTTATGGGCGTAGGTCAGGCTTTCCTTGTATTTCGCCAAGGCCTCGGCGATTTTCTTGCCTTTGACCAGGGCGTCCGCTTCCTTGCGCAACTGCGCCGCCGTCGCCTGGGCGAGGCGGTTCTCTTCTTCCTTGACCGTCGCGGCCAGTTCCGTGTCATGCCAGATTTGCAGGCTTTCTTTATACTTTGCCAGAGCCTCGGCCGTTTTTTTGTTTTTCATGAGGGCGTCGCCCTCTCCTCGCAGCTTGGATGCCTTTGCGCGTTCCATTTTTTCCCTGTCGGCCCTTTCCTGGAGCAGCCTCCTGTAAGCCGCCAGGTAGGGGTCGGGGTAGAGCGTCATGCTGCGGTCGAAGTACTCGATGGCTTCGCCGTAATGCTTGCCTTCGACCAGAGCGTCGCCTTTGTTCCGCAGGGTACGCGCCTCTTCGAGCCTCGACTTTTCCGTCGCGATCTCCTGCGTCAAACGCGCGATGTCCTTGCTGACGGCGTCGTTTTCCGAGAGCAGGAGGCTGTCCTGAAAACGAAGCAGGGCCTCGATCTTTGCGCCCCGGGCCAGAAGCGCGTCTCCTTCGGCTCGCAGATTCAAGGCCAACATCTCGTTTTTGCGCACGCGCTCGACGGCCTCCAGAAGAGAGTAGCGGATATCTCTGTTTTTCTCGTCCTGCCATAAATTTTCAGCCGCTCCGATTTTCTCCTCCGCCTCGGTGATCCGTCCATCGGCGAGAAGAAAAGAGCCCTCCGCCAAAAGCTGCGCGGCCTGCTCCATCTTCCCGAGGTCTTCTTTCATTCGCGACAACCCCGATGTGATGTCCGGGTCCAGGGGGTCGAGCAAAGACGCCTCCGTCGCCGTGTCTATGGCCTGCAAGCGCCTGCCCTCGCTCCAGAAATTTCTGGCGGCCATCCACTGCTCCCACGCTTGGGAGCGCTTGAGATCGCGGGCGATGTCGTTTTTGTCGACGGCGACCAAAAAATCGAGCCGGCCGCTGCCGAGCACGATTCCCCGGCCGTCTTTGACCGTGACGTCCACTTTGCTCATTCCCGGCGACGGCCTTCGGACGATGGCTCTGCTGTCCAGGGACGCTACCAGGATGGAATCCGGATCCGCGTTCCAGGAGTAGGAGACGAGGCCCTCCGGCAACGGCGTGACCTCCGCGCGGATTTCCACGTCCGTGCCGGTCGCGAATTCGTTCGCCTCCTCCAGCCGTTTTGACGTCGCGTTCCAAAGTTTCGCCGTCCTGGTCTCCTCGTTCAAGGTCAGTTTGACGGCACGGGGTTCGGCGATCACGGATATCGTCCGCGTCGTCAGGACGCGCTCTTTTCCTTTTTGCAGCACGGTCAGGGCGAGCGTCACGGGCTGGTCGTCCACGGGGTAGAAACCGTAAGCGCGTCCGTCGCCTATGGGGGCGTCGTCCTTCACGTTGCCCGACAGCTTCCAGCGATACGTCAGCTTGTCGTCGACGGTCCAGGCTCCGTTTTCTATTCGGACGGTGGTCCTCTCCCCCGCGTAGGGAATCAGGGGCAGGCTCTTCAGCTCCAGAGGCTGGGGAGATAAGGTCTCGACCCAGTTTTTCTCG
Source organism: Synergistaceae bacterium (assembly GCA_031274425.1). Classification (GTDB taxonomy): domain Bacteria; phylum Synergistota; class Synergistia; order Synergistales; family Aminobacteriaceae; genus JAISLU01. The sequence goes on along the minus strand of JAISQE010000193.1, from coordinate 15,359 downwards.
GCAATTTGTTTTTGAACTTCGCTCAAAAGTTTCTCCGCTTCGGCCGTGGGTTTGAGGGCGATCGAGGACTGCAGTTTTTCCTCCGCCGCCTCCAGCTTCGAATCCCTTTCCAGAATCACGCCCTCTTTATAAAGCTCGGCCGCGCGTTCTTCCGCGTCGCGCGTCTCCTTCAGAAGCTCCCGAAGGGTTCGGATCATTTGAGCGACTTCCTCGTTATGCCAAACGTTTTCGCTTTCGATGAAGAGGTCCAGAGATTTTTCGGGATGCGACTCCTCCCTGGCGCGAGCCGCGAGATCCGCGGCCCTCGCGATCTTGCCGTTTCGCGTGTCGATCGCGTTTTCCAGGCGCTTGACGGTCGCGGCCACGTCTCCCGCGGACAGGTCCCCGACGGCAAGGTCGCGGACGGTGAGGTCGTTGGAGGCGAGCAGCGTTTCTCCCCTGCGCGCGATCGCCAGCGCCTCGTCCAGGTTTCCCAGGTTTTCGAGTTTTACGGCTTGAAGGTAATGTTCCTGCGCCTCGGCGGCCAATTTTTTCCGGGTTTCGAGGCGTTGGTCGAGTTCGGCGACCTTTTTCGCCACATCCTCGTTTCCGCGGATATCCTGGGCGCGGCGATATTTGTTCAGAGCTTCTTCCAGTTGCCCGTTCCCCTCCAAAAGCTCTCCCTCTTTCGCGAGGAAAGCGGACTGGGCTATATCGTTCTCGATGCGCCCTATATGGGAGGAAACGCGTTCGAGGGCGCGTTCGGAGGAAATTTCCCACCATACGTCCAGGGCTTGACGATATTTCCCCAGGGCCTGGTTCAGAATGTCGGGCTCTCCCTGCCCTTCCAGTCCCCGCACCTCTAACAGAGCGGCCTCCTCCACCAGGCGCGCCGCCTCGTCTTGCCGGCGACGCCGGTCCGCGATTTTGGACTGAATCCGCTCCGCGTCGGCGGCGATGGCGGGAAGATCCCAGATTTCTCTGGACTCGGTCATTTTCGCTAGGGCGTCCTCCAGGTTATCCTGAGATTCCAGGGTCAGGCCGATTTTCCGCACCGTTTCCGCGACCTCCATTTTACGTTGTATGGCCTTGTGGAGGGCCTCGACGTCGGCTTGCGCGGCGCGCACCGCCAGGTCGGAATGAAGGGTCAGGCTTTCGTCATATTTGGCTAAAGCCCCTTCCAGGTCGCCAGCCTTCGCCAGACGCTCCGCTTCTTGGGCCAGGACCGCCGCGTCCTCTTGCAACTTTTTCGCCCGCACCAGGAGGGCCTCGATTTCCGCGATGTTCTTTTCTATGGAGGCGTGGGCGTAAAACGTCCGGGCCTGCCGGTATTGCGCGAGGGCGTCCTCCAGTTTGTCGTCGCGCCAGAGAGCCGCCGCGATGGACGCCAGCTCCAGGGCGTTGAAGTAGCTGTCCCGCACTTGTTTGAAGCGTTCGAGTTCGCCGCGCAGCACGTCGTCCCCCACGCCTCCGCCGATCAGTTCTTCGGAGGCGTACCGCGCCTGGATCAGCGCTGTTTCGATTTCGCCTTTTTCGCGAAGGGCGAGAGCTCCCTTCCAAAGATCCCACCCTTTGGTCAACCGGCGGCTTTGCTCCAGCGTCTTGGAGGAGATGTTCACCTCGAAGGAGAACTCCGCCGTCCCCAAGGTCACGTTGTTTTTATCGGACACGCGCAGGGAAACGACGGCGCTCCCCTGGGTCTCCCGGTAGACGACGCATTGGTTTTCGTTTTCCGAGGCCAGAAAAGTTCCCTCGTTCGGAGTCCAGAGATATCGGAGGGCGCCCTGGGGCTGGGGTTCGAGAACGGCCTCGAGCGTCACCCGAGACCTGACCGTCCTGCCTTGAACGTCCGCCATGGCCCTCGCTTCGGGGTCCCACAGGGAGATCGTCTCCTCCGGAGTCAGATTGCGTATGGAAAAAGCGTAACTCCGAGGAGGGACGGTGAGGGTGGCGGTGACGACGTCGCCTCCTTCCATACGATCCCAAAGCGTTGCGGATAAAGTCACGGGTTCCTGCAGCGCTTCGTAAGCCACAACGTCTCCGCTCTCCGCCCGGAAGTTGGCCGCTCCGCCCTGCCATTCCCAGCGGATGCCGTATTTCGTCTCGTCGAAACGAGGAGAAACATTGGCCTGGACGTTTATGGTGTCGCCAGGGTAGGGCGACGGGGAGGACGCCGACAAAGAGAGCTGCGTTCGATCGTCGTCCGAGGATGGGGCGGCGGCGACAGGCGGCGCGTATGAGAGCCACAATGCAAGCAAAAGATACCAGACGACTGTTTTTTTCATATCCTTGAATTCCTTTCAGAACAAAATATAAGGTTCTATGCTTTAACCTATCGCTACGCTGTCGCCGAGCTTGCGGCTGTAAAGGGTCAAGGTCCCCAGTTCGTCCCATTTGAGCGCCAAAAGCAAGGGTTCTCGGATTTGGACGCTCGTGCGGACCGGCCGTAGAGGCTCCCCCTCCCGCTCCAGGATGTAACAGGTGAAGCGGGTTCTGTCCATCGTGCGAAAATCCTCTCTCAACGAGACGAAATCGAGAGGAAGCTCCTGTATTGCGGTGCCCGCCCGGAGCATCGGTCTCCATACCTCGAGGTCGTGTCGGGTCAACAGCCTCAGAAACGCGTCGACTCCCGGCGCGGATTCGGAGGATTCCCCAGGCTCCGTTTCCGCTCGAACTTTTCCCGTTCTCAGGTAGTCCCTCAAATTAGGCCTTGTTCTTTTACTCATGGACATCACACCTCTTGAGAAATTCCAGCGCGACCTTCTCGTAATCGTGTGCGCCGTTGCTGGACAAATCGTAGGCGAAAACGGAAACCCCCAGGCTCGCGGCCTCGACTAAAGTGATGTTTTGCCTCACGTACGCGCCGAAAAGAAGGTCGCCAAAGAAGTTGGCAATTTCCGCGGCGACCTCCCGGTATATAAAGATATTGGGGTTGTGCCGGGTGAGGAGAATTCCCAGAATGGAGAGTTTGGGGTTCAGGCGTTCTCTGAAAAGGGGAATGGCGTGGTGCAGAAGCCGTAGCCCCGACAGGCTGTAAAAACCTCCATCGATGGGGACGAGAAGAAAATCGGAAGCGGCCAGGGCGTTGCGGGTGAAAACGCCCAGTTGAGGGGGGCTGTCGAAAAAAAGAAAATCGTAACGATCGGGGGCTATAGTCGAAAGGGCGTCCTTCAACAACGTGTCCCTTCCGATCTGTCCCTCGGGATGCAACTCCACCATGACCAAATCCAGAGTGCTCGGAGCGATGTCGATGTTCTCCCTCCGCACCACCACTTCGTCCCAACGGGCGGTCCCGCTCAAAAAATCGAAAGTATGAGGTTGGCTTTCCAGTACCTCGATGCCGAAACTTGTGCTCAAGTTGCTTTGGGGATCCATATCCACGATGGCCACCCGCCGTCCCGCACGCGCAAGGGCCACGGCCAGATTTTGACATGCCGTGGTTTTGCCGACTCCTCCTTTGAAGTTGCAAAATCCGACGGTAATCAAGAAAAGATCCCCTTCGGCAGAAATCAGTTCCTGGCGAGCTCTTCGGGTTTGGCGTTGTCGTCGCTTTTCATGTTGTTTTCGAGAAGCTCCGTGAAATTTTCCACCTCGGGGTTGGCGTGGATGACGAGGCTTTCTTTGTACTTCACCAACGCCCCGGGATAGTTGCCCTCGTTGTAAAGATTATTGGCCTCCTTGATCAGGACGTTGGCCTGCAAAACGGATTCGTACTCTTTGAGCGAGGTTTCGACCCTGCTGATCCAATCCGCGAGACGCTGATCTTTGGAAACGGCGTAACTCTTGCGATAAACGTCCAGGGCTTCCCTGTACTTTCCCTGTTTGTAGAGGGTATGCCCCTCCTGTAGGAGGCGCGCCGCGTCGGCTTGAGTCCCTATGCCGAAATCCTCGGGCGAGCGTACCGCCTGTTGAGGCGCTTCCGTGACGGTTTTTTCGAGTTCGGCGATTCGTTGTTCCAATTCGGGATCCGGCCACAGCGCCTGACTTTCTTTATAACGAAGCAGGGCCTCGGCGTCGTTGTCCTTTTTTTGGAGGTCGGTCGCTTCCCGGCGCAAAGTCGCGGCGCGGGCCCGGCGTTCTTTGATGGTTTCTTCCAGCTCGCTCGCGTGTACCTCCAACGCGGCGTTGGCCTCGAACTTCAGGCTTTCCTTGTACTGTTCCAGAGCCTCCAGGAGCTGTCCCTCCGTTTCCAGCCTGCGCCCTTCGTCGGCGAAAGCGTTGGCCTGCGCGATAGACGCCAGCCGCTTTTCGATGCGGTCCGCCCGTTGCGCCACGGCGTCGTCGGGCTGCAACGCCAACGTTTCTTTATAGTATTTCAGGGCGTCCTCGAAAAATCCCTCCTGATCGTAGGCCGCGGCGGTGTCTTTCAGCCATTCCGCCTGTTGGTGTCTGAGGCGTATCTTGTCGACCTCCGACTCCAGGTATTTGATGACGGTCTCCGTTTCCGAGAGCGTCCACGCGGCGTAGGCGCGTCGATAGACTTTCAGCGCTTCGACCAGCTTCTGCTCGTTTTGCAGGGCGACGGCGTCCGTGGTCAGCTTGCGGGCGCGTTCCACGCGCATGTAGTTGGCGCTCATCGTCTTGAGTCCATCCGCTATTTCAAGGGTCTCCGGGTCGAGCTCCGAGGCCGCGACGGCATTTTCCATGGCGTCGTCGAAATTTTTGGCGTCCCACTGGGTCAATGCTTCGAGCCACTGATTCCATGCGTTCTTTCGACGTATCGATTCGTCGACCCTCGCTCGTGGGATGGGCACGCTGATGTTTTTGCTCCCGCGTCCCAATACGACGCCGTTCGCGTTCGTCACCACGACGGAGATCTCGGCGTCGCCGATCTCGTTACGGGCGATCGTCACTTGGGGAGCGTTTTCGCCGCTGCGTATGGAGGTGGCGGCGTCGGTGTTCCACCGGCACTGGATCTCGTTCGCGTACACAGGGCTGAGCTCCAGTCCGAGTTGTATCGGTTCCCCGGCGATCAATCCATCCGCGACGACGTCTTGTTTGGCGTCGGCGTCCCACAGCATAAAGGGCTCCGGTTCGACCATGACGATATTGACGGCGAACTCCTTGGCGATCAACGACATGTCGGCGGAGGCAAGAAAATTCCCCTCGGCGTCCAGGGCGTTGACGGACGCGGAGATCGGTTCCGTGTCGAACGGGGTGAAGCGGCATTCGAGTCCTCCTCTGCGGAGGAGGATGGGCTTGACGTTGCCCGCGAACGACCACTCGTAGGTGGTTCCCGGGTTGTCGGAAGCCTCTCCCTCAAGCGAAAGCACCACCTCGCATCCGATGTAGGCTTCTTCTTTCAGCTCGATACGAAAAGCATCGGCGCCCTCGGCCGGGACTCCCGCGATGAAAAAAAAGGCCGCCGCGCATGCAGCGCCTACTCTTAACGCGTTTTTTATCCATTGCCTGAACGTATATTTCAAAATGATTCCTCCCATGTCCTCGATCGAATGAAAATACTTTGGAGCTAATCTAGAAAGGATTTTACGATATTTCAAGCAGAAAATCCATTTTGTCGCGGGAGGACGACGATACGTAATTCTTGGCGGGTCTTTGATTTTCTCGTCGGGTTCTGATGCTATAATCCAAGGTCATGATCCGGTTTTCGATTTTCCGGCATTTGACCGGCGTCATGTAGAATGCGCAATATTGAGAATGAATATAAGGAGGTCATGCATAAATTGTCTTTTATTTCTCCTTCCGCCGTTTCGTCTTCGGCACTGGACGGGATGGGGAAGCGCGTTTACGATTTGATGCTCAAACTTGTCGCGATACCCAGCATCACGGGATCGGACGGGGGAGAGAACGCGTGCGCGCGGTTTATTCGCGACAGACTCTCGCGTTTCGACTATTTTAAGAAAAACCCGGATGATTTACGATTGATCCCGTTGGAAAACGATCCGCGCGGCCGCTATTCCGTGGGAGCTTTGTTGCGCGCGGCGCGCCCCTCGAAGAAAACGATCATTTTGACCGGGCATTTCGACGTTGTCGATACGGATGTGTGCGGCGCCCTGCGCCCGTGGGCGTTCGAGCCGGAGGAGTACACGAAGCGCATCGGGGAAATCGATCTGCCCGAGGATGTTCGAAAAGATTTGGATTCCGGCGACTACCTTTTCGGGCGAGGCGTTTCGGACATGAAGACGGGGGTGGCCCTCGACATCTGTCTCTTGGAAGATTACGCGGCGCGTGGAGAGGAACTGGAGTTCAACGTGTTGTTGCTGCTCGTCCCCGACGAGGAAGGGGATTCCGTCGGGATGAGGGGCTCGGTTCCTTTTCTCGCGCGTTTGAGGGAGGAAGAAGGTCTCGACTTTTTGGCGTGCGTCAACACGGAGCCCGTTTTCGAATCGTCCATGCCGGCCGTTTATTACGGCACGATCGGCAAAATCATGCCGATGTACCTTTGCGTCGGGCGGGAAAGTCACGCGGGAGAATATTACGACGGCTTGAATTCCACGCTTGTCGCCTCTTATCTCAATATAGCGCTGGACGGAGGAAAAGACACGATCGAGACGCTCGGTTCCCAGACCTTTCAGCCCCAATGTTGCCTGCGGATGCGAGATCTGCGCAATCGTTACGCCGTGACGCTGCCCGAACGCACTGTCCTTTATTACAATTGCCTCACGATCGAGAAGACGCCGGCGGCGGTTTTGGCGGAGATGAGCGATAAGGCCATGTCGGCTATGCGCTCCGCGCTTTCTCACGTAGATCGCACAAATTGGACGCCCCGAGTTTTGACCGTGGAGCAGGTGCTCGGCAACGCGGCCGAGGCTTTGGGGGGTAAAGAAAAACTTTTCTCGGAGCTGTTGCCGCAGGTCGCGGCGGACGACGAGCGGGAACGCAACATCGAGTTCCTGTCCCTTGCGCTCGACGCTGCGGGGGAGAAGGGGCCTCTTGTCGTCGTGGGGTTCGTTCCTCCTTTTTATCCGCCGCGCAGAAACCAGGGCAAGCGCGAACACGAACGCGCGGTGCGATACGCGGCGTCCGTCGTGGGCGAGAACCTGCGGCACCGGGGCTTCGGTTTCAAAGAGATCGAGATATTCCAGGGCATTACCGATTTGAGTTTTACGGGTTTTCAGGGCAAAGCCGAAGAACTTGCCCCCTTGGCGGCTAACACTCCGCTCTGGGGTTATGGGTACGACCTGCCTTTGTCGGAGCTGCAGAAAATAGATATTCCCTGCGTGGTTCTCGGCCCGATCGGTAAAGACTCCCATAAAATCACGGAGAGGGTAGAGCTGGATTACTCTTTCAACGTCCTTCCGCTCGTTTTGCGGCAGTTTATCGAGTCGATTTTTCGAGCGTCTTCTCGTTAAAGACTTTCAGACTTTATTTAATAAAAGGCATTATGGAGAAAAAATCATAAAAACAATAAATGAGAATCGATTTGTAATTGACCCGGATGATTCCTATTTCGTTAAATGGGATTATGCGTTACAATACGGAGGCTATATGTCGGCAGTGTGTCATGGGTTTTATTTTTGCGGAGGTGAGAAGGGATGCGGCTTCTAACCCGATCCGATTTCGATGGTCTGATGTGTGCCGTGCTGCTTAAAGAACTGGATCTTTTTGACGAAAAAAAATTCGTACATCCCAAAGATATTCAGGACGGCGTAATCGAGGTGACGAACGACGATATTCTCGTGAACATTCCCTACGCCCCCGGGTGCGGGATGTGGTTCGATCACCATACCAGCGAAGACGCGAGAGGACTTATGTACCAGTTCAAGTACGTCGGGGCTTCGTGGCCGGCGCCCAGTTGCGCTCGGGTGATTTACGAGTACTACGGTGGAGCGAAGGGACGTTTGGCGCGTTTCAAGCACATGGTGATGGAGGCGGATAAATGCGATTCGGCCCACTTCACTCGCGAAGAAGTTCTGAATCCCGAGGGAATGGTGTTGCTTTCCTTTATTATGGATCCGCGAACGGGATTTGGCCGGTATAGAGATTTTCGCATTTCCAATTATCAATTGATGGATTGCCTGATCGATTACCTTCGCACTATGGAAATCGAAGAGATCATGCAGCTTGAGGATTTGCAGGAACGGGTACGCCTCTACGGCGAACACAAAGACTCTTTTCTTCAAATGATGAAGGATAGTTCCTGGGCGGAAGGCGCGGCGGTGATCACCGACCTCAGGGGCGTAGAGGAAACCTACGTGGGCAATCGGCATGTGATATACGCGCTCTTTCCCGACCAGAACGTGTCGGTTCGCGTTTTCGACGGGCGGGAAAAGCAGTTTTGCGTTTTTTCCGTGGGCTATAGCATCCTCAATCGCACGGCGACCGTAGACGTGGGCAAGTTGATGTTGAGGTACGGCGGGGGAGGACATCGAAGGGTAGGAACTTGCCAGGTTCCGTATGCGGACGTGGACAGAATTTTGAAGGAAATCGTCGACGAAATCAATGCCCGCAACTGGCAGATGTTGAATATCGCCGGACTTGAAGAGTTTTAAGGCGATTGTTTGCCCTGCCTTTTCCGCAAGGGGAAAGGCCATCAGACCATAGGGAGGAGGTGTAAAACGTGCGGCACTACGAAATGTTGGTTTTGATGAGCGCCGAGCTCGAAGAACCGAAAGAGGAGATCGAAAAGATCGAGGAGGTCGTGCGTAATCTTGGAGGCGAGATCGTCAAGAGCGATGTCTGGGGAAAGAAGCGTTTGGCTTATCCCATCCAGAAGAAGAACGAAGGGATATACGTGCTTTTCAATTTCAACCTGGAGCCGGCGCAGACTTTCGAGTTGAAGCGTGTGTTGGGTTTGCGCGGGAATATTTATCGTCAGATGATCATTCTATTGGACGAATAAACGTCGGCAGTCCATTGGAGAGGAGAAGCCGCGATGGCCAGGGGATTTAACAAAGTCGTTCTTATGGGCAATCTGGCCCGGGACCCCGAGCTTCGTTATACGGTCGACAAACGGGCATGGGTTCGTTTTACCGTTGCGGTGGGGTTCAGTTGGAAAAATAAAAACGGAGAGTATCAAGATGGAACGGATTTTATTCCGGTGACCGCGTGGGGACCTCTTGCGGATCGTTGTGGGCGCTACTTGAAAAAAGGAAGTTCGGTCCTGATCGAGGGTAAGATCAAAGTTCGCAGTTACGAGGCTCGGGACGGCAGCGGGAAAAAATATGCCACAGACGTGGCGGCTGACGAAGTCCAGTTTGTCGGGCCGAAACAGAGCGCCGAGGGTGAAGGACTCGGCGGCGCGCCGAGCGGTGCGGTACGGCCCGCTGTGGGGAACGACGCGGATTTTGGAAAGAGCGTACGCGAAAAAGGATTCGGCGACGGAGATTTTCCGATGGACTTTTCCGAGCTGGGAGAGGACGAAGAAGGCGAATCCGAGGCGGAGATCCCATTTTAAGAATATATACAAAGAAGGACGATGTCGTCCTTTTCGGGAGGTTGAAAGATGAACGGCGAAGGTAGGCCGAGCGGCGGCGCGGGAGGCGCTCCGCGCGGCAATATGCGGAAAGGCGGCCCCAGGCGGCGCCCGAAGTTTTGTTATTACTGCGTCGAAAAACAGGAAAAGGTCGATTATAAAGACGCCGAAAAGCTGCGCAAGTACATCAGCGAACGAGGGAAGATCATTCCGCGCCGGGTGACGGGAAATTGCGCAAAACATCAAAGGCTCTTGACGGAGGCCATCAAGAGGGCCAGATATATGGCCTTGCTTCCTTATTCTTTAGATTGACGTCATTCTTTTTTGAGCCGATTTTCGTCGGAGGGGGGGAGGCCAAAAGGCACCTCCCCTAGTTTTTCATAATTTTTACGTTTTTACGTGGGGAGGAACTATGGAGGGGCCGAACAAGTTCAAAAAAACGGTTATCCCAAAGGCATCTCTTTTCAGGTGTCTTTTGTTGTCGTTGACGTCGACGTTGCTTTTTTGCGTCGGGTCTTTTATCCCTCCATTGGGTATGACGGCTTTTTTGTTTTCCCCCACGCCCCTTGCCCTTTTAGGGGTGCGGGAGAACAAGGTGTGGATGACCGTGGGCCTTTTGGGCGCGTCGACGATCCTGTTGCGGCTTTTCGGGCCTTGGTTTTTTCTTTATTTTTTATTGGCGCAGGGGTTTTTGTGTTTTGGATTGACGCTTCCTCTGGGTAAAGTGAAAAGCGGAGGCGAAAGCCTGCTTTTCTGCACGGGAATGTCCCTCGTCTCCAAAATCGTTTTTGTGGCTTTGGCCTTCACTTTAACGGGGCAAAATCCTTTTGTGCTGGACCCGAATGCTTTACGCACGCTCTTGGCGCACATGTACTCGGGGGTTATCGAGCAGGGAAGACAGGACGCGCTGGTTCTCGATAAATCGGTGGAGCAAGCGGTGGTGCTCCTTCCTTATATGCTGCCTTCTCTAATCCTTTTGTCCTCGATGCTCGATTCCTTTCTCAACTACCGATTGTGCGAGGCGCTTCAGCGTAATCGCGCCGTGGTGCTCCCCGCGTTGCCGTCCTTCGGGCATTGGCGTTTCCCGAAGAGCCTTTTGTGGACGTTGATGTTTGCGTTTGCCCTGCCGCTTCTGGTGGAGCAAGGAACTCTCTCGATAATGCTCGAGGCCAATCTGAAGTTCTTGGTCAGCGTCTTTTTCTTTTTGCAGGGAATATCCCTTGCCTGGTGGTGGCTTTCGCAGCGCGCGGTGCATTTCCTTTTGCGCATTTTGATCGTAACGCTCCTTTTTTTGCCGATCTTGGGCATGTGGATCGTTGTGCTGGGAATAGGGGATGTCTGCCTCGACTTCAGAACGAAAAAAATGCAACGAACCTGAGACAACGTTTACGGAGGAAGTTCGATATGCAGATAATTTTAAAAAAAGACGTGAATAAAATAGGCAAGTCCGGTCAGCTTCTGGAGGTCAGCGACGGTTACGCGCGCAATTTTTTGTTTCCTCGGGATTTGGCCGAGGAGGCGACTATAGGTAAAATTGCGGATTTGAAAGCGCGCCAGCAAAATCAAAAAGCGAAAGAAGCCAAGGAGAAACAGACCTCCGAAGAAGATAAAATCCGCCTTCAAGGGAAAGTGGTCCGCGTTTTCGCCAGTGCCGGAGAAAACGGCAAGCTCTTCGGAAGCGTCACGACCGCCCAGATCGCCGAGGCGCTTGAAGCTCAATATCGGATAAAAATCGACAAGAGGAATATCAAATTGGCCGAACCCGTGAAACAATCGGGCAATCACGCCGTCTCCATCCGTCTTTATGCGGGAGTGCAGGCCGATATGACCTTGTCCGTGGAAATTCAGGGCGCGTGAGGGCGCGGGATCGAGGATGATGTACGATCGGGTCGCGCCCCAAAACACGGGGGCCGAGCGTGCGATATTGGGCGCTTGCCTATTGGAACAAGAAGCGCTGGGTAACGCCGTCGAAAACCTGACGCCTGAGGATTTTTACGATCTAAATCACAGAGCTGCCTTTGAGGTTATGGTGGAGATGTTCGCCGCGAATCGCCCCGTCGAAATGGTGACTTTCAGCGAGGAACTGATGAGGCGCGGGTTGTTCGAGAAACTTGGAGGACAGCCTTTTTTCGCGTCTGTCGTGGCCGAGGTTCCCACGACGGCCAACGTGGAGTTTCACGCCAGCATCGTAAGGGAAAAATCCGTGCGCCGACGCCTGATCGAAGCCGGCAATCACATCGTGCGTTTGGGATATGCGACCGACATCGAGAACGCGATGGCTCTGGACGAAGCGGAACGCGCGGTTTTCGAAATCACGCAGAATAACAACAAGGTAGACTTCAAACCGGTTCGCGACATTCTGGGCGGCACCTTCGCCAAAATCGAAGAGCAGTATCGGCGCAGTGGGGCGAAGGTGAGCGGTTTCGACTCGGGTTTTGCGGATCTGGACGCCTTGACGGGCGGATTCCAGCCGGGTAGCTTGAATATCATCGCCGCGCGTCCGTCGATGGGAAAAACGGCGCTGGCTCTAAATATCGCGCAGTTCGGGGGAGCCAAAACGGGCGATGCGGTCTTGATTTTCAGCCTTGAGATGTCGAGCGACCAATTGGTTCAAAGGATGCTGGGCTCGGAAGCCCAGGTCAACGTTCATGCCATGCGCACGGGCGTCATGGGAAAGTCCGAATGGGACGACCTGATGAACGCCGCGGGACGACTTGCCAAAGCGCCGATTTACATCGACGACAGCTCTATGCTGACCACGATGGACTTTCGTTCGCGATGCCGTCGTTTCAAGGCGCGATACTCGAATTTGGGGCTGGTGGTCGTGGATTACCTGCAGTTGATGAGTTTCGGGGGACGCAATACGGACAACAAGCAACAGGAGGTCGCGGAAATTTCCCGTATGCTGAAGGGCGTGGCAAGGGAACTGCAATGCCCCGTCGTCGCGCTGTCTCAGTTGTCCCGCGCCGTGGAGCAGCGTACGGAAAAGAAACCGATGCTCTCCGACTTGCGGGATTCCGGCGCTATCGAACAGGACGCGGATACCGTCATGCTTCTCTACCGCCCCGACTACTATGACGGCGCGGTCAACCCCGATATGGACAGCGAGGCGTTTCTGAGTTTATCGAAGAACCGCAACGGCCCCACCAACGAAATACGCCTCATTTTCAAACGAGAAATCACCAGGTTTTTCAACGCCACGACGATGTAGACGTCCCTCTCGCTTCGTCAAGTCATAAGGCTGGGAATGGAAAACGACACGTTGGAACCTTTTTTGAGAATGCTTGTGATGGAGATTTTTCCGCCTAACATTTTTACCCGATCTTCCATGTTGCTGAGGCCGTAAGACCCCCGCTCTTTCGCGGCCTGTTTCTCCTGCTCGACGTTGAACCCCTCGCCATTGTCGACCACTCGGATTTTTAAGGTTTTTTGGGAATAGGCGATGGACACCTTGATTTCGGTGGCCCCATGTCGCGCCGCGTTGATCACCGCCTGGTGCAACGTCTTGAAGGCCCCGATTCTTATACTCGCGGACACGTCGTCGAGATTTCCGCTCAATGTAAACGAGAGCTTGCATCCCCACATCTGACGCAACTGCGTCGTCAAACGCTTCAATGGCAACTCGAACCCGTCCTGTATGCCCGTCGGGCTTAAGTTGAACAGGAAAGCGCGTATTTCGTTCAAGCCGTTTCGGGTTTGCTCAAGCGCCCGCTCGATTTCCTCTTGCGCCTTTTCGTAATCCGTCCGATAGAGATACTCCTTGCCCGCCTCCAGCATCAACCCCACTGCCGAAAATGTCTGAGTGGGGCCATCGTGCAGTTCTCTCGCGAAGGTGATCGCCTCTCGTTCGGCCAAATGAAAAGCGGTCTGCATCGTCTCGGTGTTGCGTATCACGTCGTCGCTCACAGAAAAATCTTCCGGCATCGAGACCAAGTTGAGCACCATGCGCAGGCGGTTGCCCATATTTTCGCTCCGGGATACGAGGCGCTCCAAACGATGCTCCTCCTGCAGAAGTTCCTCTTTTTTGACGTTCAGAAGCCGATGTCTCTCTTCCAAGGAACCGCGCATTTTCATAAATTCGGACGCACGCTCATACGAGGCTTTTTCGTCCAATATCTCGCCTCGTTTCGAGCTTTGCATCAATTCTTCTCGGGACTGGTCATAATCCTTGATCGCTTGATCGATGGCCGCGGCCAGCTCTCTCAATTCCAAAACAAGAGCATGCGCGCGTTCCTTTACATCCTCAAGACGTTCCGTTTCCTCTTGTCTCAAAAGATAAAGTTCGTTAAGGCTTTCCTGTAAGGAACGACTTATGCGCTCTTCAATGTCTACGATCTTGTCCGCCATAGGATAACTCCATACGTTCAGCCCTTAACGAGGCAAAAAGCCCGTTTTTTCGTCGTTCATATTATGGTCGCTTCGGTCTTTTTCCCGGTTCTCGTTTAATTTTGTAAAATTATACCTTTCCCGCTGCTCCGCCACAAGACGTGAAGCCCAATCCTGCGATTGGGCTTCACGTTAGGACAAGCGTTAATTTCGCGGACGAACGACCGTTTATTTAGAATACAGCTCGACGGCCAGGATCTCGTTGACGTCGATGGGAAGCTCGTCGCGCTGAGGTTCTCGAACCAGCTTGGCGCTGAACTGGTCTTTGTTCTTTTCGATATAGGGAACGTTAAAAGAGACAAGTCCTTGAAAATTATCCTGAAAAACCTGGTTGGCGCGGGACTTTTCCTTCAAGGCGATGACGTCGTTCACCTTCACTCCATAAGAGGGAATATCCACTTTCAGTCCGTTGACCAAAACGTGACCATGATTCACGATCTGACGAGCCTGTCGAATGGACCGGGCGAAGCCGATACGGTAGACCAAATTGTCCAAGCGGCACTCCAGCGTTTTCAGCAAAGCGACGCCGGTCATATCGGAACTCTTCTTCGCGATCTCGAAATAGCGGGCAAACTGCCGCTCCAAAATGCCATAATAGGCCTTGATCTTCTGCTTTTCCAACAGCTGGAGGCCATACTCCGAAACCTTCTGACCGCCTCTTACGGGTTTCTTGGCGTCCACCCGCTTCAAGGCCTTGGGGTGACCGCAAACATTGACTCCCAAACGACGGGAAAGCTTAAAACGTGGTTCTCTTCGCGTTGCCATAAAGACGCTCCTTTTTAGATCAAAATAGATTCGTCGAAATAAATTCACAGGGGACCTTGCCCCTTCTTTTTATCCAATGAATTTTAACATCGTTCGACAATGGTGTAAACCCTGCCGAGGGCCCCAGCAGGGCAAACGCGTCAAGAAGAGATAAACCATTGTGAACACTTAATTGGTTATTTTGCATGTGAAATTTATCAATTAAGCTGCATCAATGATTCGCGACCTTCATACATTTGCCGTGAGGACCCAAATCTTCGCTTTTTGACGGCGGCCGCGTGTTTTGCTGTTATAATTGACCGCGAGCTCTCGACGAGGGCAAAACCATTTTTTTGCGAGTGAGATAAATTGCGCGTTATTTTTTTCGGGAGGTTAGTTATGAAAATGATACCGCTGGTTCCGCTGTCAAAGAGATTTTTAGCTCTGTCAGCCCTGTTTTTTTATCTCGCGGCGCCAACCGCGTCGTGGGCGTGTTCGTCCGTCGTGGTGGGGAAGGACGCTTCCGCTACCGGGAACGTTTTGCTGTCGAGGACGGAGGACGTCAGGCCTGGTATTGCCGCGAGATTCGTAGTTTATCCCAGGGGTTACTACAAGAAGGGCGTACCTGTCAAGATGGACAGGAACGGCTTTGCGTTCACGTTCAGCCACGACAGTTACAAGTTCACCGGGACGCCGATGACGACATATTCCAGCGTCATGATGGCTAAGGGCAGCGACGAGACGGTAACGCCGAATACGAATGAGGACGGCGTCAACGAGCATGGGCTCGCCGTTTCCGCCACCAACACCACGGCGTTCGCGCAGGAAATAGGCGGAGAGGGCGGCCTGGACCCAATGCCCGACAGTAACGCGT
>JAISQE010000145.1 GCA_031274425.1 Synergistaceae bacterium | reverse complement strand
CAAGCTTCATCCGCGACCGTTTACAGGGTTACTTAAACCTGTTTGCATTTGTAATGAATCCGCCGGCCGATAACCTCGAAAAAGTAGAAATACTTCTGGATTTGGCTTTTCGAAATCCCCAAACGCTACGATACAGAGAATTTTATGGCTTAGATTAAGGATTTTAGCACCACTGTGCAAGTAAGGATTTTACTTTTTTAATCGACCTTCAATTCAATTCCGCAAGATCGTTTTTATCGCCTCCCCCAGTTCGTAGGACAAGGTGTAGTGTTCCGAGCCGCTGCTGAACCCGCGGGTTTCCGCGGTATGCCATTTTGCGTGATGCCTCAACCGTGAGATCAAGGGGGCGTACCTGGCGATCAGGGTCTGTTCCAGATCCAGGGCGTAGGCGTAGGGGAGGAGCGCCTCGAATTTTTCGATGTCGTCCTGTTCTTTCAATTCCGCCCGGCTACCCAATCCCATCTGAAACCCCTCGATTTGGTCCAAAAGGCGCTGTCCCTCCTCGGAGCGTACGGGGGCTATCTTCCAGAAAAAACCGATGACGGCGATGCCGCCGACCAACGAGGCGATGCTCAAAGGGTCCATGCCCTGTTGGCGGAGAATGGCCAGGGAACAAGCGCAGAAGAAAAGAGGGATGCCCGTGCGCAGAATAAACATGGGCGTGCTCTGCTTCCATATTGTTTCTCCTCCCAAAAGGGGTGTCAGGAAGAAAAGAGGCGCCATGAAGGCCAAGGCGTGCTCGCTTCCGGGTTCTATTCCCCCTACGCCCCGCGAGAGGGTCTGGAACATGACGAAGGCCGTATAACCTTCGAAAAAAACGAGCCCCAGCACCCAACGTTTCATGTGCTGAAAGAAAAAACGCCGCCCGAGTTCCGAAAAATTTCTGGAGAGCGCGCGAAAGGCGGCCCGCAGACGGGCGGAGCAGGTTTCGTCCAAAATGACGTCCGTTTCGCCGTGCTGGGCGAACAGGTTGTGCAATAAAATATTCTCTGTAACGCTCAAAGAAAGGAACTCCTCGACGGGAAGGTTCAGGTGAAGGCGATACTTGCGCCCCATCATTCGCTCCAGCAGCGAATAACGCGTTTTCGTGTCGGCGTGCGCCTTTTTGCCCGGTTTTTCTTTGTTTTTTTCCCGAGGAGGCTCGCTGGCGGTAAAGTTGTACAGGTGGACGTACCCCTTGACGGCGAGGTTCAAAATTTCCGCGGCCAGCGCCCGCGCGCTGGGCCCCGCGTCGCGAATGCAGCGCAAAAGTCCGGGGGAGAGGTTTTCGGGCGGCTCCAGGCTCAAAGTCGGCGTTTGACGTTTGGGAGAGCGCCCGTAGGCGCTCCAAATGAAAACGTAGTAAACGGTCAGCAGAGTCATGACGCACAAGTCCCAATAACGCCAAGGAGAGACGCTCCGGTCGTTTTGCGACACAAGCCCTTTGTCCCAGGACATGTAGAGGGTAAAGGCTTTGCCCTCCGGCAGCCGCGTCGTGGTGGAAATGAGGCCCGGTCTTTCGACGCGGACTCCCTCGCCCTCGCGGACGTCCTCCAGCCGGCCGGTAAAAATCCTGAACGGAGACGGAGAAAATCCCTTTGGAGCGTCCCGCGCCGAAATGTTTCCCGGCTCGACGTCCCCCTCGCCGGGGAGCTTCACCTCCACCGAGATTCGCAGAATCGGGTAGGAGCTTTCCCGCACCAGGCTCCAGGTCAGCAGATCCTGTTGGGGAGCGTTGTCGGTGCGGAAAATGACCATATTGATCAACTCGTATTTCAGCTTGAAAACGTGTCTTCCGGGGGAGAACGGATCGCCCTTGGCGGCCAGAGTCAGCCTCAAGCTGTCGGGGTTGCGTCGGATGTTGATTTTCGTGGGGCGCTCGTCCAGGGTGGCGTCCAGTAGCACGAAGCCGGTCTTGATTTTTTGCGGCCCATTTTGAGAGTAATGGCCGGAGATGCCGCGAGTCAAGTCCATGGAAAGCGGCCCGTCGAAGAGCACGGCGAGGGTCTCCTCCACGGAGAGAATCCCGTCCTTCGTCACCGTGGCGCGGACGTCTAGGCTCTCTATGACGGGCGTTTCCACGCGGGCCGACGCCGGCGCGGCGACTGCAAAGAAAATCAGAAAGAAGGTCAGAAAAAAGATCAGAAGGTATGCGCCAAATTTTTTTTGCCAGAACTGTTTGCGCGATCTCACGATATTTCCTCCAGCGTGTTTTTTCCCGTTGCGGTTTACGATAATTTTACACGGTCATTGGGGCGTCAGCTTTTCATCAGTTTCCACGCCATTGCGGAGAGGATCAGGCTGCCCAGAACCAGAAGACCCCATACGAGGTAGCGCTGCCATCCGTCGTTGCGTTCGAGGCCGGCTTTTTCCCCTCCCGGCGTCAGGGCGAGATTTTTGTCGGGGGCGACGGGAGGGCCGATCTCCGCCTCCAGCGCCGTCGGCTGCCCATCCCGGATAAGGGACGCGTTCTGCAGGTTCAGCCCCTTTTGGGAGCTGCCGAACGCCAGAATGTAAGGGGCTTTGCCCTGAGCCAGAAAAAAGAGCTCGCAGGCTCGCCAGACGATCTTCATCTTGGGCGTCGCGCCGGAAAACGCGTTCTCGAACTCGACCCGCCAGTACCGGTCTTCGCATAAATCGATGGGGATGTCGGAGTTCGACAAGACGGGCGGGGTTCCCATGACGGGGTTCCGCATCATCGAAAGCTCCGCGCGCCCGCGGGGAACCCAGGAGCTTGCCTCGTCGGGGCGGGAGAAGTACCTCACTTTATAAAGACCGGGTTCCTGCAGCACGAAGTTGATCCTTGACGCGGGAAACCCGCCCAAAGCGTCGTATTCCACGATATTTTCGGCCGCGGACCCCTCGAAGAAAGCGAAGTCCTCGCGAACGACCCTGTGGCGCAGCGAGGAGAAATAGCGGATCTCCTTCAGGGCGAAGGGCGTTCCCGCGCCCCGTATCCGCAGCAGAAGGTAACGCTCGGGCGCGTGGGGCAGGGCGATTCTATCGCTGGCAAGTCGCGTGTTCTGGTTCTGGAGGCGGATCAAAGGGGCGTTCTCCAGAAGCGGACTCCAATCGCGCAGGTTCTCGCTCTGGAAGACGGAGAGCTCGGCGGACAGCGTCACGTTCTCGGGAACAAGAAGCCGCAGTTCGTGAGCTTCGGTGTTGCCGCCCTCCGTGGCGGAAATAGCGGAGATGGTAGAAATAATGGAAGAAAAGTCCAGAAGATAGCGGCGGTCGCGGGGTTCGGAATCTTCCGCGCCGCTGGCGACGGAGACGATCCGCCCTCCCGCCCCGGTTTCGACGTAAACGTCGAGAGCGCCGGGCGAAGAATTTTGCGTTTGGGGACCCGTCTTCGCGTCCGGCGGAAGCTCGTAGAACGGAACGGGCAAATCAGGCTGCGAAGAGATCTCCTCCATCGGCGGAATCGCCCGAACGACGAAGGGCACGATTTCCCCGTTCGCGTTGAACACGGCGAGGTCCTGCCGCTGCGATCGCAGCCCCTCGTAGACGAACTGAGGAAGCGGCGCTCTGTAGAGGACCCCCTCGAGCGTCGTTTTCAGCTCGCGGGCGTGAACGAAGTCCTTCAGGGACGTACGGACCGCCTCCGAGGCGGCGGCCCGGTCCCCGAAAAACAACGCCGCAAGACACAGCGACACCGTCAAAATCGTCAAATCTATCACACCTATAAACCCCATCGTTCCCCGCTGGAGCGTGTTTTTTCGCGAGCGAAACGTCATGATCGATCCTCCCTTTCCGGTTCCTTTTTCGGTTCGTTGGCCGCGTCCCGCGTTCCGTCCTCTTTGGGAGGAAGGGGCGCGACCCATCCGATCGAGAGGAACAGGCCTCCTAGAACGAGAAAGGCCAGTATCCGGGTGAGCGTCGCGGCCCTGTTCAAGTCGATGAGCAGCAGCTTGAGCATGTCGACGGCCAGAATTCCCGCCCCCGCGCTCCACAGGACTCGGCGGCGCGTTTTTTGACCGCCGAGGATGCCCCCCAGCCCCAGGATGCCCCACAAGATGGCGATGACGGCCTGGCAGTGCGGAGTGCGCGCCACGTCCCAGAGATTATAGACCGGCGATACGTCCCAATACCACCAGGTTCCGCGCGCGGCAGCCTGGTTGACCCACACGAAGAGAAGCGCGGCGGCAACCCATCCCCACTTTTTCGGCCGGCGCTCCCTCGGCACGGCGAAGGCGGCCCACAGGGCCAAAGAGAGCATGATGGCCGCCTGCCACAGCTCCAAAGGGTTCAGCAGGGGGATGAAGACGCCGTAAACGGCGCTGCCCCTCGCCAGGAAACTGGCCGGAAAACTGGTCAGGGAACTGGCGCCGAGGGGCAGCATGCGGAAAAACAGAACGACGCCGCTGGCTATGGCGAGAGGTCGCCTGTAGGGCTCGGAAAGCTGCCGCGTCGTCGGTCGCGCCGAGCGAAAAAGGCGAAAAAGGCAAAAAAGCAGGGTCAAAAGGGGAAGGGCCGAGAAGAAAAGCCCCCAGTCGGCGCTGAGCTGAGACCCGAGCCGCAGCATCGCCCGATTGGACATAAAGAGCCCGATCAAAACCGCCGCGAAGAGAACGGTCTTCGAAAAAAGCGTGGCCGCCGCTTTGCGCAGCAGATAGAGGGAGGCTCCGACGGAGCCCAGGTAGACGAGGGCGTCGAGGCCCACGTGCCGCGTCACATCCAGCGGGTAGAGGGCATGACGGGAAATGCTCAGAATGAGGTGGTTTCCCGCCTCCAGCGCGCCCAAGATCAGAGGCCCGGCCAGCGGGAAGCGGGCGGGCCGCCAGTCGAGGCGCGCGGACGCCCAGCACCCGGCCAGCGCCGTGAGGCAGACGACGGAAAAGACGGAGAGCCAGGCGATGTTCAGGCGCGGGACCTGATCGTAAACCGTCGTCCACCACCAAAGCGATCCCAGAACGACGAACGTCCAGGAGAGGGCGGCACGCGTGGGTTCGACGCCTCGCCCCCAAAATTTTTGCAGCCCCTTCTCCCAGTCGTCGTACAGAGGGCCGTCGGCCAAGGGGCGGAAGCGCGAGGCGAAAAATCCGCTGACCCAGTGGGACACGGCGAACAACAGTCCGCTGACGAAGATGGGGCTCAGCCGCGAGGCGTCGTTCCACTGCAACCGGGGCAGGTCGAGGCAGTAGAGCCCCATCGCCCCGATGTGGAGAAGGATGCCTCCGAGCAGGGCTTTATAGCTGCCGCATCGATACGCCGCGACGACCAGGAACGCTCCCTCGGCCGCCCATATCGCGGAGGACGCCGCGCTCTCGAAGGCGTAGGGGATGACGAGGTTGGAGAACAGGAGGCATAAACCCATGTGAAGGTTCGGCAGGATAGAGCTCCGCCCGCCTTCCCCGCGCTCCTGACGATGTAAGCGACGCAGCCGCGCGCCGAGCAGCAGATGCGCCAACCCTAGCCCCAGGCAGGTGAGGGCCATGCCGTACTCGAAATGTCCGGCGACCTTCATTTGAAGGAAGAAAAAGCTGAAGGGCACGCTCACAGCCAAAAGAAGATCAGGTGTGGGAAGGTCGGGTGCGCGCGTTTCCCGTCCACGTCCCCCGCAGAGCGCGATCAGGGTATAGGTCGCGAAAAACGCCAGGAGGAAGGGCTCCACGGAGGCAAAGAGTTCGGGTCTCCAGTCGCGGAAGCCCCAGGCCGTTCCGATTCCGACGGTGAGAAGGAAGCCCGAGCGGTTGAGAAGACGCCAGTCTCGCTTCACGGCAAGCGCCAGTATTTCTAGATTCAGGAGCGAATAAATGGAAAAAAGAACCACGTGATTACGGCTGCCGGTGCTGACGAGGATGGGCGCGACGAACCCGCCCAAAACGGCGAAAAGCGCCAAGGGCTGGTAGTCCTGTAGCAGGGCCAAAAGGACGGTGAAGACGGAGAGAACGAGCATGGAGGCGACGGCGGCCGCTGGGGATAGAATGGGCAGTCCCGTGGAAAGCGCGTTGAACTTCGTCGCGCCCAGAATGACGAGGTAGAGCACGCCCATCCCCCCGCCCTGCAAAATCAGGGCGTAGGCGCGCCGCCGCTCCCGAATGCGGAACCCCCACCCCGCCATGACGATTCCCGTGACGGACGCGGCGGCAAGGCGCATCTCCAGGGTCAGGACGCCCCTCTGTATCGCGTAGCTGAAAAGCAGGCCGAACCCCACGAAAAACAGGAACACTCCCCCGCAGACCCAGATGTTGCCCTCCTTCAAGAGCCAGGAAAAAAGCCTCCGCGTCGCCGACGCGATAACCCCCGGCTTTTCGGCGTGCTCGGCGCTAGGTTCATATTGGGACAGCTTTTGTACGTACGATGTCCGCACTGGGGGTTCTTCGGGCGAAGGTTCGGCAACGTCCGCGAAAAAAGGCGCTTCGGAGACGGCTTGCGCGACGGCTCCTTCCGGGGCGAACGGTTCGACGAAGGTGTTTTCGGGCGCGGGTTCTTCGGCGGCGAGGGGCGGCGGAAGGCTCTCGGACTCTCGCGGGATTTCGCGCGAAGACTCCGGGACGACGGCGCTCGTCTCGCGAAGGTCCTTGGGCGGCGGAGAAAAGGTCTGTTCGGCTGGAAAGCGCGGGCTTTCGATCGCGTCGAGGCGTTGTTGCAGCTCCCAGATGTGTCGCCTCAGTCGATCCTCCGTCCGGTGAATTTCTTCCTTGAAAGCTCGCTCCAAACGTTCTTCGGCGCCTCCGATTCTGCCCAAAACAAAAAACGGCGCGAGCAGTACCCATCCCGCCGTCAGGACCAGCAACACCACCATACGCGCCATCTCCTCTTGCTGTGTGAGCATGATTTTCCAAAAATTGTAGCACAAAAGGGGCGCGCTTCCGTAATTTTGATATATAATTGATCATCGTAGTAAACTATTTCTCGAAGGAGTCGTATGAGAATGAAAATGAGAGTGGAAAAAATGAAGAAGTCGATCGTTTTTTGCGTTGCCGTCGCCATGATGTTTTTGCTTGCGGGTACGGTCTTCGCGGCCGAGGCGATCAAGATCGGGCATACCGTCTCTTTGACGGGAGGCGCTTCGATGTGGGGGCAGTCCGAGGCGAACGCGCTGGATATGCTGGTGGAAAAACTCAACGCGGAGGGCGGTATTTTGGGCAGCCCCATCGTGATCGTTCGTTACGATAATCGCAACGACGCCATCGAGTCGGTGAACGTCGCCCGCCGGTTGGCGGGGGATAAGGTCATCGCCGTGATCGGCCCGGCGCAGAGCGGAAACTCCATCGCGACCGCCCCGGTGTTGGAGCGCGCGGAGATTCCGATGATCGTCACCACCGCCACCAATCCGTACGTGACCGTGGATCAGAAGACGGAAAAGGTGCGCCCCTACGCTTTCCGCCCCTGCTTCATCGACCCGTTCCAGGGGACGGTGGCGGCGCGTTTCGCCGTGGACCGGTTGAGCGCGAAAAAGGCGGCGATACTCTACGATGTGGGATCGGACTACGGTCAGTGGCTTTCCAAGTATTTCGAGGACGCGTTTGTCGCTCGCGGCGGGGAGGTGGTGGCCAAGGAGGCTTTCCGTTCCGAGGAGCTGGACTATCGCGCTCAGCTTGGAAAGATCAAAGAACTCGCTCCTGACGTGTTTTTTATCCCCACCAGCCAGAAAGAAGCCGCGTTGGCCGCCAGACAGGCGAGAGATCTGGGGATCACGGCCGTTTTGTTGGGCACCGACAACTGGGGCAGCCCCGACTTGATCGACCTGGGCGGTGATTCGGTCGACGGCGCGTATTTTGTGAATTTGGCCGATTTGGACGATCCCGACATTCAAAGTTTTGTCGCGGAGTACCGCGAGGCCTTCGGCGCGGAGCCCGTGCTGCCGAACCCGATTATGGCCCAAGACGCGCTGATCATGATCGTCGAGGCGGCGAAAGCCGCTGACTCGGTCGAGGGCCCGAAACTGGCGGAGGCCTTGGCTAACTTGAAAGACGTCAAGGTGACCAGCGGCGTCCTGACGGTGGACCCGACCGACCACAACCCTCTGAACAAGCCCGCCGTCATCCAGAAGGTGGATGTGGCCAAAAAGGCGTTCGTGTTCGTGGAAAAATATCAGGGAGAGTGAGGCGGACAGCCCGTCGAGCGGACAGAGGAATTTGAGGTGTTTTTGCAGACTCTCGTCACCGGTCTCTCGATCGGCGGCATTTACTCGTTGATGGCTGTAGGATATTCCCTGATTTTCAGTATCCTGTCCTTCAGCAATTTTGCCCACGGCGCCGTGATCATGCTGGGGGCCTATATGGGTCTCGCGTTGGCGACGCAGCTGCATTGGGGGCTGGGCCTGGTGGTGTCGGGCAGCGTGGTGGGCGCGGGGCTCCTCTCGGTCTTCAACGAGCGGGTCGCCTATTCCGTCTTGCGCCGCCGGAGGGCGCCGTCGCTTTTTCTGATGATCAGCGCCATGGGGTGTTCCGTATTTTTGGAGAACATGGTGTACGCGACGATCGGTTCGCGTTTTTACGCGTTCCCGGAGTTTTTCAAACGGAAGGTCGTCGACGTATGGGGCAGTTCCCTCTCCCTGCTCGATCTTTTCGCTTTCACGGTGTCGATTGGGGCGATCTTTGCCCTGCACCTCTTCATCACGAGGACGAAGACGGGCATCGCGATCCGCGCCGGCGTGAACGACATGACGATGTGCTCCCTGATGGGGGTGAACACGGACCGGCTGATTTCGATCGTCTTCTTCCTCGCCGGGGCTTTTGCCGGCGTCGCGGGGGTTTTTTTGGGGATCAAGTATTTTGTCTATCCCACCATGGGTTGGGTCACCAACAAAGCCTACATCGCCGCCGTGATCGGCGGACTCGGCAGCCTGCCCGGAGCGCTGGTCGGGGGGCTGATTCTGGGGGTTCTGGAGACCCTGGTTTCCACATACCTCTCCAGCGTGTTGCGGGACGTCTTCAGCTTCACGATGCTGATCGCGCTTTTGATATGGCTGCCGAACGGCCTGATGGGACGCGACACGGAGGAAAAAGTTTAGCTTATGGATTACGAAATCAACGTCGTGATGCTGGCGTGCATCAACATGATCGCCGTGTTGGGGCTCGCCGTGTTTACCGGTTTTACCGGGTTGTTTTCCTTGGGGCACGCGGCCTTCGTCGGTATTGGGGCCTATGCTTCCGGGGTGTTGACCTATCACTGGAACGTTCCTTTCTTTTTCGCTTTGCCGGCCGGCATGGCGGCGGCGGGGCTATCGAGCCTCGTCATCGGGATTCCGACGCTTCGGGCCAAGCTGCGCAGCGATTATTTCGCCATCGCGATCCTCGGGTTCGGGGAAGCGTTGCGGGTGTGCCTCGAAAACCTCTCCATAACGAACGGCGCGCGAGGCCTGTCGGTGAACGAGTTCAGCGGGCCGGGGTGGATACTCGGAACCTTGGCCCTGAGCCTTTTGGCGACGCGCAATTTTCTGAAGTCGCGTTTCGGAACGCTCTTCGTGGCGATACGCGAGGACCCGATCGCGGCGGAAATGGCGGGAATCGACCTTTTCAAGATGCGTCTGCTTTCGCTGGTGGTCAGCGCGACTCTGTGCGGGGCCTCCGGGGCGCTTTTGGCGCACCGGCTGGCGTTCATCCAGCCCGTCATGTTCACCTTGACGCAGTCCACGCAGCTCCTGGCCTCGGTTATCGCGGGCGGCATCGGTAGCGTCTCCGGCCCCGTCATCGTCGCGTTCGTGTTTACGGCCCTGCCGGAGATGCTGAGGTCGCTCAACATGTGGCGTCTTCCGGCGTACGGGCTTTTGCTGGTTTTGATCATGATCTACCGGCCTCAGGGGCTTTTGGGTTACCGTGAGCTTTCCGACTTGTTCCGAGGACGGGCGCGATGACGGCTCCGGGGCCAACCTCCCTGCTGGAGGTGCGCGGCCTCTCTCGCTCGTTCGGAGGAATCCGCGCCGTCGAGGCGCTGTCCTTCGATGTGGCGCGGGGCGGCATCATGGGGCTGATCGGCCCCAACGGAGCGGGGAAGACGACGGTGTTCAACCTGATTACGGGCGTTTATCGACCGACGGCCGGAACGATTTTCCTGAATGGAATCGACCTGACGAAAAAACGTCCTCACGAGGTGGTGAGGGCTGGGATAGCGCGCACGTTTCAAAACATCCGTCTTTTCAATCGAATGACCTGTCTCGAAAACGTCATGACGCCGCTTCTCGCGCGAGGCGACGCCGCGCTGGGGGCGTTTTTCCGCACTCCTTTCGTCCGTGGGGAGGAGCGGAAGGCGCGGGAGACGGCGCTTGCCGTCATGGAGGACATGGGACTCGCGGACACGGCGTATCGCCTCGCCTCGACGCTGCCCTACGGGCTGCAGCGCAAGTTGGAGATCGCTCGCGCGCTGGCCTGCGGGCTTTTGGTTCAAGGTCCGCGCCTCGTGCTTTTGGACGAGCCCGCGGCGGGCATGAACGAGGCGGAGACGCGAGAGCTGGGAGAGGTCATCCTCAAAACGCAAAAGGATTTCGACGTGACGATGATGTTGATCGAACACCATATCAACCTGGTGATGAACGTATGCACCCGCATCGTGGTGATGGAGCGGGGCACGCTTTTGGCGGAGGGGTCGCCTCACGCGATTCGGAGCGACGAACGCGTCATCGCCGCCTATCTGGGCCGCAAAGGAAAAAACGAACATGGTCGATGAAAGACGCCCGCGAAAAGAGTTGGAAAAAGATCTGGGAAAAGAGCCGGAAAAATATCTGGAAGTTCGAGGGTTGCACGTCCACTATGGCAACATCCACGCCCTGCACGGAGTGGATCTCGTCGTCGGCAAGGGCGAGATCGTCTGCGTCGTGGGCGTGAACGGGGCGGGGAAGTCCACTTTGATGTGGGCCATCGCCGGGGTGTTGCCGATAACGGAGGGCGCTGTCCTGCTGAACGGCGCTCCCTTCGTTCGGGGCGCGGCCTCCGCCCGTCCGCACGAGATCGTGAATTTGGGGATTTCTTTGGTTCCCGAGCGGCGGCGTCTCTTTTCCGCGTTGACCGTAAGGGAAAATCTGATCATGGGTTCGATACGACGCACGGACCGGGAGGGGATAGCCGCGGACCTGGAGCGCTGCTTTTCCCTGTATCCCGTGTTGAGGGAGCGTATCGCCCAGCGCGCGGGAACGCTTTCGGGGGGAGAACAGCAGATGCTCGCCATCTCCCGCGCCCTGATGAGCCGCCCGTCCATCCTGCTTTTGGACGAGCCGTCGCTGGGTTTGGCGCCGTTGGTGACGGACGCGCTTTTCGACACGATTCTGAAGATCCGGGAGGAGGGAGTGACCGTACTGCTGGTGGAGCAAAACGCTCTTCAGGCGCTCGACATCGGCGACCGAGGTTATGTCCTGCGGACGGGCCGGATCGTGGAAAGCGCGTCGAGCGGGGAGCTTATCGAGAACCCCATGATTCGCGAGGCCTACCTGGGAGGGTCGTAAATAATTGTCAAAGCAGCCCGATCGGCACGACGTAGTTTTCGGCGTCGAGGGCGGATAGCTCCCGCGCCATGCACAACACCGCGCCGTTGCCTCGCTTTTTGCCCGATCGGTCGAGCGTTTTGAAGACGTTCGTCAATCGCTTGTCCGGCGAAGCCGTTTTTTTGATCTCGATGGGGGAAAGCCGCCCGTCCGCCTCTAAGATCAGGTCGATCTCTCTCATGTCTTTGTCTCGGTAGTAGTACAAGAAAGGGGTTTTCGCCGCGTTGCGGTAGCTTTTGACGATCTCGCTCACGACGTAATTTTCGAGGATCGCGCCGCTCATTGCGCCGCTTTCCAGCGTTTCGGGGCTGCTCCATTTGGCGAGGTAGGCGACGAGCCCGCAGTCGAAGAAATAGAGCTTGGGCGTTTTCACCGTTCGTTTGAGCGTATTGTTGGAATAGGGATGAAGATAAAAGACAACCCCCAGCGTTTCGAGGATGTTCAGCCAATTTTTCGCCGTGCTCTGACCGATGTCCGAGTCCTGCGCGATGTCGGAGATGTTGAGCATTTGAGCGCACCGGCACGCCGCCGACGTGACGAAACGCAGAAACCTGACGGAGTCGATGTCGCCCGACAGCTCGCGGATGTCGCGTTCCAGGTAGGTGTTCAGGTAGCTTGAGTAAAAGACGCCGTTGTCCCGATATTGACCGCTGACGAGAGCGGGCATGCCCCCTTTGTGAATGCGCCGGAAGATCTCCGACACGTCCGTGACGGGGCTTTCGTTTTGGCGTTCCCTCAACGCTTCGAAGTCCGTGGTGAACGGGATGTTTTTCCCTCTTCCCAAAATTTCGTTTTGCGAGCACGACGATAGCTCCAGCAACGCGACGCGTCCCGCCAAAGACTCCCGCACCCCGCGCATCAGCTTGAAAACCTGCGAACCCGTCAGCCAAAAAGCGCCCGCCTTTCTGTCCCTGTCCGCGATAATCTTGATCTGGGCAAACAGCTCCGGGGCGTACTGCACCTCGTCTACGAGAACGGGCGGCTTGTGCAGTTGGAAAAACATAGCGGGGTCCGTCCGGGCCAGGGAACGGTTCGTCAGGTCGTCCAGCGACACGTACCGCCTCTCCGTGCCGCGCATCAGCGTCTGCAGCATGGTCGTCTTACCCACCTGACGCGGGCCCGTGACCAAAATGACCGGATACTGCGTGTCGAGCTCCAGCACGATCCCTTCCATGTCCCGTCGGATATAATTCGCCATGAGACAACGCTCCCTTATCGGCTGATTTTATGTCGAGTTATAAATTAGCCGATGATTGACGCTCTGTCAATCTTTTTGAATCCTTCTGGGGTGTAACAAAAATTTATAGGTTTTTAAGCAATTGATAATTGTTCAAACTGAGATGTCAAAAGTTTTTCAACGACACAAGGATGCCATAGATCACTTTCGTATTTAGCACGCAAAC
>JAISQE010000135.1 GCA_031274425.1 Synergistaceae bacterium | reverse complement strand
CGTATGCGGTACGACGGCGGCATGGAAACGGCATGGATGATTGGCATGGAGGGTTAACATGGAGGGTGGTCGATACGCGGCTCTGAAAATCGCGCGAACGTCGTCTATAATAGACCGCAATAGACCACATGCGGTCCCTCGTCGCTCGTATCCGAAGACATATTATGTAGGAGGAAAATCGATGCATCGTAAAGCAAGGAATGGCAAATTACCTCTCGCTCTGTTCGTTTGGATCGTGTTCGTCTCGATTCTGTTCGCCCCGGTGCCCCTCGTTTCCGCAGAGGCCTCGCCCGCCAGGGCGGCCGGAGGGTCCGTATCCTTCACGCCCACGGGAAGGGTTTCGAACAACGTCGCGTTCAAAATGACTTTTGCCGACGCGATCGTTTCCCAGGAAACGGTGGGCAATGTTCTGCCGGTCGCCGACTTCCCCTTCGTGGTGACGCCGCAGATCCAAGCCGAGGGGAAATGGTTGGATCAGCGCACCTTTTCGGCCTCTCTTTTGGCTCCTTTGGAGATGTCCACGTCCTACGCCGCCTCGGTCAAGGACGGGCTGAAAACCCTGAAAGGGCGGACCGTTCCCGAGAGGCGTTACGTCTTCCAGACCGACCCTCTGTCGCTTTTGTCCGTGCGCGCGGCCTGGGCGCGCAATAGCGGAATCGACGTTCAGCTCGATTTCAACGCCCCCGTCTCCCCCTCCCGCCTGAGGGGGTTTCTCACCATAGGCTCCGGCAACGGGCACGCGACGTATCACCTTTCCGGCGTCGCGTCGAAGACGCTTCACGCCTTTGTCCCCATGGGCGACATGTCCCGGACGATCGACTTGAACGTCCGGGTGGCCGCCGGGCTCACCGGCGAGACGGGAACTCTGGGCCTGGAGAAAGAAGAAGTCCGGCGTCTGGAGCTCAAACCCGTCCTGAGAGTGGAGGGACTTGTCACGTATAACGACAACAGCGGCGTGTACGTGGACACCAACCTCGCCGTCGATGTCGACGTCCTCGCCAGTTTCATCGAGGTCGAGCCGAAGGTTTCCTTCACGCCCTATTCTCATTGGGACAGCAGGATTCGCCTCCAGGGCGACTTCAAGCCGCGGGAGAGGTACGTCTTCACTTTCAAAAAAGGCTTGCCCGCCAAAAACGGCGGCGTCGTTCTGGAACAGGATCACACCCAGGCCGTGATCATGCCGGACCTTTCCCCGTCTATAGAGTTTCCCGCCGCGGGAATGTTCCTGTCGCCCATCGGGGGCGGGAGGATCCCCGTGGAGCTCGTCAACGTACGGAACCTGCGGCTCGGGCTCTGGAGGCTTTACGAGAACAACCTTCCCTACGCCATGCGCGGCGATTACTCCTACTTCCGGCAAGATCTCGCCAGACGCGTCGCCAGCAAAGAGTTTCAGCTCTCCCTTCCCCTGAACGAAAAAGCGCGCCGCAGCATCTCGATCGACGAGCTTGTGAGCGCCGACGGCGGTGTCGGGCGTCGCGGGCTTTTCCTGCTGACGCTTTCCAATCCCGACGACGACTATTGGAACGAGCGCAGCCAGATCGTGAACCTCAGCGATATGGGCGCCGCCGTGCGCCTGTGGGAGGACGGCATTCTGGTCTGGGTCAACACCCTTTCGACGATCGAGCCCGTCGTGGGGGCCAATGTTCGGGTCTACAGTTCCGCGAATCAGCTGCTGGCCGAGGGGCGAACCGGCATGGACGGCGTGTGGCACCTGCGGCGCGGCCAGGTCTGGGAAACGGACGATAGAACCCCTTCTTTCGTGACGATTTCCAAATCCGCGACGGGAACTTCCCCGAACGACGCGACTGGACAGGACATCACCTTCGTGAGACTAACCCGGGGGCTGTTGTCCCAGGAGGTCTTCGACACCTCCGGGCGTCCCTGGCTGAGGTCGGGCTACGACGCCTCGATTTTTTCCGCCCGCGACATCTACCGCACGAGCGAGCGCGTGCCCTTCAAGGCCGTCGTTCGAGGGCACGATCTCTCGACGCCCGAGTCCTTTCCCGTGCTTTTCGTCGTCCGCGACCCGCTGGGGCGCACGGTCAAGCGCGGAACCTCGCTTTTGAGCGAAGAGGGCGGCGCTCTCTTCGAGTTGGAGCTTCCCCACAACGCCCTGACCGGGAAATGGGACGCCTCGCTTTTCGTTCCAGGCGACGAAAGCCGCGCTCTGGCGGTGATGCACTTCTCCGTGGAGGACTTCGCCCCGCCGCGTATCGAGGTCAAGCTGACCACCGACGCCAAGTGGCTGACGTTCGAGGATTCGGGGACGCCGTTCGACATCTCCGCGCGATATCTCTTCGGCGTGGACGGCGCGGGGTTGAAATGGGAGGCCTCGTGGCGCGCGAGACGGGGTTCTTTCGTCCCCAAACAGGATAAATGGAGGTCTTATACCTTCGACGACGACGAGAGGAAGTTTTTTCCCGTTTCCGACGCGATCCACGAAGGAACCCTGAACGGAGAGGGCAAAGGGAGCTTCGAACTGTCCCTGATGACCGACGACTGGCGGGCGCCGGTCATCGACGTGACGGTGGCCGGCGCCGCCATGGAGGAAGGAGGACGCTGGGTATCCGACAGCGTGACCCTTCCCTATTATCCCTCGCGCTGGCTTCTGGGCCTGACCGCCCCAGAGGGCGTCCCGGCCGTGGGCAAAGAACTCAAGTTCCGCGTCGCGGCGATCACGCCCGACGAGGAACCGGCCGACCCCGACGAGCTCACCGCCACGTTCTACCGAGTGACGTGGAATTACAATTTGGTCGAACTGGACGGCTACACGCGCTGGCAGAGCACCGAGGAGTTCAGCAAGGTCGCCAGCAAGCCCGTTACGGTCAAGGACGGCGTGGCGGAGGTCACGTTCAAACCCGAGATCTGGGGGACCTATAGGGTGCAGGTGAGCGACGCGAGGAACAACGCCAGCGCCTCCGTTCGCTTCTACGCCGACGACCCCGAGTACGCGGGCGGGGGATCGCAGTTGCTGGATCGCGTCGAGATCGAGTTGGACAAAGAACGCTACAAAGTGGGGGACGTGGCGAAGGTTACGCTGCGCTCGCCTTTCGAGGGGCTTTTGCTTTTCGACGTGGAGGCGATGGGGCTCGTCGACCGTAAAATCGTCAAGGTGGACAAAGCGGAGGCCGTCCTGGAGGTCCCGATAACCGAGCAGATGATTCCCAACGCTTGGTGCGCCGCCTGGCTGATCCGCCCCGTCACGGAGAACGAGGCGTGGGGCGCTCACCGCGCCATTGGAATCAAACGCATCGATATCGACCTCGATCCGCATCGATTGGTCATCGGCATCGACGCGCCCGCGAAAATCGAGCCGGCGACGAAGCTGCCCGTCACTCTGACCCTGACCGACGCCGGGGGCAACCCCGCGAAGGGAGAGCTGGCACTGGCGCTGGTCGACGATGGAGTGCTGGGTTTGACGAACTTCAAGACGCCGGACCTCATGGGCCGCTTTCTGGGGCAGCGCCGGATGAACTCGGACGGCTACGATATCTACGATCTTTTGGTGCCGGTGGAGTCGCGGAGCACGGAGCTGTTGCACCCCTCCGGGGGAGCCAGCCTGAGCGCCTTTGCCGCCGCAAACGGGGCGAAAAGGTTCAAGATCCTTTCCCTTTTCGACGGATTGCTTTCGGCGGACGAAACCGGCGTCGTCAAGACGGAGCTGGAGCTGCCGGAGTTCAGCGGGCGCGGACGCGTCTTCGCCGTGGGGACGTCCGGGGCCCGTTTCGGAATGGCGGAGCAGACGGTGCAGATTGCCCGGGACCTGGTCGCGGAGATGGACCTTCCTCGTTTCGCCACCCCCGGCGACGTCTTCATCGTGCCTTTGACGGTTTACAACTCGAGCGCGACGTCGAAAGACGTGACGGTGGAACTCTCGACGTCGGGAGAGCTTTCCTTCGAGGAAAGTTTTGGGAAAACCATCGAGGAGAACCAAGGAAGCCTGAAGGCGTCCATTCCGTCCGGGGCCTCCCGCAAATGGGAGGTGGCGTTGAAGGCCAAGAGCCCGGGGACGGCGATCTATAGCGTCAAGACTTCATGGAAAGAGGGAGACGAGGAAAAAACCTACGAACAGTCCATCGATATGCCGGTGCGCTCGCCCTTCCCCGTCGTCACCCTTTCCGGGTCGGGATTTTTCGAAAGCGGCGACGCGAAGATCGAGATCGCCAAAGACGCCTTCGCGGCCCCCGTCGCGGGGAAGATCGTCCTTGCCGACACCCCTCTTGTGGACTTGACGAAGGCCACGAGCTTCCTGGCGGCCTATCCCTATGGATGTCTCGAACAAACGCTCTCGGCGGCGTGGCCGTTCCTGGTTCTGCCCGACGCGATTTCCGAGATCGATCCTTTGCTGATCGACAGCCGCTCCGTCAAATTGAAAACCGATGCCGCCCTTGCGCGCATCCAGACGATGCAGCTTTACGACGGCTCCTTCGCGAAATGGCCCGGATGGGGGACGCCCTACAACTGGGGCAGCGTTTACGCGGCCCATTTCCTGGTCGAGGCGCGGAAGGCCGGCGTCGACTATCCCGAGGAGATGCTGAAGGGCGTGCTCAACTGGCTGAGGCAGTTTCTGGCCTCGATTCCGGGCAGCTCCAGCTATCGATACCAGATAAGGGACGACTTCACCACCAAGGCTTATGCCGCTTACGTCTTGGCCCTGAACGGGGAAAAGCCTCTAGGCTGGCTGCACTATCTGAAGGAAAACACCAACGAGATGTGGCCTTCCGGGCGCATCTGGCTGGCCGGCGCTTACGCCCTCGTCGAGGGCAGGGCGGACGCCTTGAGGGAGCTTGGAAACTGGAGCGGCAACGAAACCCTGGCTCCGGAGGCTCTCTATGAAACCCTGGACTCCAACGTGCGCAACGCCGCTCAACTGTTGTCGATCTGGTCGGAGGCGGAGCCGAGGTCGATGGAGGCGATGAGGCTCGTGCAGCTCCTTCTGGATTGGGGAAGGCAAAATCTCTGGTACAGCACGCAGGAAAACGCGGCCGCGGCGATGGCCTTGGGGCGTTACCTCGTTAGAGCGGGGTACGAAAAGGGGCAGCTCGAGGGCGTTTTGACGGACGGCGAGCGGGAGGTGGCTTCCTTCCGCAGCGGCGAGAAATCCTCGATCGAAATCTCGGCCGTTTCCTCCTCCCCAACGCTCCGGGTGACGGGCTCCGGCAATGGATACTACTCCTGGAGCGTTACGGGCACGCCCCTGACCGCCCCGAAGCCGGACCGCAAGGGACTGCTTTTGGAGTGCGTCTGGAAGGACGACAAAGGCGACCTCCTCGCCCTCGACCAGCCTATCGCGCAGGGAACGAAAATTTCGGTCACCTTGAGCCTGACCCCCTCGGTCTCCATCAGCGACGTGGCGGTCTCCTATCTGCTGCCGGCGGGAATGGAGATCGAGAACCCCAGGCTTCAGGCCAGCGAGGGCACGCAAGAAGGGGAAACTCAGGGCGTGTATTACGACGTGCGCGACGACCGTCTGCTTCTTTTCGTCGACCGCCTGTCGCAGAAGGCCGATTACAGCTTCGAGATGCGGGCCGTCACTAGGGGCGACTTCGCCGTTCCGCCCCTGTCCGCCGAGGGAATGTACAACCCGGGCGTCCGCTTTGTCGGAGCGATGGGCGAAAACGTCACGATCGAGTAAAAACTTAATATTAAGTCGGTGATGGGTTGATGTTATTCAGGAGGGTTCTGTCGTGCACGATGTAGAAGCTCTGTTCGAGACCATGCGCGACGCGATACCGGCGGGTCCGGTAGCGATCAAAGAGGCCGTGGAGTCGGGAAAGAAGGTGGTGGGGTGTTACTGCGCCTACACCCCTTACGAGGTGATTCGCGCCGCGGGGGCGATTGCCGTCACGCTCTGCAGCACCAGCGAAAAGCCCATAGCCGTGGGGGAGGAGCACCTGCCTCGCAATCTTTGCCCTTTGATCAAGGCCAGCTATGGTTTCGCCCTGAGCGATACCTGCCCCTACTTTCACTTTTGCAGTCTGGTGGTGGGGGAGACGACCTGCGACGGCAAGAAAAAGATGTACGAGTTGCTGGACCGCCTGCGCCCCACCCACGTGATGCAGCTTCCTCAGACCTACCTCGGCGAGGAGAGCCTGAGGATGTGGCAAAAGGAGATCGAACGCCTGGTTTCGAGGCTGGAGTCGGAGCTGGGCGTCACGATCACGGAAAACGATCTGCGGCGGGAGATAAGACGGCGCAACGAAGAACGCTGCGTGATGAACGGGCTCTACGATCTCTCCAAGCTGGACCCTGCGCCGCTTTCGGGGCGCGAGCTGCACTTGGCGAACGAGTTTTTCAAGATCTCCTTCGGAGAGCCCCAAGCCATGGACTTGATCCGCGAGCTCACCCGAAAACTCAGAGAAAACTATGAAGCGGGCGAACGCCGCGCCCCGCCCGACAGACGGCGCATCATCGTCACGGGGTGCCCCACGGGCAAAAGCCTGGAAAAGGTGTTCAACGCCATCGAGGAAAACGGCGGCGTGATCGTCGCGTTCGAAAACTGCGGAGGCATCAAGCCCAACTACGAGATGGTGAACGAGAGCCTGCCGCCCTACGAGGCGCTGGCCGCAAAGTACCTGGGAATCCCTTGTTCCTGCATGTCGCCTAACGAAAAACGGCTTGATCTCCTGGAAACCCTCGTCGACGAGTACAAAGCCGACGGCGTCGTGGACATCATCCTCCAGGCCTGCCACACGTACAACGTGGAGACTTTTCAGGTGCGCGAGCGGATGCGGGACAAAAAAGGCGTCGCCTACATCTCGGTGGAAACCGACTACTATCAGGGCGACGTGGAACAGCTTTCCACCCGTATGGGCGCGTTCGTGGAAATGATGAGTTAAGAATGATGAGTTGAGCGCGAAGGCGATGGGCGTCGATATCGGCTCGGTTCCCTACGGGTCAGCGAGGATTCTCAATTTACGGCCGTTTTGGGCGCGGCGACGTTTACGAGTTTATGATTGCAAAGGCTTATGATTGCAAGGTTTATGATTGCAAAGGCTTACGATTGAAAAAGCTTATGATTGGAAAGGCTGTCGAGATTCTTGAGTCGAGTTTTGAAAAGAAGAAGACGCAAACGAGGATTTTTTCCCGTTCCTCGGTTTGGGATTCCCCGGTTTACGATAAAAAAATTGGCGTCCGCGGCAGGGGCTCTGCTGTTGGGGATCCTTTATTTGTTTTTCGCGCCCCAGGGGGACGCCCTTCAGGGCGTGGTCACCCGTGTGACGGACGGCGACACGATCCAGGTGACCGTGGCAGGGGAGAAGCGGACGGTGCGTCTGTTGGGCGTCGACACTCCGGAGACCGTGCACCCCAAAAAACCCGTGCAGTTTTACGGCAAGGAGGCGTCGAATTTCACGAAGACGACGCTCGCGAACAAAACCGTCTGGCTGGAATACGACGTGGCGCCGTTGGACAGGTACAATCGTCATCTGGCCTATGTGTGGCTGACGAAACCCGGAACGGGCGAGGACGCCGTCCGCCGGGGAATGTTCAACGCCAGGCTGATTTTGCAAGGTTACGGCAAGGTCATGACGATCCAGCCGAACTCGAAATACGCCGCTCTTTTCGCGAAGTTCCAGGAGGAGGCCCGAACGAAGAAACAAGGGCTCTGGGGAAGATGAGCGTGATAGGGCGGTCATGATTTATAGATCTCGGAATGGATTTTGCTCCAGGAGTTTTCGTATCTCCCCCGCCGTGCGGAGGCGTCCTTCGTTCATGCCCGGGCATTGGCGCGCCTGCCTGTCCCACTCCTCTCTCGACTCCATCACGGAGAACCAGAAGGGGAAAAGCGAGCATTGCGCCGGCCGCAGAGGATAAATCGAGCATTTCGCGCTTTCCGGGTCGTAAAAAACGCAGTCGCCGTTCCGCCGCTCGACGAAACTGGGCCTGCCCCATTTGCCGGTGACGTAAGTCCGGCGGAACGCGGCCTCGTCGATTCCTAGAGAATCTCGAATGCGCGCCTCCTCTCCGGGGGTGAAAAAAATAGCGCCGGGTTCTCCCCGGCAGCATCTTCCACAACCTATACAGGAGAAACGAACGCCCTCGCTCCACCACTCGACCTCGGAAGCGCGCGGCTCAGGCATTCGCCGCGCGCTCCTCATCGTCGGTCTTTTTCATTCCCGCCGCGACGTTCGTGATCATTTGATCGTAAAGAACTTTCCAAAGACCGGCTCCGCCGCTTTTGGAGAGCTCCTCGGACGCCATCTCGACGGACAGGTCTTCCAGTTGCCTCCAGGGCCGAGCCTTTTCGTCGCCGCTGCCCATCTCCCGGGCGTTTGTTTTCATTTTTTTCCATATCTGCGCCCACAAAATAGATTCGAACTGCTGACAGGACTCTTTGAGACGCCGAGCCTCCGCCGTGTCGTGAACCTCCGGCGGGACTTCGGTTTTGTACGCCCTGACGTTGTAAGCCTGCAAAGGGTTCATGGTCACATGTTGATCAACTGGCCGTGGAGCGCGCCGGCCTCGTTGATGGCCTGAAGAATCTCGATCACGTCGCGCGGGGTCGCGCCGATGGCGTTGATGACCCGCACCAGGTCGCGCACCGTCGTAGTGGAGGGCATAGCGATAAAACTCGTGCCGTCCTCGTCGGCCGTGATATCCGTTCGATTTTCCGTCGCCGTCTCTCCGCCGCTCAGAGGATCGGGCTGCACCACGTTGGGGTCCTCCGCCACGGAGACGGTCAGGTTTCCGTGGGCCACGGCCACCGAGCTGATCTTGACGTCGCCGCCCATCACCACGGTGCCGGTACGCTCGTTCACCGCCACGCGCGCCACGGAGTCGGGCTGGATCTCCAGCTTCTCCATCTTGGCCAGAAACGCTGTCGGAGCCCCTACGTATTGCCCCGGCAGATCGACGACGATACGCCCCGCGTCCATGGGATAGGCTACGGCGCCAAAGGCGGAGTTGATCGCGTCCGCGATTCTTTGAGCCGTGGTGAAGTCGGGCGCGCGCAAAAGAAGCGCCAACTGTTCGCCCCCTACATAGTCCGCCGGCACGTCGCGTTCGACGATAGCTCCATTGGGGATGCGCCCCGTCGTCGGGATGTTTTTCGTCGTCGTCGCGGCCGACCCCGAGGCCGTGTAACCGCCCACCAAGACCGGTCCCTGAGCGACGGCATAGATATTGCCGTCCGCGGCCTTCAACGGCGTCTGGAGCAATATCCCGCCCTGAAGGCTTTTGGCGTCTCCCATCGTGCTGACGTTCAGGTCGATGGTCTGACCGGGGCGCGCGTAGGGAGGCAGGTCCGTCGTCAGAGACACCACCGCGACGTTTTTGCTGCGGATCGCTCTCTCGTCGACGGTCACGCCGTACTGCTGCAACATGTTCTTCATCATCTGCGTCGCCATGGGGGATTTGTCGCCCGTTCCCGCAAGCCCCATCACGATGCCGATTCCCGAGAGCTGGTTGGAGCGCGCGCCCTCCACGTCGACGACATCCTTGATGCGCACCTGGGGATGCACGCGATTGAAATCCATGTCTCTCAGGTTGACCGCTCCCAGAGCCATCGAGGGCCAGAAGACGCAAATAAAAATCAGAAAAGGTATTTTGAAATTACGCGTCGCTTTCATGTTCGATCCCCTTATCCTGAAAGATAACTTGATTAGAAGATGGCTTGAAGGACCTGAGTGAGAATTCCGGGCTTCTGGGTCCGGCTCAAAGCGCCCTTGCCCTTGATGCCCAACTCGGCGTTGGCGATCAGGCTGCTGGGAATCTGGTTGTCGCTGTTGACGTCTTGAGGGCGAACAACGCCCACCAACTGCAGTTGCAGCGTCTCCTCGCTCGTTCGAACATCGCGCGTCCCCTCGATGACCAGGTTTCCATTGGGCAGCACGTCCGTCACCACGCAGGAAATCGTCGTCCTCCCGTAGTGCTTGCGCTCGATAGAGCTATCGCCCTTCGCGTCGTTCGTCGAGGTCAGCCCCAATTGGCGGATGAAGCTCAAGATCCCCGTTCCGTTGCTGACGGCGTTGCTGGAGCTTTTCTTCAAATCCGTGACGGCCTTGTCCTTGGTGTCCGTCTGTTCGTCGACCATCACCGTGACGATATCGCCTATCCGGCTTGGGCGCTGGTCCGCAATCCAGTTGCTCCTGTCGTTCCACAGCGAAGCGGCCTCGGCTCGCGCCGCCCCTCCGAAAAAGACTCCTCCAACGCACAAAAACACAAACACAACAGCGCCTTGTAATTTATTTACGTTCTTCACGCCATTTTCACCTCCACCGTGTCCTTTTTCATTATCGGCACGTCGGCGTTGGAGTTGAGGCGCGCTCGGCGAAATTTATAGAGGCCGCTCATTCGAGCGGCCTCTAGTCTCTTAAAACCGGATATAGGCGACCTGGGATTGCAGGTATTCGTAGAGTCCATGCTTGCCGTCCGCGCCCCCGATGCCGGATTTGCGCCAGCCCGCGTGAAATCCCTGTATGCCTTCGAAATGCTCGCGGTTCACGTAAGTCTCCCCGAACTTTAGGTCCTTGATCGCCCGCATGGTCGTGTTGACGTTCGTCGTGAAGACGGATGAGGTCAGGCCGTATTCGCAGTCGTTGGCCAGGGCGATCGCTTCCTCGTATTCCGTGAAGGGCAAGATCGGAATCGCCGGGCCGAAGATCTCTTTCTGCACGATCTCCGAGTCCTGCTTGCAGCCGGTGAGGACCGTGGGCTCGTAGAAATATCCCGTTTTCGTGTCGGCGATCTTGCCTCCCGTCACCACCTGGCCGCCCGCCGCCACGGCGCGCTTCACCATGTCGTCGATCTTGTGTAGCTGGTTCTTGTCGATCTGCGAGCTCATGTCGGGCGCCGGGTCGGCGAAGGGATCGCCGTACGTGACGGCCTTCATCGCTTTCGTGAGTTTTTCCATGAACGCGTCGTAGACGCTTTTGTGGACGTAGGCCCTTTCCGCGCAATTGCAAACCTGACCGCTGAAGATCACCCGGGAGTCCACGACGCCCTTGACCGCCACGTCGAGATCGGCGTCGGCGAAAACGATGGCCGGCGCTTTGCCGCCGAGCTCCAGGGACACCTTCATCACCTTGTCGGCGGAGGAGCGGATGACCTCCTGCCCCGCCTCCACGCTGCCCGTGAGGGACGCGATATTCGCGATCGGGTGGGTCACGAGGGCGTTGCCCAAGGTCTGCCCCGCGCCGGAGACGAAATTCACCACGCCCTTCGGCAGGTCCAGAGTCGCCAACAGGCGGGCAAATTCGAACGTCGTGCACGGCGTCAGGCTACTCGGCTTTACGACGATGCCGCAACCCGTCAAAAGCGCCGGAGCCACTTTGCGGGCCATGACGAAAAACGGGAAGTTCCACGGACAGATCCCGACGGCCACGCCGATCGGCTTCCAGAAGAGGAAAATATTCTCATTGGCGCTGTCGCTATGGATGATCTCGCCCTCGTAGATTCGCGCCCAACCGGCGTAGTAGTCGAAATACTCCGCCGTGACGTCGATTTCCACCTGGGCGAGCGGCAGGATCTTGGCCTGCTCAGCGGCCAGGGTGCGGGCCAGTTCCACGCGCCGCCCCCGGATCAGGTTCGCCATCTTCTTCAGGTAACTGCCGCGGTCGGCCGCTGTCCTGGCCGCCCAAGCCGCCTGCGCTTTTTGCGCCGCCTCCAAAGCGTCTGCGGCGTCGTGCGCGTCCCCCTTGGGAGCGCGGGCGATGATTTCCCCCGTATAGGGGTTTTCCACCTCGATCCATTCGGAAGAATGCGAGTTGACCAAAGCGCCGTTGATGAATTGCTGGTAAGTCTCCATAAAAATCCCTCCTCTTTTTTTATTGATTTTCTTCTTTATATTCTTTCCTGCTGGCTGCATTTATATCACCATAGCGTTAAATTGTAAATGCGGTGTCGGGGTAGCGTTCAAAGCAGGCTTATTTCAGTTTGGGTTGACAAAATGAAATAACCTTGTTGTAATGAGCGCGCTCATTTCACCTTCGCGTTTTAGCTTCACGGAAAGGGGAGGCGGATCATGCCCAACAGAGCGGGAAAATTCAAAAAAAATTTGTCCGGCGAGGCGGAGTATCGCTCCTTCGTCCCTTCGCCTTTGCCGCCGAACCCACCCCTCGAACTCGACGACGAAACTGTTCGACTGCTCGTAAAGGCGAACAAGCAGCTCGCGTTACTGGAGGGTTTGGCGGCGCGCATTCCGAACGTCAATCTTTTTGTGTCCATGTATGTACGCAAGGAGGCTTTAATGTCCTCCCAGATAGAGGGAACGCAGGCGACGCTTGAGGACGTCTTCGACCCGCAGCTCGACGAAAACGTAAATCGCGACGTCGCCGACGTCCTCAATTACGTCAAGGCGACGGAGTTCGCAATAGGCAGATTGAAGCGGTTGCCCTTGTGCAACCGCCTTATCAGAGAAGCTCATGCGGTCTTGATGGAGGGCGTCCGAGGGCAGGAAAAAGGCCCCGGCGAATTTCGACATTCGCAGAACTGGATTGGAGGTCACGGCAGCGCGCTCAAAAACGCGCATTACATCCCGCCCGCGCCGGAAGACATGGTAGAGGCCATGTCCGACCTGGAAAAGTACATCAACAATAATAACGACGACGACGGCATGGATGCGCTGATTCGCGCGGCGCTGATTCATTATCAGTTCGAGACCATCCATCCCTTTCTCGATGGCAACGGGAGAATCGGCAGGCTGCTGATCACGCTGTTCCTCATGGTCAGCGGTCTGTTGACCACCCCCGCGCTGTACATTTCCTATTTCCTGAAAAAGAATCGCATCGAATATTACGACCGCATGACGGAGGTTCGGAACAAGGGCAGCTACGAGCAATGGGTGAAGTTTTTTCTGCAAGCCGTCTATGAATCCGCCGAGGACGCCACCGACGCTATCGACAAGTTGACCGTTTTGCACGATAAAAACGCGGCGATCGCGGAAGGCATGGGGCGCGGGTCGAAGACGGCGATGAGGGTATTCGCCTATCTGGAGGAAAACCCCATCATCGAAATCCGAAAGGCGGCGGCAGCGCTCGGCGTAACGTTCAACGCCGCCTCCGACGCGGTGAGGCGGCTGACGGAAGCGGGCGTTCTCGTGCAGGCAACCGGCGTGAACCGGAACAGGACGTTTGCCTACGACGCTTATCTGGAAATTTTAAGAAACGGAACGTGAGTACACCCGTTAAAGCCCCATCCAAAGCCCCACCCAAGTCCCATGCCCATGCGTCCAGTTGCGTCATAGATGTTATGATATTCTCATCGTTGGTTGACGTTTTATCATAACGACAAAGGAGAGGCGGGTGTTCATGGAGGACTCGACGAACGCGACCTTGAAGTTGAGGGAATTGCCGGAGGGACCCCCGACGCTGGCGGAGAACCCGAGCGGTTCGCGCGGCTCCTCCGCGGCGGGTTCTTCCCCCGCTCGGGATCCGGAGGCCACGCTGCGTTACGGCGCGCCGGACGGGGATTTGACGCCGGAAGCGGAACGATCCTCATCGGGGTTTCTTTCTCTCGGAAAAGGGAAGCTCTTTCGAGACTGGACCATTCTGGAACAGCTCCCCACCAGAGGAGCCGAGGCGGACATCTACCTGGCGGAGGCGGGGCGGGAACGTTGCGTGCTGAAACTCTACCGGCATCGGATCGAGCCCCAAATCGAGGTGCTGAACCGCGTCGCCGAAATCAGCCGCACCTACAGCCGCTGTTTCGTCGTCTTCAGGGATGTGGGCTTCGACGATGACACCGGCCGATGGTACGAACTGCAGGAGTACATCCCAATGGGCTCTCTCCAGGACATTTCGGCGGAGGCCAAACGTGGCCGCGATTTCGTCAAAAAGCTGGTGTCCGAGCTTGCCGAGGCGATCCGTTGCCTGCACCTCAACGAGATCATTCACTGCGACATCAAGCCCGCCAACGTTTTAGTCCGTTCGCTCGAACCTCTAGACCTGATCTTGACGGATTTCGGCATCGCCTCGATCTTGGCGGCGGACGCCTCCCAAAAGATGACGGCCCTGAAGGGAACCCCCATGTACTGGGCCCCGGAGGCTTTCAGCCGCGCCATCGGGCGGCCCTGCGACTGGTGGGGGCTGGGCATGATCGTGCTCGAACTTCTGGCCGGCGAGCATCCCCTCGAGGGATTGACGGACGCCCAGATCATTCGCAAGCTGACCGTCGACAACGTGGAGGTTCCTGATTTCCGCGATCCCGACGGGGCGGGGTGGGCCTCGCTGGTCAAAGGTTTGTTGACGAAGGACGATTCCCGCCGATGGGGCTACGAGGAGGTCGTCCGCTGGCTCTCGGGCCGGAGGGACATCCCCGTCTGTTACGAGGAACCGATCGCGCCCCCTCGCGCGGCCCCGGCAAGGATTCCTTTCCACTTCGAGGGCAAGAACTACGCCACGCCGGAGGACCTGGCCCATGTCTTCGCCGTCCGTCAGAACCCCTGGTTCTCCGGTTTGAACGTCCTCCGTCAACTCCGGCAGTGGTTCGAGAGCAACATGATGTTCGACGAGGCCATGGAGCTGGGAAACGAAATTGCCGACGCGGACTCCGAAATGGCTCTCTTCCGCTTCGTTCACGGCAACGCCCAATGCCCTTTTTCCCTCATGGGGAAACGCGTCGACGTCGACAACCTGCGCCTTTTCCTGGAGAACGCCCTCGGCCGTCAGGCGTGGAGCGCGGAAATGCGGATCGTCGACATGCTGGGCAACGGGCGGCTTTTGTCGTTTTACGACGAGTACGTCAGGCTCTCCGGCCTGCGGCGGGGAGCCTCTTTCGACGAGGACCCCCTTCTTCGCCCCTTGCTGCTTCTCATGAACAAAAAGACGCCGGAGGAACAATGGGAGCATTTCGAAGCCCTGCAAACCCCGGAAGCCTTCCTTTGGCCGCGAGAGCTCCGTTTTTCCCAAAGCCTAAGCCTTCCCACTGAGCCTTCTCAGGCTAAAACAGAAATTCTGGAAACGCTGAAAGAGATGAAGACCGCTCCCCTGAAACGCGCCGCTTTCGAGGAACTCGAAAAAAACTACATTTTGCCCCACGCGCTGTCGGCCCTGTTCCGCTCCGCCTCCACTTACGCTTTGGGCGTGGAGCGGCTCGAGCTTTGGAGGGGGCGGGATCTCCTGATTCCCCGGCATTTTGCCCCGGACTCTTCCATGTACGAAAACCTGGGGCTCGACGAGTACGCTCAAGCGGCCAGGGCTCACTGGCTGGGACAGACTTCCGCGCTTCTCGAAAAACTGGACTTTTTGATCGATTCGATTCCCGCGCTTCCTCAGGCCAACGAGTTGGAGACAAATATGATTTTGCGGGCGGTGGAGCGCCTGGCCGGCCTGAAGGAGAGAAGAGTCGCTCCGGCGGACTCGCTCTTCATCGCGAGGGCGGTCGATTTGTACGCAAAGCGGCGGGATATCGCGCGCCGCCGGTCGAGCCGTTTTCCCGTAGCGGCCTTCGGCGGCGGGCTCGTCTTCTGCGGGCTCCGTTATCTCTCGGGAAACACGAAAACCAGCGCCCTCGTTTGGGGGGCGCCCATTTTGCTGGCGATGATCGGGTTCGGCATGTGGGGCGTTTCCATCGTGACGCGCACCCCTTTGAGGAGGGTGTTCTCCAGCGTTCTCACGGGGCGTCGCGACGAGCCGATGATACAACAGGTTGTGTATCAGGTCGTTATCGGCTCCGTGGCCGTGTTTCTCGCCTTGGTTTACTTCGGGGTGTTCGTGTCCTACCCCTATCCTTTTTCCTTCTTGATCGGGGCGATCGGGGGAGGCATGGTTTATTACGGGCTGGATCGGCGCGCCCTGCGGAGAAACGCCGAAAGTATCCTGGAGGCCTGCGGTTCGTACTGCGTTTCGGCGGCGGAGGGAAAAGCCGGAAATTTATAGATTATAAAATTATAGACAGAAACGAGGTGGTCTTGTTGAGTACTGTGTCGATTGGAGTTTTAGCCGTGTACGGCATTTTGTATATGGCCGTCGGCGCCGTCAAAGCCGTCGGAGACGCCGCCGGATGGATGCAAGGGAAGAACGTTCAGGACCGGAACGGACAAGCCCGCGATCTGGAGGAGCTGGCGAAGAGGAAAGAGGCCGTGAAACAAAAGATGTTCGACGACATCGCCGTCGAGTTGGGACGCATGGGGAGCGGAAACGGGGGAGAACTGCGGGAGGGTTTCGAAAGCCTGAGGGACTCGCTTCCCGGACGGCTGGACAGCGACTCCGCCATGACGACCGCCGTCGACGAGCTGAACACGCTGCGGGTGAAACTTCGCACGTGCGAGCTGGACGAGGCCCAATGCCGCTCCCGGACGGAGGCCGTCCGCGGTTTGCTAGAGGCTCTGAGGGTCCGCGACGTGCCTCCTTACAGGGGGGAGCTCGCGCGATTGGAGGGCGAGCTCGGGAAAATTTCGACGCTTCCCGTCGAGGCGCGTATGCTGGAACTGCAGGGGATGCTCGAAGAGCTTCGGGAGATGGAAACGCTTGCGGAGGCCGCGGCGGAGGCGGATATCGGCGCGCTCGAGGAACGCCGGTATGTTTTCGAGCCCCATGTTTCGGAGGACCCGCGGAGGATCATCCTGGAGATTCGCGACTGGGCCGACCGCGTCGGGCAGATGGACGATATCGAGGGGGAAAAACTTCGGCCCCTGTTGGAAAACTTGAACCCGGACACCCCGTTTCCGGACCGGTTGATCCGCCTGCGCGACCAAATGA
Source organism: Synergistaceae bacterium (assembly GCA_031274425.1). GTDB lineage: Bacteria > Synergistota > Synergistia > Synergistales > Aminobacteriaceae > JAISLU01. The sequence continues at coordinate 11,408 of JAISQE010000135.1, read as the reverse complement.
AGACGACCTGGGGGGCGCTGCGCGAGCGTGCCGCGTCCACGGTATTCTTTCGCGAGAAACTTTTGGAGCTTCTGGAACTGCTCCAAGCGTCGCAGGACGCCGCGGAGTCGGGGGCGGTCACCCCCCTTGGGGGGCGTGAGGGCTCGGAGCTGATCCGGCGGTGCGGTACGCTGTGCGCCGGAAAGTTCATCGACCGCCGGCTTTTTATGACGCTCTACGAGGACATCTCCCGCTTCGTCTGGGCGTGGGGGGAGGAGATCGCGGACGCCTTCTTCGCGCAAAAGGTGGAGCAGACGCTCGCCGAGCTGGGTTACGAGCTGTTGACGGACGATTTGCCGGAGGCCGATTTCGCCGAGATTGCGCCCGCTTTGCAAGAACCCGCGCTGCGAGAACCCGCATTGCGGCCGGGACAGGTTCGTTATCTGGAGTCTCCCTACGAGGGCTATCGCGTCATGGCGAAGGTGGACCCGAAGGGGGTCGTGACCACGCGTCTGGTGCGGGCGGTGGACTCCGAGGAGGAGAAAAACGCCTCGGCCGCGGAGCAGAGGCAAAAAGACGTGGAGGCCGGCAAAAAATGGTGCCGCGACCTGGACGGATTTCTCGATAAAATGAAAGCGCGGGGCATGCCCATCGACGTCACGCTTCGCAAGGAGCCGGAGGAGTCCGAGCTTTTGACCGTCGTCGATAAAAACATGCGGGGACGAAAGAAAAAGCGCGGAAAAGGACGAGGGAACCTTCAGGAAAGGACTCTTTACGGAGAGGGTGAGGCTCGATGAACGCCGAAGACCTCGCGCGTCAAGGAGGTCAAGGAGGTCAGGGAAGCCAAGAAAATATCGCCCCTCCGCCGGGGACCAAGCCGAAATGGGCGCGGGAAATCGAGCGTTTTCTGGCGATAAAGTCTCAGTTCGTTCTCTACGGAAACGTCAACGACGTTTTTCCCGCGGCTTTGAGCGGGGGGGTCGCGACGTTGGGGCTGTCGGATTACTTGAAGGAGCTTTTGGCGAATCGAGGTTACGTTCTGACGGCGAAGTACGAGCCGTTGACGGGTTTTTCTCTGCTCAGCGGCGGCGCCGAGCTTTTCGAAAGGCTGACGGGCGAAAAATTGGGCCACGGAGGAGCCTCGAATCCGGCCGGGACGCTGCCCGCCACGTTGGAGAAGGCGGCCGCTGTGGCCTCGGCCCTGTCCGCCAGCGCCGAGGGACACACGGCCTTGATCCTGCGCTTCGCCTCCCGCATAGAGGACCTTCTCGGCGAAACCGAGGTGGAGTCCTTTTTTTATCGCATGTTCCGCCTTTCGATCGAGTCCACGCCGAAAATTGCCCCGGATTCAAGCTCAGGCCGCGCCTCTCTTGGCCCCTTTGAAACGCCTTCTCCTCCCAGGCCCCTGTACAACCCGGTTTTTTGGATCGTGGACAAAGAAAACGACCTGCCGCCCTGGTACATCCTCGACAACCCGCGCATCCGCGTGCTGCCCCTTCCCCGTCCGGACAACGAGATCCGAAGCTGCATCGTGGAGGCCGTATCCCCTAAAATCGCCGGGTACGGCGAGCTGGACAAAAACCTGCGCGACGCGAACCTCTCTCTTTTCCGCGACCAGACGACGGGGCTTTTGGCCGGAGAGATCGCGGCCATCGCCCAACTAGCGTGGCACGAGCACATCTCCTTCGGGCAGATCGGAGACGCCATCCGCCGCTACAAGCTGGGCATACAGGAGAACATGTGGGAGAAACTGGATCGGGAGAAAATCCTGGGGGCGGAGAATTTTTTGAGCCGCCGCGTCATGGGGCAGGAGATGGCGGTGCGTCACGCCTCCGACATTTTGAAGCGTTCGCGCTTCAACCTCTCTGGGGCGCAGTTCTCCCGTTTTTCGCAGCGGCCCAAGGGCATTTTGTTTCTGGCCGGGCCCACGGGGGTCGGCAAGACGGAGCTGGCGAAGGCGATCACGGAGCTGATCTTCGGGTCCTCGACGCACTACATTCGTTTCGACATGAGCGAGTTCGGGCACGAGCACGCCAACCAGCGCCTCGTGGGGGCTCCGCCCGGTTACGTCGGCTACGACGTGGGGGGCGAGCTGACGAACGCCATCAAGCAAAACCCCTTTTCCGTCGTGCTTTTCGACGAGGTCGAAAAGGCGCACCCCAAAATTCTGGACATCTTTTTGCAGATACTGGACGACGGACGCCTGACCTCGGGGCGGGGGGAGACCGTGTATTTTTCGGAAAGCCTGATCGTTTTCACCAGCAACCTGGGGATGTTCGAGCAGCTTCCCGACGGGACGAAACGCCAGCGCGTCGCGCCGGATATGCCCTACGAGGAAATATCTCAAAAAATCGGCTCCGCCATTGACGATTTCTTCAAGTACAAAATCAACCGGCCGGAGATCTTGAACCGCATCGGCAAGAACGTCGTCGTGTTCGATTTTATCCGCGAGGAAACGGCGCGCAAGATCTTTGACAGGATGATGGACAACATCCTTTTCCGCCTGGAGGACAGCTACGGCATCCGAATCCGCTTCGAGGACCAGGCTCTGCGGCGCATATCGGAGTTGGTCTGCGCGGACCTCTCGATGGGGGGGCGAGGCATCGGCAGCAACCTGGAGACGCTCTTCATGAACCCCCTTTCGCGGCGGCTCTGCGAGCTGCAGGTCGGAGGAACGACGGAGAGCCGGCAAGAGACGGACTCCGCGGCTGTTCGATCCTCCCGGCCGGAGATTTTCTACGCCGTTTACGATCTGAGGGAGACCCCGACGGGCTGGGAGATCGAGATGGAGCGAGGGGAGACGACAGGTTGAATTTATTTCTCTACCTGCTGCATTTCCCGGTCTACGCGCTGGGTCCGGGGAGGCGGGTGGGGCTCTGGCTTCAGGGTTGCGCGAGGCGCTGTCCGGGATGCGTCGCCCCCGAGACCTGGAGTTTCGCGCCGGATACATCGGTCCCTCTGGAGGACGTCGCCCGGCGGATTCTGTCTTTTTTCCAGCGATCTTCTCAGCGGCCGGACGGTTTGACGATCTCAGGCGGAGAGCCCTTCGACCAGCCGGAGGCTTTGCTGGAATTGCTGAGGCGTTTGAACCTCGAAGGGGCGAACGATATCTTGATCTACAGCGGTTACCGGATCGAGGTTCTTTTGGAGCGTCATCCCGAGTTTTTCGCGAACCCTCCGCTTCTCGCCGCTCTGGTGGACGGGCCTTTCGAGGAGGGAAACGTCACGGACTCCGTCTGGAAGGGGTCGGACAACCAGGGCCTGACGATCTGGAAGCGGGAGTTTTTCCCGCGCTACGAGGAATGGAAGCGGAGAAGCGCGCGCAATTTGCAGCGGGTGAAGGCTTCGCGCCCCAAGGGGGGGAGCGCGTGGTTCCTTCTGGGAATCCCCCGGCAGGGAGACGTTCCCCGCCTGAAAAACCCGTATTATAAACAAGGAGACGAGCCATGCTTGTAAAACTTTGCCCGGCCTGCAACGAAGAAAACCCTATCTCGGAGGTCATCTGCCGCGTCTGCATGACCAACCTCGCCTCGGTGCGGCCCGTCCCCGAGGGGAGCGGCAACGCGCCGCCGGAGGAAACCCAGGGCGCGGCGCGGGGGAAAACCGAGGAAAGCCTCCCGGAGCCGGAAGCGGCTTCCGATCGAACGATTTACGCGCCCGCCGTCCTGACCCTGTCGCGGCTGTCCGATGGCCGGGCGATCCCCGTGGCGGACGGGGACGTTTTGGGGAGAAGCGGGGACGCGCTGGTTTTTTTCGAGGACTCCCGGACCGTCTCGCGCCGCCACGCGAGGATGGAGTTTCGCGGCGGAACCTGGCGAATCGAGGATTTGCAGTCGACGAACGGAACCTGGGTCAACGGGAAACGGCTGGAGCCGGGGCAGCCCTGCCCTCTGAAGGCGGGGGACGTCGTCGCCCTGTCCCTGGCCTGCGAGATGAGGGTGATCGGATGAGCGAGAAAACGCGCCCGGCGCTGGTCGTCGCCTCGATGACGCACCGGGGAGCCCTTCGCGAGGAAAATCAGGACGCCCTTTGCGTCGCGGGGGCGGTTCGGACCGGAGACATGCGATCCCCCGAGGTCCTGGAAGCGAGAGAGAGCCCTTTGCTGCTCGCCGTGATCGACGGCATGGGAGGACACGAGGGCGGCGAAAAAGCGGCGCGCGTCCTCGCCGAGACGCTGGCCGGGGGAGCCGTCGGCGTTTTCGGCGTCGAACTCGACCTGGAGGAAGACGAACGGAATCTGCGTTCCCTGCTCGACAAAGCCGCGCTGCGGATGGATGCCGACGTCCGGCGGAACCCGGCGTTAGGCAGAATGGGCGCGACGGTGAGCGGCGTTTTGATCCGCGAAAAAACCGCGCTTTGTTTCAACTGCGGAGACTGTCGCGTTTACCGTCTTTCGGGCGGGGAATTGGAGCGCCTGACGCGCGACCACTCGATCGTCCAGGCGCTCTACGAAAAGGGCGAAATCGCCGAGGACGAGATGCGCGTCCATCCTCAAAAAAGCGTCGTGACGTCCGCCGTGTCCGCGGGTTCGGCCGGAGCGTTCGAGCTTTACACAAAGGCCGTTTCCCGTTGCGAAAGCGATGTTTTTTTCCTTTGTTCCGACGGGGTGTGGGAGGCGATGGGCTCGCGGCAATTGACGCAACGACTGACCCGGCCCTCTGGGACGACCCTGGCCGACGCGGCGAAAGAGTTCTTCGATTCCCTCCTGGCCGCGGGGTGCCGCGACAACGTGTCCTTCCTCTGGCAAGAGTCCTGAAAAACTGGCAAGAGTCCTGAAAAACGCCCAGGGGGGCGAGCGAGTTCCGACCCCCTGGGCTTGAGCGATTACGCTTGCAGCAGATCCTCTATGGGGCAGTATTTTCTTCCCTCGCGGCGTTGAGCGAATTCTTCTTTTGCCTCCGAAACGATCGACGCGTCTTTGGCGATGTCGTAAATGCAGCCCGCCAGGGCCTTGGAGGCCTGTATCATGCCCTTGAGGCCGATAGCGCTTCCCGTGCAGGCCGTCGCCTGCCAGGAATGGGCGACGACGCCTACGGGCCACGTCGCGCCCCACAGCAAGGAGGTGGGCATCATGTTGGCGACGTCGCCGACGTCGGTGGAACCCATGATGAAGGTTCCGGTGTCGAAGCAGGGAAGGGGAGTGGAGTCTAAAATTCTGTCGTCGCCCTCAAGAGAGAGTTTGGCGAGGCTCGCCTCGATTTGGTCTTTTGGGAGCGTCGCCTGAATCTCCCGCCCGAATTTCAAATCCTCGGCGTCGAAGCCGGCGCTGCCGGCGAAGGAAATCAGGTTTTCCTCCAGCGCCTTGTTCAGCCTTCTGTTGGCCAGAGTGTTGTAGCACCCTCCAAGAATATGGTGGCTGACCTGAGTTTCCGTCATCATGGCGGCTCCTTGGGCTACGTTGACGAGACGATTCCAAAGGGATCTCAGCTCGCCGTCGTGGGGCGCGCGGGCGTAATACCAAACTTCGGCGTCGGACGGGACGATGTTCGGCGCGAGTCCGCCGTTGGTGATGACGTAGTGCAGTCTGTCCTGGTCGATCATGTGCTCCCGGACGTAGTTCGCTCCGACGTTCATCAGCTCCACGGCGTCGAGGGCGCTGCGCCCGGCCTCGGGCGAGCCTCCCGCGTGGGCCGCCTTGCCCTTGAACTTGAATTTCGCGGAGACGAGGGCGGTCATGACGCTGTCGGAGACGGAGGTGTGGTCGCCGGGATGCCAGGCGAGCGAAAGATCCGTCCCTTGGAAATAGCCGAGTTTCGCCATTTCCCCCTTGCCGGTCAGTTGTTCTTCCGCCGGACAGCCGTAGTAACGCACTGTCCCCGCGATGTTTTGGGCGGCAAAGATCTCTTTGACCGCGCAGGCCGCGAGCATGCAGCCGACGCCCAGCAGATTGTGTCCGCAGCCGTGGCCCGGGGCGTCCGGGACCACGGGGGCGCACTTGGCGGTCACGGCCTGAGAAAGCCCCGCCAGGGCGTCGTATTCTCCCAGTATCCCGACCACGGGGCCGCCGGTCCCCCATTCCGCCATGAAGGCCGTGGGCAGACCTTCTTTTTGCGTCACGCGAAACCCGCGCTTTTCGAGAAACGCCGTTTGCAGCCTCACGGCCTCTTTTTCTTCGTGGGCCATCTCCGGTTTTTCCCAGATCTCCAGGGCCAAGTCCTCGAAGGGCTTCTTGTTTTTGTCTATCCACGTAGCAAGCGCTTTCTTGTCCACGGCAGCGTTCATATATAAATCCCCCTTATGTTTCGCGATATTTTCGGACTTTGCGTAACGAATGTCCTCGCTATTTGACCATGCCTTTTTTGTACAAAAACACGCCGATGGCGATGCTCAGGAAGACCACCCCGAGGATGGACGCGAAGCCCGGAATGACCTTGGCTCGCACTCCGAGGGCGACCAGAATGGAGATGACCAAAACGATGGGGGCCAAGGTCAGTTTTTTGATCGCGAACTGCGTGAAGATGGCGCCGAAAAGAGCGGGCAAAAGGAGCTGCAGCGCGGAGACGACGGGTTTGGGCATCTGCTGCAGAACCTGCGCTCCGGCGGCGACTCCGGCCGTCAGAATCACGGTGTTCACGACGATGGACACGGCCATTCCCAGGGTGGCTATGATGGTGCCCTCTTTCGTGCCGGGCTCCACCCCCGCGATCTTCTGCGCGACCATGGCGCAGGGGATGCGCAGGTTTCCGATATTGCCGGAGATGAAGGCCATGTACGTACCGCTGACCCCGATGATGGGGAAGTAGGATATGGGCTCCACGAACCAAACGACGCCGACGGCGCTGGCTATCGCGATGAAGCCGTTCAGTATCGCCGTAAAGGGGGGAACGACGCCGAAAACGACGGCCAACATGAAAGCCGGCCCGAAAGACAACAGCACGCCCAGCCAGTTGGTGCGACGCCCCCATTTGATGATATAGGGCAAGTAAATTTTTTCATAGGTGTTTTCGTTCATGTCGAGGAAACCTCCATTCTCGAAACCATGCTTAAAAAGGCCAAGCCACGGCGATCAACATGCCGCCCAAGAGCGCGAAAAAAAGAGACCATTCCTTGAGCCATTTGATGTTTCGCTTGTCGGCCAAAGGGCTGAGAATCAGCATGATGACGCCGCCGCCGATGCAGGACACCGTGTTTTTGTTGAGGGCGATCAGGTGCGAGGCGCTGTTGCCGCCGAAAGCGGCCAAGACGGCGGCGGACGCGATGACGCTCATCAGCGCGGTATCGCTGCCCGAAAATTTTTGCTGAACCTTATCCATCTTATCCGCGGCGAGGGTCGCAAAGACGATCCATCCGATCGACCCCAGGGCCATTGTCCACGTGGCGTTGGCGAACGCGACGTGCGTCATGGGATCCGACCCGATCGTCACCCCGACGGCCTGAGTGCCGAAGCTCGCCGCCATCATTTCGAACATCGCCGACCCGATGAAAGAAAGCCTCATCCAGGACAGAGGGCCTCCCAGGGACACCAGGAGCGCGAGCAACGCGCTCAAAATCACGAAAGAGGGCCCGATCGACGTGATGACGCTGCTCTTGATGGCATCGTTCATCTGCGTCCGCGTCAAACCGATCTCAAGTCCCGTGCTGTAAGACTTTCGCGCAAAAATGAAAGCCTGGAACAAAACGACTGCCACCGCCAAACCCGCCGCCAGCCACATCCACATGCTGTTGGCCATTTCAAGATAATTTCCCTGTTCCATCACATACCCTCTCTTCTGTTTAATGTCAAACGATAGAGCACTTCGGGACGCCCCTTGGAGCTGGCCGGACGTTTTCCGTCGTTTTGCAGAACCTCCTCTCGGGCCAGCAGGTTGAATATTTTTCTGGAGGCTTGAGGCTGTATCCCCGCCATATGGGCGAACTCCCTGGCGGAAAATGGGCTCTCCAGCACCTCCAGGATACGAAGGTAGCGCAGAAACGTGGCGTCGGTGACGTCGATTTTCCGCGCGATTTCGGAAAAAGTTTCCGTCGAGCGCAGGGGAGAGGACGAAGAGGGTTCCGGCTCCCCCATCCTCCGATAATCCCGGCCGTCGAACATGCAGCCGTCGAAAACATCGCCGGCCCGGGCGGAGTCCAACGCCCGCCGCGCCCATTCCTCGGCCGTGGAAATGGTGGGGGCCAGTCCGTAGCCCATTCGAAGTTCTAGCTCGGGGAATGTTTTCAGCAGGCGCTCTTTTAAAGGCGAGCGGCTGAACTCGCCTGTCGCGGCCATGAACTGGGCGTGGGATTCGACGATTTGAAAAAGAGACGGAGATTTTCCGACAAAAAGCACGCCGTGTTTTAAGGCGTGAAAAGCGAAAAAGTCGCGGACCTCGCCGAGGCGCTCCTCGCTCAAGGCCGATGCGTTTTCGATGTTATAGAGCCCCACAACGGTTTTCAGGCGCTCTTCCTTTCCCGACCGCAGCGTGGCCGCGGCTTGCGTGAGAGCGTCGCGTATGGCCTGCACGGGAGGGGAGACGTAATAGGCCGGGATGCCCTTCGCGACCAGGCGCTTCCAGGCGCTCAGGAGCCAGGTCAGGCAGAATTCGACCTTGCCTTCCTCGTAACATTCGGAATGAAAGGAGACCAGTTCGTTTTCGTGCTCGGGAGACGCCCGGTAGGGAACGTTGTAGACCGCCTGAACCTCGATGTCCGTTTCGTCCAGAACCGCGTAGAGGTCTTCCTGTCCGATGACGTCGACGCTGAAGCGCGCCGGGCCGTTCAGGTGCCGCCTGGCTTGAATCAGGGCGGTCCACACCCCGCCGCTGGGGAGGCCGATGTTGAACCAAGGAACGGCACGAGGGACGGAGTGCAAGGCAAAGAGGTAAGGGGCGAGCCCCAAAAAAAACAGCGCGTCCACTTTCTCTTGGTTCTCCCGCGCCAAAGCGGGCGCGTCGGTGACGGCCTCGTAGATCAACGAAAGCGTGGTGAGTTCTGGAATGTCCAACGCCGCTTTTCTGCCCTTTTTACATAATAAAGACGACCCAATAAGCCCTATATACACGCATAACATCTCCTTAATGCGCATAATTAGCTCCTAATTTAGCCGCATGTTAACATCCCCATTTAGCGATGTCAAACGGCTTCTAGAGGGGTTTTACCTCGTAAAAACGATATAATCGGCAAAAAAAGAATGGATTATTATTGGTAAATATTAAAAACCAGATTTAATTTGAGGTTATTACAAATTTTTTGTTTTCAAAAAATTTTCCTCCGGTCCCCGGCGGTTCGTTTTATTTTTGATATCGCATTTTGATATCGCAGGGCCGCCTGACATGAAGGCGGGAGCGCGCCGTCGAAGCTGGAGGTTTTCAAGCGGGGCGTCGATTCCTTCTTTTGGGCTCGGTGGCCGTCCAGATGAGAGGGTGTATCCACAACGGCAGCATCGCCATATAAAAAACGAGAGAATGGTACACGAACTTGGTGAAAAGGAAATTCCACTTGAACTCGAGGAAAAGAGTCCAAACCGTGAAAGCGGCGCTCAGTGCGACGCCGTAACAAAGCGAGGCAAAAAAGTAGACGCCCTTGTCCCGCGGCGTACGCGTGTAGTAGTAGCGGAACACGGCGGAGCCGCAAAGCGAGAGGGGCATGGCCAGAAACGCCAAGGTCCTCGTCGTCGGAGCGATTTGCCACCAAAGAAAATAGCAAGTGAAAGCGGACCTCGCAAGTATTTCTACTCCAACGATCTCGTCCACCGATTCCCAGAAAATGGCGGGCAGCGCAAGCCATGAGAAAGGCCGGCGCGTTTTGATTGCCGGGTGCTTGGGCAGCGTCCACGTCCAGCCGAAAAAATCGAACGTGTCGTTGTCGTCGTTTCGAACGCTCCAGCCCGTATGGCCTCCCATACCGTAGGCCTCGGCATGAGGGGAGCGCGGGGGCGCGCCGTCGCCGCGGCGATGGGGCGAAGGTTGCCGCGGGCGCGGGAGTTTTGTGCCGGGTCTGTCGCGCAACGCGTCGTAAGCGGTTCGGATTTCGACGTATTTGACCTGCGCGGCGAGCGATTTGTCATGATCGGGATGATAGAGCTTGATCAGGCGGCGATAAGCGGACCGGACTTCATTGGGCTCGGCCTCAGGCGAAAGGCCCAAGGCGGAGTAGCAATTGTCGTAAAAATCATCCATTACCGTAAAAAATAGGGCGGCCTCGGATCAGGCGGCGAAATCGTAACGAGGCGACGTTCTTTCCGGGGACATGCCCTCGAAACCCCGCCCCCAGGCCCAAAGTCCATATTGCGAGGCATGGCGCGCGTAAACGTCTTTCGGGTCGTCGGGGGCGAGAGAGCGCGGCGCGTCGTTCGGGGAGGTCTTGCCCTGAGATTGTATGTCTTCAAAACGCAGGCCGGCTTGAACGGATGCGGCGCCCGTTTTTAACTCGCCGGAAGCGGGGGCGCCGGCGTCTTTCGTTTTCGAGGTCGACAACTGCTGCCGGGCTTGGGCGGCAACGGCCGCCGCGGCGGCGGCGACGCTACGGTCCTGTCCCGATGGGTTGCCGGGGGCCAATGCCGCCCGTTGTACTTGTTCCATGTCGCGCAGCGTTTGTTCGGGATCGCTGCTGGCCGGAACGTTGATGGGAACCTCACCGCCGGTAATATAGCGTTTGCCGTCGGGTCCTTGGGTGTAGGAGTAGCTCACGGCTCCGGCAAAACGCCCGCCCGCGGCTTGATGGGCCGCCTCATGGGCGATGACCTCCTGCTCGATCTGCTTGAGTCCTCGAACGGCCTCTTGTTCCGAGGTTTGCAACTCTCCGGAAACTTCCGGCGGCAGGGTATTTTCTTCTGTTTTTTCGGACTTCGCGTCGGTCGCGTGATTCTCGCCGGGTTCTTCGGGATCGATATTCTCGCGTTTGACGCCCCCGCCGACGCGGTCGACGGCTTGTTCGTCGCCCTCGATCGTGACCTCGGCCCCCGTGATGTAACGGCGTCCGTTCGGGCCGATGGAATAGCGGTATATGGTGGAAACTTTGGCGTCGGCCGAGCTTGCCTTCAGGGCTCTTTCTTGTGCGAGAACCTGCTGCTCCTGCATGGCCAGAGAAACGGATTCTCCCTGCTCTCTGATGTCGTTTAGGATTTTTTGCGAGGGTTGTTTTTGCGAGGGTTGGAGATAACCCCGCGACAACATGGACGTCACGTTCATCCCTAAAGTCCGCTCCTTTCCGACGGGTTCGATGAAACCTTTCGATTATTCTACCACGACCGCCATGATCGGGCGTACGATCTCATTGAGTAATACCACGCATAGTCTCACAGGTTTATCGCTGTTTTGGGGCTAAACATAGAGCCCGCTTCCTCGCGGAATCGAGCGGCGGGGATCCAAAGGTTCCCATTACCAGGCCCGCGGTTTGAAACCTTCCGGGACGTCGATCCGCATGGTGTCTCCCGACTGAGAGATGACGTAAAAACCGGTTTTCAAAGCGTATTCTTTCACATTGTCGTGAATGATCGCCCCGGCCACGGCGCC